>JBILRU010000084.1:0-9842 GCA_044372485.1 Crocinitomicaceae bacterium
GGTTTTGGGTGCGAATGAAAAATTCAACATCCTGGAACACCTAGATAAAATCGATCAAAACACGAACGAAACTGTTGTTTCCTTCGACAACATTAAAGAAACAACAGAGTTTGTTCCTTCTTATTCCTTCGGAGATCGCACGCGTTCCTTTTTAAAGGTTCAAGATGGTTGCGACTATTTTTGCACCTTTTGTACGATTCCACTAGCTCGTGGAAAAAGCAGAAATGCTACGATTGAAGAAACAGTTCTTGAAGCGAAGAAAATTGCTGAAACAAATATCCGAGAAGTTGTACTAACAGGCGTGAATATTGGCGATTTTGGACAAGGAGGAGATGAGAATTTTTATCAATTAATTCAGGCACTAGATAAGGTTGATGGGATTGACCGATACCGAATTTCTTCAATCGAACCCAACTTATTATCAAATGAAATCATTGATTTTTGTTTATCGAAATCGAAACGATTTGTTCCGCATTTCCATATTCCACTACAATCTGGAAGCGACCGAATTCTGCGCCTGATGCGAAGAAAATACGAGCGTGCCTTGTATGCCGAGCGTGTTCAACAAATCAAATCTCTTCGGTCAGATGCATGCGTTGGTGTCGATGTGATTGTTGGATTTCCAGGAGAAACAGATGAAGATTTCATGGAAACGATCGGTTTCTTGAAGGATATGGACATTTCTTATTTACACGTATTCACCTATTCCGAAAGAGCCAATACCGGCGCTCCAAAATTAGGCGAAGCTGTTCCGATGGAAGTGCGACGCGAGCGAAGCAAGCAATTACACCTACTTTCAGACCGTAAAAAACGACAGTTTTACAGCGAAAATGTTGGCTCCGTTCGAAGTGTTCTATTTGAGCAAGAAGAAGACGAGGGAATCATGTATGGATTCACCGAAAATTATGTTAAAGTAAAATATAACTATCAGCCTGAGTTAGTTAACACATTTCAATCCATCAAGCTTTTGGAAGTAGACCGTGATGGAATCATGAAATGTGAACTAATGTCACTAATCAATGTATAAGCTATGAAAACAGTTTACATTACCCGTAGAGAAACATTCAATGCGGCGCACAAACTTTGGAGACCAGAATGGAGTGATGAGAAAAACCAAGAAGTGTTTGGGAAATGTTCCAATCACAATTGGCACGGACACAACTTTCAATTATACATCACCGTGAAAGGGGTACCTCATTCAGAAACAGGATTTGTGATGAATCTAAAAGTACTGAGTTTACTCGTGCGCGAACACATTATTGAGGCATTGGACCACAAAAATTTAAATTTAGATGTTTCTTTTTTGGAAGGGATTATGGCCTCAACGGAAAACCTGGCAATTGCCATTTGGGATATTTTAGAACCACTCGTTCAGGAACATGGAGGAGAAATGGCTAAAATCAAACTCATCGAAACTGAAAATAACTTTGTGGAATATTTCGGTGGCAAAGAACCTTTTTAAGTTTCTTTCGTTGTTAACTAAAACAAAATATGTTAAATCAAGAAGGAATGGAAGGACATTATCGCTCTATCATCGAACAAATAGGTGAAGATCCAGAAAGAGAAGGATTATTAAAAACACCTGAAAGGGTAGCAAAAGCGATGAAGTTTTTGACGCACGGTTACGACATCAATCCAGATGAACTTATTCGTCAAGCCATTTTCCATGAGGACTATTCCGAAATGGTTATCGTAAAACACATCGAAGTTTACTCCATGTGCGAACACCACATGCTTCCGTTTTTCGGAAAAGCACACATTGCTTACATTCCAGATGGTAAAATTGTTGGATTAAGTAAACTGCCGCGTGTGGTAGATGCTTATTCACGTCGATTACAAGTTCAGGAAAGGTTAACATTAGAAATTCGCGATTGCATTCAACGTACCCTTGAACCTAAAGGTGTCGCTGTCGTTATTGAATGTTGCCACATGTGCATGCAAATGCGCGGTGTACAAAAACAAAATTCTGTAACAACAACAAGTGCGTTTACAGGATTATTTTTATCGAACGATGCCACTCGTAAAGAATTTATTAATTTAGTACAAGCTAAATTACATTAATATGAATGATTACTTAAACAACAATCAGTCTGTATCCTCAGACATTGCAAGAGATTTTATACGCAGCGTTTATACGTACATGTTCGCTGCATTGAGCATTTCAGGTATTATTGCCTATACAGTCGGGACTAATCCAGCGTACGTAGCGACACTTTTCTTAACGGAAACGGGTGTTTCACCATTGTATTACGTGGTTATGTTTTCACCGATTGTCGTCGTTTTTGCGATGAGTATGGGCTTAGAGCGAAGGTCCATGAAAACAATTTTATTGCTTTTCATCGTCTACTCCGTTTTAATGGGACTCAGTTTATCCTTTATTTTCATGATTTACTCCTTGGGGTCGATCGCTTTAACATTCTTTGCTGCCTCTGGGGCTTTTGGAATCATGGCGGTATTAGGATACACAACCAAAACTGATTTGACGAAGTTTGGTAGTTTACTTTACATGGCGCTTGGAGGAATCATCATTGCGAGTATTGTAAACATGTTCATGCACAGTTCAGGGATGGACAAAATGATTACTTACATTGGTGTATTTGTATTCACCGGTTTGGTTGCATACAAAATGCAAATGCTCAAAGAAATGGCTCACAATGCAGAGATAGACCAAGAACAACGCAGTAAAATGGCATTGTTTGGCGGACTAACTTTGTACATTACCTTCATTAATTTATTCCTTACTCTTTTGCGTCTTTTTGGAAGCAGGGATTAAGTTCAACTTAAAACATACATTAAGCCCTTTTTTAGGGCTTTTTTTTTGTCCAAACCGCACGTATAAGCAAAACAATTCCTACTTTTGAATTCTAAAACAAACATTATGTCAGATAATTTCTTTGAAGGTTCGACTGCAGCAGTAGGAACAATTTATACGATTATTGCATTAGCTATTCTGATCTCTGTCCTTATTTGGGGTTAAAACATCATCTCCGTTTTCCATTCATCAATTTCGTTGAATTATGCCTTTCAACACCGTATTTTCTTGGTTGATTGGAAGACGTATGACGCGTATCAATGATTACCGTCAAAATCCTATAACGAACCAACTCAATACCTTTGACTTTCTTTTAAAAAATGGAAAGAAGACCGCGTACGGTCAAAAAGTTGGTCTAATCGATGTACAGGAAATTGATTCCTTTCAACAAAAAATTCCGTTAAGTGATTACGGCACATTAAAACCGTACATCGATGATTCCATTCACGGTGGCGAATCTCAATTGTGGCCAGGAAAGACAAGCTGGTTCGCAAAATCTTCAGGTACCACAGCGGATCGGATTAAGATTTTACCCATCACGGAAGATTCTCTTTTATACAATCATTATGCAAACGGTAAGGATTTACTTGCTCAATATTACGCCAACCATTCAAAGAGGAAGTTATACAACGCGAAACACCTCATTATTGGTGGAAGTGGTAAAATCGATCAATCAAAAGAAGGGATTTTCATTGGAGACTTGTCCGCAATTATCATCAATCACCTGCCCACTTGGACCGAATTACGACGAACGCCAAAGAAAGACATCGCATTACTGGAGAACTGGGAGGAAAAATTAGAGCGAATGGCGGTATCCGTGCTACATGAAAATATTTGTATCATTGCCGGAATTCCTAGCTGGACACTATTATTATTAAAAAAAGTTCTGGAAAAATCCGGAAAGAATTCCATCGCAGAAGTTTGGCCAAATTTGGAACTTTACATACATGGAGGAATGTCCTTCATTCCCTATCAAGAGGCTTATCAGGATATTATTCAAATCCCAACGATGAATTACGTGGAATCTTACAATTCATCCGAAGGTTATTTTGGACTGCAAGATCAAATCGATTCAAAAGAACTTTTATTGTTGACCAATTCTCAGGTTTTTTACGAGTTTATTCCCATGAATGAATTTGATGGACTAGATTCGAAGACAGTTATCCCACTAGAAAACGTCGAAATAGATAAAGAATATGCATTGGTGATCACCACATCCTCAGGCCTTTGGCGTTATATCATCGGCGATACCGTGCGTTTTAGTCAAGTCTATCCATTTCGTTTTGTGGTCAGCGGTAGAACCAGTCATTACATTAATGCGTTTGGAGAAAAATTAATCATTGAGCATGCAGACAAAGCGATTAGCGAAGCAGCATTTCGCACGAAAGCACAAATAAGTGACTATACTGCTGCGCCCTGTTTTGGCGAAGAACAAGTTGTGGGCGGACATCATTGGTTGATCGAATTTAGGAAAGAACCAAGTGATGAATCCTTGTTTCTAAGGGAATTAGACCAGTTATTGAAAGATGGAAATGCGGACTATGAAGCAAAACGCAAAGACAATATCAACATTGGCTATCCGAAAATGACGAAAGCCCCAAGTGGAACCTTTCACCGTTGGCTGAAGTCCAAAGGAAAATTAGGCGGGCAACACAAAGTACCACGCTTGATGAATGACGACCGTTTATTGAATGAAATTTTAGCTCTGACCATATGAAATTCCGTTTGCTTTTCGTGAGTTGGTCCATTTGTTCACTTGTGTACTCACAGCAATTGACACTCGTGGAAACGTTTGTGTCCCCTACTCCCATTGACACATGGACCATCGATGGACAAAACAACTTGTTAGTCGTTTCAGAGAATAACATTCAAAAGAAAGCGATTAATGGAGAACGAAGATTCAATCAAACCTTCAAGTCGCTCGGAAACATTCAATCCATTTCGCCGATTAACGCAATGAAAATAATCTTGTTTTCGGATGTACAGCAATCCATTGCCATTGTTGACAATACGCTTTCCCAACAGGGGGACATCATCGATTTAAGTGAATTAGGATTCTCCAACGTTGTCTTTGTTTGCGCATCAAATCGTCCGAATTTAATCTGGGTTTTTGACCAGTTTCGTTCCTCCTTAAATTTAGTCGATTTTCAAAAGTCCCAAATCCTGCAGTCCATTCAAAATGTGGAAACTAAGGGGAACTCACTTCTTGAAATGAAAGAATACAAAGATCACTTGTACGTGCTTTTCTCGGATGGAATGATTAATCGTTATGATTTCCTATTGAACTTCAGCGGAACCTACGCCCTCGAAAACTGTCATCAATTCGGGTTTTGGAACGAACAAATTGTCTGTTTGGACGCAAATTCAACATCCCTTCGATTCGTCCTCATGGAAAAGAAATCAAACCAAAGAATTCCAGATTGGCTCGAAATACTGAATAAAACAGCAATTTCCTCATTTATCATTCAAGGTAATCTACTCGGAATCCTAAAAGGAAAAGAAATTTCCATTTATTCCATCAAATACTAGTATTCCGCTTTTTTTCTTCCTCGGAAATATTGTAATTTAGCTTTTCTAAAATACAGAATATGCACGTTGCAATCGCAGGAAATATTGGATCGGGTAAAACCACATTAACAAACTTATTGTCAAAACATTATGGTTGGGAAACTCATTACGAGGACGTAGACCAAAATCCGTATTTGAATGATTTCTACGATGACATGCAACGGTGGTCCTTTAACCTTCAAATTTACTATTTGAACAGTCGTTTCACTCAAATCCAAGAGATTAAAGAAACGGCACATACCGTTATTCAAGACCGAACAATTTATGAGGATGCTTTCATCTTTGCACCGAATTTACATTCCATGGGCTTGATGACAACAAGGGACTTCGAAAATTATTTCTCCTTGTTCAACTTAATGGATGGATTCATTTCTGCGCCAGACTTATTGATCTACCTTCGTGCAAGCGTACCAACTTTGGTAAGCCAAATTCAACAACGTGGACGCGATTACGAAGAAAGCATCCGTTTAGATTACTTAAAACGTTTGAATGAACGTTACGAGGCATGGATTTCTACTTACGATAAAGGAAAAGTGTTGATCATCGACATCGATAACAACCGTTTCCCAGACAACCAAGAGGATTTGGGTAAAATCATTAATTCAATTGATGCTGAAATCAACGGTTTATTCTAAAAACGTCCAATGATAGTTGTTACTGGTTCCGCCGGATTTATTGCGAGTTATTTGGTGGATCACCTCAACACGCTCGGACACACAAACCTCATTCTAGTTGATGATTTTACGAAACTTGACAAAGAAGACAATTGGAAACATACACAGTTTAGTTTAAAAATAAAGCGTTCAGAATTTGTTTCATGGTTTCAAACGCATGCGAACGAAGTGGAGTTTGTTTTCCATTTGGGCGCACGAACAGATACCACAGAAAAGGATCTAGACATTCTGGATCAGTTAAACCTCAATTACACAAAGTCTATTTGGACCATCTGCACCGAACACCAGATTCCACTGGTTTATGCTAGTAGCGCGGCGACTTATGGTCTAGGGGAATACGGCTACGAAGACAATAATGAAGTCATTCCGAATTTGAAACCTTTGAATCCTTACGGAATTTCTAAGAACGAATTTGACAAATGGGCAATTCAACAAACAACAACGCCACCATTTTGGGCTGGACTTAAATTCTTTAATGTGTATGGTCCAAAAGAATACCACAAAGGAAGAATGGCAAGCGTTGTTTTTCATACGCATCGTCAGATCAAAGCAAATGGACACATGCAATTGTTTCGTTCTCACAATCCGGAATACAAGGATGGAGAGCAACTGCGAGACTTCGTTTATGTGAAGGATGTGGCGAAAGTTTGTGAATTCTTGATGCAACATCAGGATCACTCTGGGATTTATAATCTTGGATCAGGAGAAGCACGTACATTCTTGGATTTGGCAAGTTTAACGTTCCAAGCTTTAGGCCTTGAGCCATCCATCTCTTTTATCGATACACCCATAGACATCCGCGACAAATACCAGTATTTCACAGAGGCGAATATGTCTAAATTGATCTCTATTGGCTATTCACATGCTTTTTATTCCCTCGAAGAGGGAATTGCGGATTACGTCAAAAATTACTTGGAAGCACGTTAGAATATCATTCTTGCTTTTACAGTTCCATTCTACTCATTATAGATGATCATAAACGAACCTGAGTCCATCGTATGTTACTATAATATGCAAATAGATTTTCTAGGGTGAAATAAAGGCAAAAAAAAAACTCCTTCCAGATGGAAAGAGTTTTTCTAGTTTGATTAGAAAAGCTTATTCGCTAACAACTTCAAATTTGAATGCTTGTTTAACGCCTTTGTAAATATTCGCTTCTACTTCGTACGTTCCAATTTCGCGAATTGGTTCGTCTTTAATTTTCAATGATTTACGGTCAATATCGTGTCCAAGTGCACGAAGTGCATCAGCCAATTGAACCGTATTAACAGAACCAAAGATTTTACCGTTTTCACCAGCTTTCGTAGAAATGGTGATGGTTAAATCAGCGATTTTAGCAGCTAACTCTTGAGCTTCAGCTAAATTTTTAGATTCTTTGTGAGATTTTTGACGCATAATCTCAGCGTGTGCTTTTTTCGCGCTAGGCGTAGCAAGCGCCGCATATCCTTGAGGAATCAAGAAGTTACGACCGTATCCAGGTTTTACAGTTACGATTTCGTTTGCGTAACCTAATTTATCAACGTTTTTCTTTAAGATAATTTCCATGACTTTCAGTTTTTCTGTTCAACAAATGATTATTTCAACATATCACCAACGTATGGAAGGATCGCAAGGTGACGTGCACGTTTGATCGCTTTGTTGACTCTCTTTTGGTATTTCGCAGAAGTACCAGTGATTCGACGTGGAAGAATTTTACCTTGTTCATTTATCAATTTTAACAAGAAGCTAGCGTCTTTGTAATCGATAAATTTAATTCCGCTCTTCTTGAAACGGCAGTACTTGTCCTTCTTAATATCAATATTAATCGGGGTTAGATAGCGAATATCGTTTGACATCTCTTTTAATTTTTTAGGGTTAACAATTAGTTAGGCAGTAGCTCCAGCTTTTGCACGTCTTTTTACTGAGTAATTCATGTGATCAACTTCCATTTTTACCGTTAAAAAACGTAAAACTCGTTCATCACGCTTCAACATCAATTCGAAGTTCGCAACAACATTACCTTCCGCTTGGAATTCTACTAGAAAGTAGAAACCAGTGGATTTTTTCTGGATTGGGTACGCCAACTTGCGCAAACCCCAGTTCTCCGAATGAGTGATTGAACCACCAAGTGATTTAATCTCACCTTCGAATTTCTGTACTGCTTCCTTTGCCTGATCATCAGACAAAACGGGAGTTAAAATGAAAACAGTTTCGTAAGAATTCATAAGATTATTTTTAAATATTAATTAATCGGGTGCAAAGATACACATTCTAGTTTAAACGTGCAACAGCTTTTTATTCGCTTTTTCTGAGTCCCTTCTTCGGATTTTCCATATCTTCGTCCTATGTCATTTTTCACTGAAGATTATCTGAATTTCTTTATCGAACTCGCTGGAAACAACCACAAAACCTGGTTCGACGAAAATCGCAAACGCTACGAGGAATCCGTGAAAAAACCTTTTTATGCGTTTACACAGCACATGATCCAGAAATTGGCTGCATCCGATCCTCAGTTTGCTGAGTTACAAGTAAAAGATTGTGTGTTTCGAATTAACCGAGACATCCGTTTCTCCAAAGACAAAGCTCCATATAAACTCATGTGTTCTGCTGTCGTTGCACCAAATGGAAAAAAAAGCAAGGCAGTGAACGGCATTTACTTTGAACTGAGTCCGGAACATATTCGTGCTTACGGTGGTATTTACGAAATCGATAAAGAAGACCTTGAATTGGTCCGTGAGGGAATCGCTGCGAATATGGATGAATTCCGAGCAATCTATGAATCCAAGTCCTTTAAAAAGACCTTTGGTGAAATCCATGGTGAGAAAAACAAAATCCTTCCAGCTCACCTCAAGGAATCCGCCCAAGAAGAAAACCTCATTTTCAATAAACAATGGTATTTTTATGCCGAATTTCCCGCTGAAACGCTGCTCGCAGATGATTTAGACAAACAATTGCTGCATTGCTACGAAGCTGGAAAACCTTTAGAACAATTTTTTAATCAATTTATACAACGCGCATGAAACGACTGATCCTTCCTTTCATATTACTATTAACTCCTTTTGCATTCGCACAAAAAAAGGAAATGACCGTGAAAGAATCCGTTCTTTTACAGAGAAGTGTTTCACCCGAACGCGTGAATAATTTCCTGTGGATGAATGACAGTGAATACACGACTTGCAGCAAGGACTACAAAACGATGTACAAATCTTCTGTTGCAAATGAAAAGTCTGTAGACCTCATCACCATAGACGAAGTAAACAAACTTCTAGGCTCTTCCTTTGGTAATTTCTTTGGCGCCGAATGGTCCAACGAAACAACCTTGCTCTTAAATGATGGTCAATCCGTGGCAACCTTCGATATCAAAACGAAATCCGGAAAGATCCTCAAAAAAACAGTAGAGAACTCCGCGAACCATACGTATCATGCTGCGTCGAATCAATTAGCCTATACCATTGATAACAATTTGTACATCGATGGACGTGCGATCACAAAAAACACCGATAAAAACATCGTTTCAGGTCAATCCATTGCACGCAATGAATTTGGAATCTCTGGCGGAATATTTTGGTCAAACAAGGGAAACATTCTGGCATTCTACCAAAAGGACGAAACGGATGTGCACAATTATCCATTATTGGATGTCAACACAACACCGGCTTCCTTGGTCTCGATTAAGTATCCGATGGCTGGACAAAAATCCGAGAAACCACGCGTAGGTATTTACAACGTGAAATCGAAAAAATCCGTGTACATCTCTCCACGTGGAGCAGCGGACGATTATTTTACCAATTTGGCCATTACGCCAGACG
>JBILRU010000170.1:0-2798 GCA_044372485.1 Crocinitomicaceae bacterium
TTATTCCGCTAAAACAGGAAAGTTTGTGAAAACTTTGTTTGAAGAACAAAACGACAAGTGGATCGAACCTGAGCATCCCATGTTCTTCCCAACTGAATCCACTAACGATTTCGTATGGGTTTCAGAGCGCGATGGATTCAACAACCTTTATTTGTTTGACTTTAATGGGAAGTTGAAGCAAAAACTGACGAACCACGCCTTTGTCGTAAAGGACATTTTATGTGCAACGAAAGATGGAATGTCCTTGTATTACGCTGCCACTGGACCGAATCCAACCAACACCTTGGTTTACCGCTGTGACTTGAAAGGAAACACCGAATTAATCACCAAGGATGAAGGAACGCACACGTTCAGTCTTTCCGCGAATGGAACGTATTTCATGGATGCTTATTCTAGTTTATCGGTTCCATTTAAAGCAATGCTTTGGACCAACAACGGGAAAATGACAAAGTTACTGATGGAATCCAAGGAAAAATTGGCTGATTACAACGTTGGAACTACAGAAATTGGATCCATCAAAGGAAAAGATGGTTCAGATTTGTACTACCGAATGATCAAACCAAGCAATTTCGATCCGTCAAAAAAATACCCAGTTCTTGTGTATGTATACGGTGGACCACACGCGCAAATGGTGACAAACTCTTGGATGGCTGGAGCGAATCTTTGGATGCATTGGATGGCAAATCAAGGATACATTGTCTTTACGCTAGATAACCGTGGATCAGGAGAACGCGGATTTGCTTTTGAATCCCAAATCCACCGTCAACTTGGAACCGTTGAAATGGAAGACCAATTGACTGGTGTGGAGTACTTGAAATCCTTGAATTATGTCGACAGAAATCGCCTTGCTGTACATGGTTGGTCCTTTGGTGGATTCATGACGACATCGCTAATGTTGCGTCGAGCGGGTGTTTTCAATGTTGGCGTTGCTGGTGGACCAGTGACCGATTGGAAGTACTACGAAATCATGTACGGTGAACGTTACATGGATCGTCCGGAGCAAAACAAGGCGGGATACGATGCCAATTCCTTATTGAATTACACGAAAAATTTAAAAGGAGATTTATTGTTAATTCACGGTTCCATCGACGATGTAGTGGTGATGCAACACAACGAAGCACTCTTGAAATCCTTCATTGAAAACGGTGTTCAAGTAGACGATTTCATTTATCCAATGCACAAACATAACGTTAGCGGAAAAGACCGTGCGCATTTAATGGAGAAAGTCTTGTTATACATTATTGAGAACAACAAGTAAGTATGAATAACTTACTGATTGCTTACATCCCGCTAATTTTAAGTATTTTTCTGAGCAGAAGAATGTTGCAAAGTGCCATTCGGAAACTGGACGATGAGCTCAAAATCAAACTAATTAATTATACCACAAAAGACAAATCGCTGCAACTTGGAATTGTTGCAGCGATTTTAGTTTTGTTTTTAGTAAATATGAAATTCGAGTGGATTTCATTTTGGATCTCCAGTTACCTTTCAATAGGTATTTTAACGGTTTTAGCGGTTTTTTCTGTTTACCGTGCTTATCAAAAATTGAAAGCAGATGGTTTTCCATCTTGGTATTTAAGGGATATGATTAAAGGCAATCTTCTTCGTTCACTCGGATTGATTCTGTTCCTTTTAATCTTGAGCTTCGTTTAGATCTTACTTTTCAGGCTCATCCAACCACCTCCATTGTGAACATCTGCATATCCCGCTGATTTCAAAATGCTTTTGGCACTTGCACTGCGCATTCCAGAAGCACAACAGGTAATAACTGTTTTGTTTTTCGGTATTTTACCCAATGAACTTTGGATACTTTGCAAGGGAACATTGATGGATCCTTTGATGTGTCCTCCTTGAAATTCTCCTGGAGAACGCACATCGACGATGACCGCACCTTCTTGAACGAGTTGTTGATAATTTACGGATTTCATTCCGAATAATTTTCCTAATAATGACATAATATGTTGTGTTAATGAGCTTAAAATATTTGTTCAGAATTACATGCGTGCGTTTACTTCCAGCCATCCGCCACCGTTTTCACAGTCCACGCCTAAAGATTGAAAGTATTGAGTTGCTTGACCAGAACGCATACCTGAAGCACAACAAAATAATATGGGTTGAGCAAAGGCTTTCACCTCTTCTACTCGGCTCGCAATTTCTTGCAAAGGAATGTTCACAGATCCAGCTACATGGCCGCCACTGTATTCAGCGTGCGTACGCACATCGATAATTGTTGGGAAATTTGACATGGTTATTTTTGTTTAGCGATAAAAAATTCGTGAATAAACTGAAAAAGAAAACCTCCGATGAAAAATCCAAAAATGACATTGAATACTGGACTCGTCTTCATATAGCATCCAGTTTCACATTTGACATTTAGAAAATAAATGTATCCACCAACAGCGCCCAATACATATCCGAGGATGGTCCAAAATGTACGCGTTTTGAGAAAAGTCATCAGTTGTTTTTTTTGACAAAGGTAAAGGCTCTTTAAGAATTCATCTGTAGCACAAGTTACATAATTTAATTTCGCCATTATTTCTTCTTATTTTTGACAAAAAAAAAGATAGTCATGAAACAAGTAAGTCTAGCATCCATTGAGAAAGCCATTGAAATTGTTGACAATTTAACGGACGATCAATTAGAAAACGTATCTGAAAAATATGCCTTGGCGCAACAAGAATTGTTGGATTATGTCATGACAGCTCCCTCTGAATACGAAAACGAAGATTTAGAAGGATTATTAATTTATTATTTCTGTGTTATTTCAGAATGTTTTACGCAGGAAGGAATCAAGCTTC
>JBILRU010000064.1:0-12510 GCA_044372485.1 Crocinitomicaceae bacterium
AATTATAGCAAAAATTACATCTAATAAGGATAAACATTTTCTAGAGATCGGGGGAAATGGAACTAAAATACCAGCTGATGACATCGATAATATCGTATCCATGAGCAAACAACTTACGGATATTGCAAAAGAGTTTTTAAATGATTAACCCATTATTTAAAACGAGAAAATTAATGTTTTACAACTACGAATAATTAATCACCTACTTCCCAATACAAAACTTACTAAAGATCGATCCAAGGATATCTGTATCCACATCGATGTGACTCGTGATGTTTCCTAAGTGGCGCATTGCCGTGCGGATGTCCATTGCGATGAAGTCGCCGGTGGTTCCGATGTGCAGTCCTTCTTGGGCTTTGCTTAAGGCTTCGTCGGTATTCTGCAAGGACTCGAAATGACGTGCATTCGATACAATCGTCTCTTCTTGGATGTTGAAATCCCCCAAAACACAACTCACTAACTGTTCTTTTAATTCGGTGATTCCGGCTCCAGTTAAGGCGCTGATTTGTAAGCTATCTGTCACACGCGACGTGTCCAAATCAATTTTGTTGGTCAAGAGCAAAATGTGCTTTTCGGGATGTGTTTCACGTAGGTCTTTTACCCACGCTTCTGTTTCGTCTAGGTTTTCGGAGTCGGAAGCATCAGCTAAACACAGGACAATATTGGCCTGTTGGATTTTCTGCTGGGAACGTTCAATTCCCATCGCTTCGATGGTCTCCGTAGTTTCACGTATTCCTGCGGTGTCGATTAAGCGAAATAAGATTCCGTCGATGTTCAAGGTTTCTTCAATGACGTCACGTGTTGTTCCGGCAATGCTAGAGACAATCGCACGCTCTTCGCCAAGCAATTGATTCAACAAGGTACTCTTTCCTGTGTTTGGTGCGCCGACAATGGCAACTGGAACTCCGTTTTTAATCGCATTTCCTAGTTGAAAGGATGAAGCTAAACGTCGGACCATGTGCAGCACTTCTGCAACCATGTTATTCAAGGCACTGCGATCAGCAAATTCCACATCTTCTTCGGCGAAATCGAGTTCTAATTCAATTAATGAAGCAAAGTGAATCAACTTCTCACGCAATTCTTGTAGTTCACTCGAAAAGGTTCCGCGCAATTGTTTCAAGGCGATTTCGTGCGCGTTTTTCGATTGTGAAGCAATCAAATCAGCTACCGCTTCTGCCTGTGATAAGTCCATGCGTCCGTTTAAGAATGCCCTTTGGGTGAATTCTCCTGGTTCCGCCATGCGAAAGCCAACGCTTCCCAGTGCTTGCAAAATTTGCTGTTGGATGTAAATCGAACCGTGACAAGCAATCTCAACACTTTCTTCGCCGGTGAAACTTTTTCCGTCATCGAACAAGGTCACTAGTACCTCATCGATACGGACTCCTTCTAGATTCGAAAGCCAACCCAAATGAACGGTATGTGTTTTTTGGATGCTTAAGTCTTTGGAGAATAACTTGGTTACCAATGATTTTGATTGTGGTCCAGAAGTACGAATGAGTGCAATCGCACCTATGCCATTTGCGGTGGCAAGTGCACAAATTGGATCCTGAGCAGCAAGTTTCATGGCACAAAAATACGGAGGATTCTTGACTTATTGGTTTAAATAACTCACATCGACTAGGCTATTGAAAAAGGCTTTCAACTGCTTTCTTTCTTGAGGGCTCAAGGTAAATGGAACAATGGTTTTGTTCTGTAATGGATGTCCATTTCCACCTTTAATGTAATGATCAAGTACCTCATCTATTGTAGCTAAACTACCATCGTGCATGTAAGGGAAAGTCAAGGGTAAATTTCGCAAGGAAGGAACTTTGAATTTTCCGATATCTGAGGAGTCATGGTGAATGCGGAAACGTCCTTGGTCGCTTTTTCCTTCGTAGGATGCATAGAGTCCGTTATTTTCCGCAACATAGGTCGTAAAATTCGGCGGTGTATGACATTTCGTACAATACAAGGTTTCAGAAAATAGTTTCCATCCCGCTTTTTCCGTTGCATTGATCGCATGTTGGTTTCCCTTTTGGTATTGATCGAAACGGGAGTTCATCGAAACCAAGCTGCGTTCATAGGCTGAAATACTTCGAGTCAAAACCCAAGCATCAAAGTCCCGATGGTAAATTTCTTGCGCAGCTTTTTGGTATTCCGGATCGGCCTTCAATACTTTCATCAAGTCCTTCATGTTGTGTCCCATTTCCGTTTTCTCTTGAATGGGAACGATGACTTGTAATTCTAAGGTTTGCAAGTGAGCATCGAACATGGCTGTTTTCAAAAAAGCTGAATTCAGAATACTCGGAGCGTTTCGTTCAGTGTGCTGCCCACGTATTCCTTCACTTAATGGCAATTGATCCGTAAATGCTTTCCCAGGCTTATGGCAAGTGGCACATGAAACGGTTCCATCGATGGAAAGACGTGTGTCGAAAAACAATTTTCTTCCCAGTTCAATCTTCGCCTCCGTCTGTGGATTGTCAATCGGTGTTGGCACGACAATTCCTGCGTTTAAATTCAAGGGGCTTTTACACTTCAATAAGGAAAGTGCAAGAAGCAACAACAAAAGAAAGAGGCCGGAAAAACGGATGATTTTCATTAAAAAACCATTACTTGTCTGCTTTGTGCTTGTCCGTTTTGATCAGCAAACTGCACAAAGTACATACCTGCTTTCAGTCCATTCCACGTAAATTGACCCTGACCGGATGAAAGGGATTGGCTTCGTAAGATTTTACCAGATTGGTCCATTAACTGAACAGTTAGCTCTTTTTCTAAGCCTGTCCAAGCACATTCAACGGCGCCTTGTGAGGATGAAAATTGCAGGATGTCTTTTTGTAAGTTACTCGTACTTGCCGTTGCGGATTGTTCAAAAACAAATTGTGTAGAAACATTCTGCATTACTTCTAAATTTAATCCATCTTCGCCATGTAAGATGCCTACGCTGGCTAAATTAATGTTGTTTAACCACCTGTCAATATGGCAAATCAATTGCACATCGATTTGATTCGGGTCCGAATTAGTTTGAATCACAGATGGAATAGAAACCGACGCTTGACTATGATCTCCGAAGTTATGTAATTGAAAGAAGGTTTCAGGGGTTTGATCATTATTGCCATCGGCCTTTCCTTCTACAATCATGTGCATGTAACCAGCCGCCCATCCCCAATACATGGAGGGTGATTGAAAACTTAAGGCGTACGTTTCTGGATACAGCGAAATATCCTGAGCCATCGAACCTGATTGCGTATTAAAACGACCAGGGACACCTACTAAAAAATTAACTTGTTCAATTTGATTAACCGCGTGATACCCTAAAAACAGGGTGTAATTGGTGTCAGAAATTAAGTATACGGATTCCGTTAAATCTAAAATTTGTCCTCCATCATGAACAATATTTAAATCACCTAGGTAATATTTTAAATACTCAAGTTTCACCACTTTGCCATTATTACCGGTGTAATTTGTTCCAGCTTGAAATTCTTGTGCTCCGAACATCGGTTTTAAGGTAACAAAAAGTGCTTTTTGAGAGAATCCAAAAAATGGAAGCATCAAAAGTAAAACAACTAATCTCAACGCTTATTTTTTATGTAAGATATACAATATTTCGTTTTTCATCAAACGAAAACGCTCGATTTGTTCCGGAGAAAAATGCTTGTTCAAATCGAATTCAGACACGGTAAATCCTGCTTTTTCGAGCCACTGTGGGTAATCTTTTCCGAATAATCGCACGTGATCTTTTTGCCAGAAGTGCTTTTCGCGTTCCGCCGGGCTCGTAATGCTCGGGTCTTCATAGGTTGTGTCACGTGTAAAATCTTGAGGTACTTGCATGATTGCCCATCCACCGGATTTCATCACGCGGTAAAGTTCACGCATGCATTGCAAAGGATCATCAACATGTTCCATTACGTGATTGCAAAAAACCACATCAAAGCGATTGTCCTCTAGGGGAATGTGGTGCAAATCGAAATGAATATCGGCAAGCGGAGAAACCAAATCTCCTGTTAAATAGTGCAGATTTTTCTGCGATCGAAAACGATCGATAAAACATTGCTCCGGAGCCACATGAAGAACGGATAAATTTTCCGCTGTAAAGAAATTACTTTCTTGTTGTAAATACAACCACATCAAACGGTGACGCTCCAAGGTTAAGTCATATGGACAAAGCACATTTTCTCTGTGCGCGACGTCTGAACCGTAGGATAAAAACTTCGAAAAAGAACGTTCACATACAGGACATTCCACCTTATTCCCTCGGTACAATGTCGGAGCAAAAAGACGGAAAACATAACTCAATCGGATGAGTAATGGACGCGGTAAACGATTCAATAATAGCTTGTACAACTTCTTCACTATTCAAAGGTAAAATATAAAAGGCAGATATTGACTAAATTTGTGCAATCTCACCCACAGAATGACTTGTTTTTTGTCGTTCGAATGTACTTTTTATGTCCAAAAGACCAATACTTACTGAACCCATTGCGACAACAGTTCCTCATGTTTTAATCGAACATGGACACAAACGCAAGGACCCCTATTTTTGGATGAATCAACGTGATTCGAAAGAAGTATTAGACAACTTGCAAGAAGAAAATTCCTATTGCGAAGCGTATTTTGAACCCATGCAAGACTTGGTCGATGGACTCGTAAAAGAATTCGATGAGCGCATTAATCCGAACGATGTTAGCGCACCCTTTATATTACAGCAGCACACCTATCAAATCAGGCAGCAAGAAGGGAAAGATTATTCGGTACTTGTTCGCTGGGAGAATAATGTTGAACAGGTTTTTCTGGATGAAAACGTACGTGCTGATGGGCATTCATTCTACGAATTAGCAGAATGGAGTCCATCGTTGGACGATCAGACCTTGGCTATTTCAGAAGATTTTGTGGGACGCCGTAAATATGAAATTCGATTTCGCAAGAATGCGGATGGTAGTTTCTATGATGACCTCATCCAAGATACCGATGGCAGCATTGTTTGGGCGAACGACCATCAAACGATTTTTTACATTAAAAAAGATCCTGAGACACTCCGTGAATTCCAAGTTTTTCGTCACAAACTGGGAACCACAGAATCAGAGGACATCCTTGTTTTTCAGGAAGATGATGAACGCTATTATGTAAGCATTAGCAAAACCATTGACAACGCATTTATTCTTATTGCTTGTCACAGCTCAACAACTTCTGAAATTTCATGTGTGGATGCGAATAAACCAATGCAAAAAGCTGAGGTATTTTTGCCACGCACTGCCGGACACATCTATGAAGTCAGTCACCACGAAACAGGATTTTACCTCTTGAGTAACGATCAAGCTCCAAATAAAAAAATACTTTTTACCGCAACGATTCCAAACGAACTAAGTGAATGCCAAGAAATTGTCGCACATGATCCACAGATACTCTTGGAGGATATTTCTGTTTTCAAAGACTTCCTATTGATCGAAGAACGTCAAAACGGGTTGCGCAAATTAAGAATCAAAACCGAAAAAGAAGAACGCTATATTTCCTTCGAGGAAGAAACGTATTTTCTTGGATTAGGGGTTAATGATTCCTACGAGACAACTGACATTTTCTATACATATAATTCAATGACCACTCCATCAAGGGTGTATCGCTATTCCGTCCTTACAGGCGAACAAACGATTTGGTTTGAGAAAAAATTACTGGATCCCAACTTTGATTCAAATGACTACCAATCAGAACGGATTTGGGCCTTGGCCAATGACGGAACACACATTCCCGTTTCCTTGGTGTATAAAAAAGGAATAGATTTAAAGAATGCTCCTTGCCTGCTCTATGGTTACGGTTCATACGGATATACATTGCCGGATGTATTCAGTGCAACACGAATAAGTTTACTCAAGCGTGGATTCATTTATGCGGTTGCGCACATTCGCGGGAGTAAGTACATGGGTGAGCACTGGTATGAAGATGGTAAATTCACCAAGAAAATAAATACGTTTACCGACTTTATCAATGCAGCGGAATATTTAAGCATGAAAGGATATGGCGATGCGTCAAAGTTTTATGCGCAAGGTGGATCTGCCGGTGGATTATTGATGGGTGCTGTCACAAACATGGCTCCATATCTCTGGAAAGGAATTGTTTCCCAAGTGCCTTTTGTCGATGTGGTGACTACCATGTTAGACGTCAGCATTCCATTGACGACCGGAGAATGGGAAGAATGGGGGAATCCACAGGAACAAGAATTTTACGAATACATGCTGAAATATTCCCCTTATGACAATTTGCGTTCCATGAATTATCCAGCGATGTTCATCACAACTGGTTATCATGATTCGCAGGTGCAATATTGGGAACCAATGAAATATGTAGCAAAGTTACGGGCCTTGAGAACGAATAAAAATCCATTGGTTTTTGAATGTAACATGGATGCAGGTCACGGTGGTGGATCTGGACGAAGTAGTGAACGATTAGAAATTGCAAAAGTATATGCCTTTATCTTGGACCTTGAGGACATTCATCAGTAGTCTTTGTCTTTTGTTGACCATGAATTTGCGTGCGCAAACGAATTCCAACATCATGGATTTTAGCGACGCGAAAATCATTTCGGCGGAAACAGGTTATACCTCTGCACCGTTTACTTTGCAGTATCCTTTGACGAACGAAATTGATAAAATCACCTTTAAAAATAACTTAGCGCCCTTCTTGAGATTGGCTTTTAATTACAAATGGTTTGTCCTTCGCGTGAGCATTCCAAACATTGGCAACATCAGAGATGCAAGCAATTACGGGAGATCTAGACAATATAACTTGGGGATGGACTTCAGCTTCAAAAAGGTCTTTTACGACTTTGAGTTTAAGTACATTCGTGGTTTTTCCATACAAGATGCCAATCGCTGGGACAGTACACTGGATGAGGCACATCGAAATTCCATTCAGCCGAAAATTCAATCTTTGAACATTTCCGCGAACGCTTGGTATTTCCACCACAAAGATTTTAAAATGGGTGCTTTACTTGGAAAACGTTCGTATTACACAAAACTAGTTCACACATGGTACGTCAAAGGAACAATGAACTTTTTTGGTGTCGATACGAAAAATGAAGGGTTAATTCCCACGGTTTTACAAGATGAACAAAATTCCAAAACGATGAGTAGTACATTTTCGGCCTTCGATCTAGGATTTGTTCCCGGATACGCTTACGTGAATCGTTTTAAGAATTGGCAAATTGCTGGTTGGGCTGGATTCGGACCTGTTATTCAAGCGAAATACTACCAGGTAAACGGAGATTTCCGCGGCTTTTTAGGACTTGCCCCTCGTTACGATATCCGCATCATGGGTGGCTATACAACGCCTAAACATTTTCTATTCCTCGTGACCGATTTTGACAATAAATCGATTCGCTTCAATGATTTGATCTACCGTCAATCATTTTACACCATTAAACTTGTAGGTGGCTATCGATTCCCCGTTAAGGAAAATAAAAAACAAGGAATCATCGATCGCATTAAATGGTAACAGTGAATGTTGCTTTGTTTTTTCCGGATAAAATCGTGATCTCGTAGATTCCTTTTTTTGGAAAACTTAACTCATGTAATCCCGCCGATGTTTTTACCGCCGAAAAGACATTTCTAAATTCATCTTGCATCGATATCTCTACTTCGCTTGGGTTTGAACCATTAAATTGAATCAGATACGTTCCGACAGAATGATCTGGATTCATTAGGATTGGAGTAAACGAAAGAAAACCCAATTCTGTCGAAAGCCTTCTTTTGTCAAAAACAAAACGAACTTTTCGCTTAATGCTCATGTCTGTATCATCCGTATTCTGTTCGTGATTTCCATATTTGAGCGGTGAAATGGATTTGTTTGCCCCAAGGAATGTGCTTGCTTTATATTCATTGTCCGAAGTTAATTTCCACACACGAATGTAGTCGACTTGGTAATCAGCTGGGAATTTCGTTTCTTCATTCGGTCCCGGATTAAACGCAAATCCATCGCGTGCAACCGCCATATTCGCAATGACATTCATGGGCGTGTCGAAATCACCCGCATAATGTGAAACGGCAACACCATTGACATAATACGTCAAGGAATTTGGAAGCCAAACGCCAGAATAGGTCACATATTCATCCGTCAATTGTTGGTTCATTTTCACCCATCCTCCCCAGTTTTTTGGTAATCCGAAGGGTTTTGTGAATACCTTTTCACATGAATCAGGACAATGAACATCGATGTGTACTTCATTGGAACGCTCTCCTTTCATTTCCATGAAATCAATTTCATCCCTTTGATTTTGTCCATATAGCCAAAATGCTGGCCACAGTCCTTGTCCGGATGGTGCCTTTGCCCGGATTTCAAAGTATCCGTAGCGAAACGCTTGCTTACTCCAAATACACGAAGTGATATAACCTAATTTGACTGAATTTCCCTGAACTTCAAGTCCATGCTTTTTTGCTTCTTCGTGGTTGATCATCCAATCTTCCACTGGATAAAATCCCTTGTTATCACTCACTTTTAAATGAAGGATTCCACCAGATTGACTCAGCATATCGGGCGCCGCATATTGTTTTTGGTCTGCTAACAATCCACCCCATGGATAACGCTTGTACCATTTGGACTCATCGACATTTGCTCCTTCGAAATCATCTCCAAAATGATAATTCCACAAGACAATTTCATCCGTCTTGATTTGAAACATGCGTGGTTCCAATTGGGCATGCAGATGTCCCGCGAACAAAAGAAGAAAGATCAACCCTCTCATCAGTATTTGATAAATATATTTTTTGCTTCTGTAAAGAATCGTAATGCTTCCCATCCACCTTCGCGTCCAACACCCGAGGCTTTTACTCCTCCAAATGGCGTTCTTAAATCGCGAACAAGCCAAGCATTCACCCAAACGATGCCGGATTGCAATTCGTCCGCCACACGGTGTGCGCGTTTCAAGTTAGATGTCCAAATCGTCCCTGCTAGTCCATATTCTGTTGAATTGGCCATCATTAGAGCTTCCTCTTCTGTATCAAATGGAGTGATGGTGACCACTGGTCCAAATATTTCTTCTTGGTTGGTACGACAATCGTAGGCAAGTCCTTCGATAATTGTTGGTTCAATGTAATATCCTTGATCATAAGGAGCGGCAAGGTGAACGCGATTTCCACCTGTTAGTACGGTTCCTCCTTCTTGTTTTGCTAATTCGATGTAGGATAGAACTTTCTCCATGTGCGATTCGGAAACGACTGCTCCCAATTTCGCTTCAGGATCAGTTGGAAAGGAGATCTTTGATTTCGATACTTTGGCTACAAATGCTTCCTTGAATTTATCATAAATCGGACGTTCTACAAATATGCGTGAGCCACAAAGACAAATTTGACCTTGATTGGAAAAGGAAGAACGAATGGTTGTACTTAACATGTCATCAAAATCACAATCTGCAAAAATGATGTTTGGATTTTTTCCGCCTAACTCCAGAGAGAGCTTTTTGAACATGGGTCCAGCAGTGCGAGCAATGTACTCCCCTGTTTTAGTTCCGCCAGTAAATGAAATCGCTTTGATCTTCGGATGTTTCACAATCGCATCACCAACCTTTGGCCCAGTTCCATGTAGGATGTTCAGTACACCTGCTGGCATTCCAGCTTCTTGAGCAATTCTTCCCAATAAGTAAGCTGTGTATGGAGTGATTTCTGATGGTTTGGCAATGACGCAATTTCCTGCTGCTAATGCCGGTGCGATTTTCCAAGAAAACAAATACAAAGGTAAATTCCATGGAGAAATACATCCAACGATTCCGATGGGTTTACGTGTGGTGAAGTTGATGCCAACTCCCTCCATTAGGTGGGATTCCGAAGCAAAATGAGTAATGGCCGTGGCGAAGAAATGGAAATTCGAAACAGCGCGAGGAATGTCCACGTGGGCCGCCAACGAAACCGGTTTTCCGTTGTCTCGACTTTCCGCTTGAACAAATTCATCCATGTTTTTTTCAATGCCTTCTGAAAGTCGAACGAGTATTTTACTGCGCTCTTCAATCGACATTTTAGACCAAATGGGAAATGCTTTTTCAGCGGCATCCACTGCTTCCAATACATCTTCTTCATCCGAATCCGGAATTAAAGCGTAAACTTGTCCCGTTGCTGGTTCATAGTTGTCGATGTATTGTCCATTCTTCGGAGGAACATAGGTCCCATTGATGAAATTTTGCAGCTTTTCCATTTGACTTATTTAATGCTACAAAGTTGGAAAAAAGAAACGGAAAACATAGGGAATATTCGTGTTCGATTCCTTTTGACTAATTTTATTCCCAATTATGACTATCCAAGAAGCACAAAAAACCATCGATGAATGGATCAAAACGGTTGGCGTTCGTTATTTTGATGAGTTAACGAATACTGCAATTCTCATGGAGGAGGTAGGAGAAGTTGCCAGAATTATGGCGCGCCGCTACGGTGAGCAAAGTGAAAAAGAAAGCGACAAAAACAAAGATTTAGGTGATGAGTTAGCGGACGTGCTATTTGTTGTCATGTGTTTAGCGAACCAAACGAATATTGATTTGGAGCAGGCACTCAAAGAAAATTTAAAAAAGAAAACGATCCGAGATGCCGACAGACATCTTTCCAATAAAAAAATCAATCCATGAGCGAGCTAATCGACCAAGTCATCAAACAATTAAAATCTAGATCTTCCCTTGTGGTGCATGCCGAACCCGAAGAATACTTGGATTATCTTTGGCCAATTGTCGATGATATCATTCTTCATCCAGAGGAAGGTTCTCCGCGCGCCATTATCGTTTGTGCAAACAATGAAGATGCGCGTCACATCGAAGAATACTTTCAAAAGGCAGCGAAAGCAAAGGACCTGACTGTCGATTTAGTCGTTGAAAAAGGCAATAAATTAAAGCAACGTAACGATTTATTCGATGGAACAGAAATCATTGTTGGAACAACACGACGTGTGTGTGAAATGTATTTCCAGAATGGATTTAACATCAAGAAATTAAAATTATTCGTTGTATTAAACATGGATGATCAAATGCGTGCAGGACAAAAAGGTTTCGTGGCACGACTCGCGGAAAGTTTACCAAAATGCAAGCACGTATTGTTTGCACGTAACAGCGACGACGAACGCATGAGCTCTTACTTGGAAGAATTCCTCGTGAGCTATTCCACCGTTGATTTATCTGAATAATATGTCTAGAGAAACTGAACTCCTTCAAAACTTGCGTCCTGACGTATTTACCGAAAATGATCATGCAACACCAATCGAACGTTTCCAAAACGAAGTCTTGCGTCCAATTTTAAAGTTTCAACATGACTTATTTGTTGTTGAATCGAAATCCAATGTCATTCTAGATCATTGCTTTAAACGAAGCATTCAAGAAGAACAACGCGCTGAAATAAAAAACGTTTTTGCCAAGAATACAGGCATCAAATATCAATTTATTGGAATGGTTACTGGACTTATGACTAGCGAAGAATTTCAACAATACCAATTGAATAAATCTGATTTCGATAAACGAATCACCGCGATGGTGATTGAACGCTTGATTGATTCTAGACGATAATTCCTTAAATCATATCGAAAGCAGCGATATACATGGGGTTTTCAGGTTGGAAATCACCACGGATAACAACATCCACTGGAGAGACGCCTAGAATTCGGTGCATGATTCCCCAATTCACCTGATCTTTTAGTTTCACATACAATGGATCACGTTCATCATTCCACCAAAGCATCATCTGACGCTTTTCCATGTGCAAAACACCGGCTAAAAAAGTCTCCAGTACTTTCGGACTTTCATCCGCTAAACAAACTGCTTCCGGAACTAAAAATTGATGACTCTTCACATTGACCAATTTCCGTAAGATGGGCAGATATGGTAGTACTTTGACAAATAATCCGCCCAATTTTCCTGGAAGTCGACTAATTTCCCATTTGACGTTGGTAAATTTTCCCATTGCCAAAAGTTTTCCGTCTGCAGAACGCCAACAATGGATGAATCCATCCGTCAGGTATTCCTCAAAATAAGCAGTGTGGTTTTGGTATTTGGAGCGAATCCAATCAAGGTGTTCACCTTGAAGCGTTTCCTTTTTCAAGCCAAGCACTTGTTTGGGATAAACACGGCTAAAGGTCTGTGTCGCCAATTTAGCTTTCGTTTGAAATCCGAATTGCTCACTCATCCATTTACTTCTCGCATTGCGTGCGTCAATGTAGGCATAACACATGTGGAGATGTCCAGCATGTTCTTTTTCCACGCGTTGAAAGACGACTTCAATTTCTTGTTTTAGCGACGATTTCTGCATGGTTTGACGCGCTTTTCCCTTCGATTGGAAGCGTTTATCAAAAGCGAAATAACGTAAATACAAACCAAAAGATCGCTTACAAAAGGTGATGTTTGCGAGCAAATGATCATTTCGTTTTAAGGAGAAACTGAGTGGTGCATCCGTTTGGTAAATACGGTCTTTCACATCTAAATGACGGTACATCGCTCCGTTTGTGCCAAGCGTTGTTTCTTCGAGCATCGTAACCAACTCGGGAGTAATGACCTCTGAGAATTCAAATTTCATCTGGCTCCGA
>JBILRU010000018.1:0-25103 GCA_044372485.1 Crocinitomicaceae bacterium
AATTTATCGAGAGTAACTCAGCCAAAAATTGATCCAATTCCTTCAACGTTCCCGTTTGTAACTGATGAAAAACAGAAATGTTCTGTGCCGCCAAATACTTCAAGGTGGAAGAGCCCCAAGCCAAACAAATGGCTACACGTGGAAGTTTATTGCTTTCCAAAAATGCTTTCGCATTGCTCGGACTCGAAAAAATATAGAGGTCACAAGGAGAAATAGACTTTGAATTCGAATGAGTTCGGTAAACGATGGTTTCCGTTTTCTGAGTGATGGGTAGGATGCTTGAATAAGAATTTAAGCTTTGTTCACTTTTTGGAAATAGCACATGGCGCTGTCCTAACCATGATTTAAAGACCTGCGCACTTTGGTCTGGATCTCCTGCTAATGGCGCAATAAAATCACATGAAATCTGAAAATTTACTTTGAGTTTTTCTGCCGTTTCAGGACCCGCACAAGCGTATTGAACCGATGAGGGAATGGATGGACGTTCATTCAAATAAAACGCTGCCGCTCGAATACTCGAGAAAAAGATGACATCACTTGTAAGGTTTTTATCAAAAGAGACAGATTCAAAGTTCACCAATGATTCAGCGATTAGTTGTCCGCCTAAAAGAGCAAATTTCTGAAGCGTTTCTCCGGATTCAGAGATTGAACGCGAGATAAAAATTCGTTTCGGGGTCACTTTTTTAATTCCTGTACAATTTCTTGTGCTAATTCCGTTTCTTGTCCAGCGACATAAGAATACACTTTGTTCTCTGCGGCTTCCGTTGCGGAAGGAGAAAAGGACACATAAACTTGGTCATCAACACAATAAACACCCAAAGGTAATTGACAACCACCATCCATTTGACGAAGTACCGAACGCTCAAGTCCAATGCGAGTTGCGACTTCGGTATGATGTAATTTCTGTAGAATTTCCGTTGTCACGACATCATCAACACGTGTTTGTAATCCAAGAACCCCTTGAGCCGGTGCTGGAACAAACGAGGTTGGATCTAAAACAATCGT
This sequence comes from Crocinitomicaceae bacterium, assembly GCA_044372485.1. Lineage (GTDB taxonomy): Bacteria > Bacteroidota > Bacteroidia > Flavobacteriales_D > Crocinitomicaceae > UBA952. The sequence goes on from JBILRU010000018.1 coordinate 1,006, forward strand.
TTCAAGGTCAGATAAATCCAATTCCAAACGCAACACGCCTGCACGTGCTAACAAAATGGCATCATAATGACCTTGACGCAGTTTATCGATTCTTGTGGGAACATTTCCACGTAGTTCTTTGATTTCTAAATCCGGACGTTGTGCAATAATTTGCGCTTTTCGTCGGGCAGAAGATGTTCCAATCACAGCATTTGCTTTCAAATTCCATTCTTGACTCGCATCAAAAGCTTCGCGTCTCATCAGCAACAATTCAGATGCATCCTCTCTATATGAAACTGCTGCAATGTGAAGTCCTGCGGGTTGAGTTGTTTCCAGGTCTTTGTGGGAATGTACAGCTAAATCCACTTCTCCGTTCAATAATGCTTGTTCGATTTCTTTGGTAAAGAATCCCTTCCCTTCAAGTTTGTCAAAACTGAGGTCCTGAATACGGTCACCTTGCGTGACAATAATTTGAATGCTTACTTCACAACCAATCTCCTCCAATTGACGACGTACAAAATGAGCTTGCCACAAAGCGAGGTCACTGCCACGTGTACCAATGCGGATTTTAGGATTAGTTTGCATTTTTGAGTATGATTTCTTTGGCTAATTTCATCGGTCCGGAGATGTATTTTTTCTCCATGTATCCGATGATTTTATCCAATAATTCTTTGGCTTGGGGATCGAGTTGATCTAAGTCATCTCGGAAAACGGTGTCGTAAGCCATGTTTTTGATTTCCTTCACTTGTTGAGGGACATCCTTCATCGCAATTTCCACTTTACGCTCTTTGAACAAGTTTTCAAAAGCTTCCATAGCATCAGCGATGATTTGCTCTACATGTAAAATTTCTTTCGAACGTTCCTTCAGGTTCTCATTAGAAATCTTCTGTAAATATTCGATAGACAAGTAATTGATTGGATGTGCATTCAATATGGAAGCATCCAAATCTTGAGGAATAGCCAAATCGATGATCACACGTTCATGCGCTTCGTTTTGCAAAATAAATTCATAAAGTTCAGGTGTCAACACGTGATGATTCGCTGCTGTACATGTAATAATAACATCAAATCCTTTGTCATATTTTCCCAGCTCTGAAAGGGCATAAGCAGACCCTTTGATTTCTTTGGCAAGTTTTTCAGCTCGTTCATGTGTGCGATTAAACACATGAAAATTACGGAAGCCATGTTTCTTTAAAAAGCGACACATCGTTGTGTTAGTTACACCTGCACCAATAATGAGAATACGCGCATCCAACGGGATGTTCATACGTTTCATGTGATGGTATGCCAAGGAAACTACAGAAACAGGTTTGGTTGAAATCGATGTTTCGGTATACACTTGCTTGGCGCACTGAATCACCTGTTTCATTAACAAGCGAATAAAGTCTCCAGTTAATCCCAATTCACGGCAATGTTCGAAGGCTGTTCGTACTTGTGTTATGATTTCTCGTTCTCCAATAATCATGGAGTCAATCGAAGAAGCGACAGAAAGTGCATGTTTCACCGCTTGCTTTCCAGAGTACGTTTCTGCACGGTGTACAAATTCTTCTAATTGAATCGGAACCAATTTGGGATAAATCAACGAAAGTATTCGGTGGACATAATCGGAATCTAGTTTGTGCTGTTTGACAAACGTAATTTCGACGCGATTACACGTCGATAAGAACTGAAGTTCATTCAGTTGCAACGTTTGTTTTAATCGATCTAAATGTCCTAGTTGGTCTTCTTTCTCAATGTGTAATAAACCAATTTTATTGACGTCTAAATTTCGATGCGTAAATGCGATAATATGTAGGTCCTTCAACACAATGAGTATCTTTGACAACAAAAGTACATCCCAGCTAAAGTTGTAATGTCATGGAAATGTCACGCTTGATTATTTAGAATACATTCAAATAACACACCAAGGCTGTATCTTCGTGACATGAAAGACATCGAACTGATTTTATTTGACCTAGGCGGAGTGCTCATTGACATTGATTATCAAGCAACTGAAAATGCTTTTGTTCAATTAGGCACAATTGACTTTCAAGAAAAGTATACGCAATTTCAACAAAATCAACTTTTCGACTTATTTGAAACAGGTCAAATTTCTGCGCAACATTTCATCAACAAACTTCTTTCAACCACGAGAAAGGGAACGAGTCCGAATGAAGTTGTCCATGCATGGAATGCCATGATCTTAGGTTTCCCGGAAAAAAAGGTTCGATTAATCCTTGAACTCGCACAAAAACAACGCATTGCACTCTTAAGCAATACGAATGAACTTCACATGGTGGAGGTGAAAAGGGAATGGTCGAAAGTGAGTCAAGTATCCTTTGATTCATTGTTCGAACAAGTTTTCCTTTCACATGAAATAAAAAAGCGTAAACCACATCCAGAAACATTTATTTGGGTATGTGAAAAACTCGATGTGAAGCCAAGCAAAGTACTTTTTATTGATGATAGCCCACAACATATTGCCGGTGCCCAAGAAGCAGGATTACACACATTTTATTACCAGAATGACTCAGATTTTTACGCGCTTTTTTCTTGACATATTTCCACCAACAAAGAACCAGTAGATTTAGGATGTAGGAAGGCAATTCGTTTATTATCTGCCCCGTCCTTTGCCATTTCATGAATGAGCTGGAATCCAGCTGCTTGAAGACGCTCAATTTCTACTTCCATATTTTCCACTTCAAAAGCGACATGGTGAAATCCGGGTCCATTTTTACTTAAAAACTTCGCAATAGGCGAGGCTTCATTGCTGGCTTCTAATAATTCTATTTTTGATTCGCCGATTTGAAAAAATGCAGTCATCACACCTTCTGAAGCCACACCTTCTCGTTTGTAACACGTTGTATTCAAAAGAGCTTCATACATAGGAATAGCTTCCTCTAAGTTTTTTACGGCGATTCCAAGGTGTTCAATGCGTTTCATTATTCGGCGATTTTGATGAATTTTTCCGTTTGATTATCGAAATTTATAAAGTATACCCCACTGACTAAATTGGTGCAATCCACCATGCTAGCGAATCCCACTTTGAGCAAGTTTCCGTAAGCGTCATATACTTCGAATTTTGTTTTCACTTCTTTCGTTCCAGCTTTAACATACAAATTGTCTCGAACCTTTGTTGGACTTATTTTTAGAGAAGTGGTTCCCGAATTAAAAAACACAGCCTGAGAACTTCTTTTTTCACCGGTGTTATCGATCTGTGAAACGCGGATTTGATTTTTGCCCGAATGAGGTGTGATTTGAAAATAATACGCATTCGCTTGTTTAGTCCCTTTTCCTTTTACTTGTCCTGCTTCCACCCATCTATTCCAACGGTATTGCTCAATGATAAAATCCAAAGATCCAGCTTCATCAGAAGTGGTCCAATTAATCATCCCTGTTTTGTCCGCATTTATCGATGTGCAGCGAAAGGTGCTTTTTGGCAAGAGAATTTCTGGATTCATAAATCGAGGCTGACATCCAACGGCATGTTCCAAAACCACGAACACATTTTCACCTACTTTTAATTGAAACAACTGAAAATTAATTTCGAAATGTGCTGATTGAATCGCGGCGGGTAAAATTTCTCCATTGACTAGAACTTTTGTGACGCAAAATCCAAATCCATCCGATTGAGGCGGATTGTATACAACCAAATTATTGTTCTGAAAAGTTCCATCCAAGGATAAGAGTTTTTCTTGTGCTCGACATTGAAAAACGGAATACAAAAAAAATAAAGTCAATACACCCTGTTTCATCTATAATTGGAATTGCGCAACAAAATAATTCGTCAACGAAAATACAAATATACCCTGAATCCAAGTTGATTCTATTACTTTTGTAGGTATGTTATACATCAAAGCACTACACATCATTTTTATGGTCAGTTGGTTTGCCGGACTCTTTTATATGGTTCGCTTATTCATCTATTTCGTAGAGGCCAATAACGAAGGGGAGCCAAAAAAAAGTATTCTTCAAGCGCAATTTGACATCATGCAAAAAAAACTGTGGTGGATCATTACCACTCCAGCAATGATTTTTACCATCATTTTTGGCACAATCATGATTGTTGATCAGCCTGAATATTATTTATCCCAACCATGGATGCATATGAAGTTGGCTTTCGTTGGATTACTCCTCATTTACCATTTTTATAGTCAAAAAATAATGAAACAATGTCAGCAAAGAACGATACGTTGGACATCCGGAGGACTCAGAATATGGAATGAAGTGGCGACCCTCTTTTTGGTGGCTATCGTATTTCTGGTAAGTATGAAAAATTCTTTGAATTGGATTTACGGAACACTCGGATTCTTTGGAGTTGCCATTCTGTTGATGATTGGAATTCAGTTATACAAGAAATTGAGGAAAACTCAAGGCTGATTTGTTCAAAAATTAAGTTGTTTCTTTAGAAAGTTTGCCTAACTTTGCCAAAAATTTTAAAATCCGCTTAAAGATTCGCTAATGAACCATTTCAGCAAACTTTCATTTTTGATGCGAAAAGTCGCAATTTTACTAGCTTTCGTTGGAGTTTCAGGTTTTTCATTTGCGAATGAAGAGAAAGAATTCAATGTAAGCGAGATGATTATGCATCACATAAAAGATGCACATGAATGGCATCTTTTTGGCCCTGAACACGGAGGAACAAGTATCTATTTACCGATTATTTTAATGGATAATGGATTGAAAACATTTAGTTCTAGTCATTTTTATCACGGCGAATCAATTGAGGTAGAAGGCAAAGAACAAGGTACAAGTTTGCATTATGTAAAAGGTGTTGGTCCTGCTTTAGGATATGCCATGTACCATGAAGAAATTTACAAATTAAACGATGAAGGTGAATTGCATTTCGACGGTGAACACCCTCACAATGCGCAGCCTTTAGATTTTTCCATTACTAAAAATGTGATGTCTCTACTAATGGGGGCTTTACTCGTTTTAATCGTCATGTTTAGCGTGGCTAAATTCTATCGCAAAAATGGTGCTGTTGCACCGAAGGGATTAGCAAAATTCTTCGAGCCAATCATTGTTATGGTTCGTGATGACATTGCTAAGGCGAACATAAATGAGCACAAATACGAAAAATATGTTCCATACCTATTAACCATCTTTTTCTTTATTTGGTTCAACAACATGTTGGGATTGGTTCCATTCTTACCGGGTGGAGCAAACTTAACAGGAAACATCACTATCACTTTATTTTTAGCAGTATGTACCTTGGTTGTTACCTTGTTGTCAGGAAACAAAAACTATTGGGGACACATTTTCTGGATGCCAGGTGTTCCAGTTCCAATGAAATTCTTCATGATGCCAATTGAGATCATCGGTATTTTCACAAAACCATTTGCCTTAATGATTCGTTTGTTTGCGAACATTACAGCAGGACACATTATTGTTTTAGCATTGATTTCTATCATCTTCGTAAACAAAAACATTGCTTGGGCAGGATTGTCTGTTCCAATGGCTTTGTTTATATCGATTTTGGAAGTTTTAGTTGCGTTTTTACAAGGGTTCCTTTTTGCGATGCTTTCTGCATTGTTTATTGGAGCAGCTGTGGAAGAAGCGCATCATTAATTAGTAACCTTTTAATTCAAATATAATGACAGGAATGTTCGGTAGTATTGCAGCAATCGGTGCTGGTTTAGCAGTTTTAGGCGCAGGTCTAGGAATTGGTAGAATCGGTGGTTCTGCAGTAGAAGGTATCGCTAGAAACCCAGAAGCATCTGGAAAAATTCAAACAGCGATGATTATTGCAGCAGCACTTATTGAAGGTGTTGCGTTATTCGGTGTAGTAGTAGGTCTACTAGGCGCGAAAGCATAAATCTTTAAAGGTAGTTGAGACGGTTGGTTTCAACTACCTTTATTATTTAACACATTAATTAAAAGAAAATGGATTTAATTATACCCGATTTAGGTTTATTGTTCTGGACAGGAATCGTTTTTTGCCTGCTCTTGTTCTTACTGGCAAAATTTGCTTGGAAACCTATTTTAAATGCAGTTAATGCACGTGAGCAAAAAATTTCTGAAGCTTTAGATTTAGCTGTGAAAACACAAGCTGAAATGAAAGTGCTTAAAGCAGAAAACGATCAAATCTTGAAGGAAGCTCGTGCAGAACGTGACAACATATTGAAAGAAGCGAAAGAAGCTGCTAATGGCATGATTGAAGACGCAAAATCGAAATCGAAAATAGAAGCGCAGAAAATTGTTGAATCAGCACGATTGAACATTAACAGCGAAAAAGCAGCAGCTATTGCTGAAATCAAAACGCACGTAGCGACATTGGCTATTGAAATCGCTGAGAAAGTTGTTCGCGGTGAATTAGCTTCGGATGAAAAACAAAAAGCATTAGCAGAAAAACTTGCTGGTGATATTCAAATGAACTAATCAAATGAAATCAACGAAAGCAGCAGGACGTTACGCGAAAGCATTATTGGAATTAGCCTTAGATCAACAAAAAATCGAGGTTATTGAATATAACATGCAACAAATTTTAACGGTTGCAAATGAAACGCATGATTTCCAAGTGTTTTTAAGTTCGCCCCTAATTAAGGTGGATAAAAAATTGGAAGTCATTAAATCCATCTTTGGAAATTTTGACGCATTGTCTATTTCATTTTTAGAAATGGTAGCGACAAACAGAAGAGAGGCACTGATTCCCGAAATCGCACATGCTTTTTTAACTCAATTAAAAGAACATAGAGGAATTGTTTCAGTAACAATCATAAGTGCAAAAACCTTGGATGCTCAAACGAAAGCAGAAATTACATCCAAAATTAGTGCTTCAATCCAAGGAACCTTAGAGATCACTGAAAACATAGATGAATCGTTGATTGGTGGATTCATTGTCCGTATGGGTGATCACCAAATCGATGCATCTGTTTCAAACCAATTGAATAGATTAAAACAAGAATTAGTAAAATAGTCAAACGACACATTAAATAAAGTAAAAATGGCAGATATCAAACCAGCAGAAGTTTCCGCAATTTTAAGAGAGCAACTTTCTGGATTTCGCTCTGAAGCAGAATTACAAGAAGTAGGTACCGTTCTTCAAGTAGGAGATGGTATTGCACGTATCTATGGAATGAATGGTGTTCAATACGGTGAATTAATTGAATTCGCAGGAGGAATGCAAGGAATTGCATTGAACTTGGAAGAAGACAATGTAGGAGCTGTACTTTTAGGTAGATCTTCAAGTGTAAAAGAAGGTGATACTGTTCGCCGACTAGGAAAAATCGCTTCTGTAAAAGTTGGTGATGGCGTAGTTGGACGTGTAATTGATACATTAGGACAGCCTATCGATGGTAAAGGACCAATCGCTGGTGAGTTATTCGAAATGCCTATCGAACGTAAAGCACCGGGAGTTATCTTTCGTCAACCAGTAACTGAGCCTCTTCAAACAGGTATCAAAGCGGTGGATGCGATGATTCCAATCGGGCGTGGACAACGTGAGTTGATTATCGGTGACCGTCAAACAGGAAAAACAACTGTTGCGATCGATACCATTATCAACCAACGTGAGTTTTACGATCGTGGTGAGCCTGTTTACTGTATTTATGTAGCGATTGGACAAAAAGGTTCAACGGTTGCAGGAATCGTTAAAAAATTAGAAGATGCTGGTGCTATGGCCTACACAACGGTTGTTGCTTCTAACGCATCTGATCCGGCTCCAATGCAGTTTTACGCACCAATGACTGGAGCAGCTGTCGGAGAATATTTTAGAGATTTAGGTAAACCAGCGTTAATTGTTTATGATGATTTATCTAAACAAGCGGTTGCTTACCGTGAGGTATCGTTGTTACTACGTCGTCCACCAGGACGTGAGGCTTACCCTGGAGATGTATTCTACCTTCACTCCCGTTTATTAGAGCGTGCTGCGAAAGTAATCTCTGATGATAACATTGCTAAACAAATGAACGACCTTCCTGCTTCATTGAAAGATAAAGTAAAAGGTGGTGGATCATTAACAGCACTTCCAATCATTGAAACACAAGCAGGTGACGTTTCGGCATATATTCCAACAAACGTGATTTCCATTACTGATGGACAAATCTTCTTAGAAGGTGACTTATTTAACTCTGGTATTCGTCCAGCGATCAACGTAGGTATCTCCGTTTCTCGTGTAGGTGGATCTGCTCAGATTAAATCCATGAAAAAAGTTGCTGGTACATTGAAATTAGACCAAGCGCAATACCGCGAGTTAGAAGCGTTTGCGAAATTTGGTTCTGATTTGGATTCAGCAACGAAAAACGTACTGGATAAAGGAGCTCGTAACGTGGAAATCTTGAAACAAAAAGAAGGAGATCCATACCCAGTTGAAAAACAAATTGCGATCATTTACGTTGGAGTAAAAGGACTTATCCAAAATGTTCCAATCAACCAAGTTAAAAACTTCGAGAAAGATTATTTGACTGTATTAGAAGCGAAACATGCTGACACGTTGGTGGCATTGAAAGCTGGTAAATACACAGATGAAATCGAAGCTGTTTTAACGAAAGTTGCGAAAGAAGTCGCTGAGAAATTCTAATTGTTCCCCATCATTTGATTGAAGATAAACATCAAGAATGGCTAATTTAAAAGAAATACGTAACCGAATTGCCTCTGTCGGTTCAACGATGCAGATCACTTCAGCAATGAAGATGGTTTCTGCAGCTAAGTTGAAGCGTGCACAAGATGCTGTTACGCAAATGCGTCCATACGCTGGAAAACTGAAAGAAATCCTAGAGAACTTAAGTGCGACACTAGACCTTTCTGAGAATGCATATTCAGAGCAACGCGAAGTAAAAAATGTATTAGTTGTTGGTATCACCTCAAACCGTGGTTTGTGTGGTGGATTCAATAATAACATTATTAAACGCGCTGGAGTTCTTATCCACGAAGACTATAAAGATGCTAACGTCCACATATTAAGCGTTGGAAAGAAAATAAGAGACGTTTACAAGCGCACTGAATACAACTACGCGAACGAGCGCATCGACAACATGGAAGATGTATACGCTGACCTACGTTTCGAAGTTGTTGCGCAATTAGCTGAAGAGATTATTCAACAGTTTCACAACAAATCGTTTGATAAAATCGTACTTGTTTACAACCGTTTCATAAACGCTGCAACACAATTTGTAGAAACAGAACAGTTCTTGCCAATCGTACCAACAGCAACAGAAGGTGAAAATTCAGGTGATTATTTATTCGAGCCGTCTAAGATGGAAATCGTTGAAGATTTGATTCCTAAATCATTAAAACTTCAATTATACAAAGCAATTCGTGATTCATTTGCTGCTGAACATGGCGCTCGTATGACCGCAATGCACAAAGCAACGGATAACGCAAATGAACTTCGTAAAAGCCTTAAATTAAGCTACAACAAAGCGCGTCAAGCTGCGATTACGAACGAAATCCTTGAGATCGTTGGTGGAGCGGAAGCCTTGAACGGATAAGCTTCACTTATTAGAAATAGAAAAGCCCCGTCAAAATCGTCGGGGCTTTTTCTTTGTCCAATATTTTCGTTTAAACTTACCGTTCTAATTCCCAATTAAAACGTTTATTGATCGTTTTAAAAACTTTCGCTTTCACTTCAGGAATGGTTATTTTATCCAACACATCCGACATAAATGCAGTCAACATCAATTGCTTGGCACTTTTTTCTGATAATCCTCTTGCGCGTAAATAGAAAATTGCTTCGTCGTCTAATTGTCCAGTGGTTGAACCATGTGAACATTTTACATCGTCCGCATAAATCTCTAATTCTGGCTTTGAATTCACGGTAGATTCCTCACTAATCAAAACATTTGCATTGGATTGATAAGCATTTGTTTTTTGAGCGTCTTTGCGAACAAATACTTTACCATTAAACACAGCTACTGATTTATCATCCATGATGCCTTTATAAAGCTCATGGCTTTCGCAATTTGCTACTTGGTGGTCAACGGTAGAGTAGTTGGCAACGTGTTGTTGTCCATTCAACATATACATACCATTCAGGTGTGTTTCTGCATGCTCTCCTTGAACCTGAATATGTAAGTCGTTTCGCACCAAATTTCCATCCAATGTCAAGGTGTTAATTTGGAATATGGAATTTGCATCTTGCCAAATCTCTTCGTCAGAGAACGAAAACATTTCACTCGATTCCATTTGTACTTTCTCAACGTTCACATGTGCTTGCTTTCCAACTTCGATCGATGTATGAACATGAGAAAAGCATTCGTTTGTCGCCTCCGAAGCATAGGTCAAAACCACTTTCGCTTGAGCGTGCTCTCCAATGGAAACATGATGACGGGTAAATCCTGCGTAAGAACCTGTACAAACGTGTACAAGTTCAATCACGGAATCAATGACTGAATTTTTAGCAACATGTACACAAACACCAGATTGCGCATACAACACATTCATTCCAGAAAAGACATCCTTTACACTTGATGTAGGTAAAGACTTAGCGGTAGTTATCAATTCTATGGTAAGTCCAACAGGTAGGTTTGACTGCGGTAAGTGTACTTTTCCATTCACAATAAAAATGGCTATGGCATCCGAACAAACTTGGTGTTTACGGAAATCAGAAACAGATAATGCGTTGTTTGAATCAAATTGTGCATTTGCGAGTTTTGTCAAACGTGTATATTTAAAACGTTCGACTCGTGTGGTAGGAAAGTCGTTTCCCGCCAAAAAAGTACGTGCCATAGCTGCCATTGGCAGAAGAGCGTCGATTTCTGTGGCGGTAAACCGACTAGTAAATTGACTTAATTTATTCGAGTTTTCCATTGCTTTTTCTTACGCGTCAATTGAATCTTTGATCCAATCGTATCCTTTTTCCTCTAGTTCCAAAGCCAAATCTTTCGTTCCGGTCATAACAATTCGTCCATCGTACAAAACATGCACGAAATCAGGAACGATGTAATCCAACAAACGTTGATAGTGCGTAATCACAATTGTCGCATTTTTATCCGACTTCAAAGTATTTACTCCGTTTGCTACAATACGTAAGGCGTCGATATCCAAACCAGAATCCGTTTCATCAAGAACCGCTAATTTCGGTTCCAACATTGCCATTTGGAAGATTTCATTTCGTTTTTTCTCACCACCTGAGAATCCTTCATTAACTGCGCGGGAAGCTAATTTGCTATCCAATTCAACGATTGCCGATTTTTCACGAACCATTGCCATGAAATCCTTCGCAGAAATTTGATCTTCCCCTTTATAAGATCGAATTTCATTCAAGGCAGTTCTGAGGAAATTAATATTCGATACACCCGGGATTTCTACTGGGTATTGAAAAGCTAAAAACAAGCCTTCTCTCGCACGATCTTCTGTAGATAATTCTAATAAATCGGTGCCGTCGAAATCAACTGAACCTGCCGTTACTTCGTAGTCTTCACGTCCAGCTAATACACTTGCTAATGTGCTTTTTCCAGCTCCATTCGGACCCATTATCGCATGAACTTCTCCCGCTTTCACTTCCAAGTTTAATCCTTTTAGGATTTCTTTTCCGTCAATACTTGCGTGTAAATTTTCAATTTTAATCATCTCTTATCTTTTCTTTTATCAGGAATAGTTCCTTAATAATCTCAATTATCCAACACTACCTTCTAGACTAATTGCCAGCAATTTTTGTGCTTCAACGGCAAATTCCATTGGTAATTGGTTTAATACTTCTTTACAATATCCATTTACGATTAGGCTAATCGCTTTTTCCTCATTGATTCCACGTTGCATACAATAAAACAATTGGTCTTCACCAATTTTCGATGTTGTTGCTTCATGTTCAATTTTCGCCGTTGGATTTTTACATTCGATGTACGGAAACGTGTGTGCCCCGCATTCGTCAGTCATCAACAATGAATCACACTGAGAGAAATTTCGTGCATTTTGTGCACTTTTATTTATTTGAACGAGTCCACGGTAAGAATTCTGTGATTTTCCCGCGGAAATACCCTTAGAAATAATCGTACTCTTGGTGTTTTTACCGAGGTGAATCATTTTGGTTCCCGTATCTGCTTGTTGGTAATTATTTGTTACGGCAACCGAATAAAATTCTCCAATCGAGTAATCCCCTTTTAGGATACACGATGGATATTTCCATGTGACAGCAGAACCTGTTTCTACTTGGGTCCATGATATTTTTGCATGGGTATTACACATTCCACGTTTGGTAACGAAATTAAAAATACCACCTTTACCTTCTTTGTCCCCTGGATACCAGTTCTGAACGGTGGAATATTTGATTTCCGCATGATCCATGGCAATTAATTCAACCACCGCGGCATGCAATTGATTTTCATCTCGCTGAGGCGCTGTACAACCTTCGAGGTAAGAAACATATGACCCTTCATCCGCTACAACTAACGTGCGTTCAAATTGACCGGTTCCACCCGCATTAATTCGGAAGTATGTCGACAATTCCATTGGGCAACGAACACCTTTCGGAATGTAACAGAAGGATCCATCTGTGAAAACCGCTGCATTTAAGGCCGCATAAAAATTATCGGTCATGGGAACAACAGACCCAATGTATTTTCTAACGAGATCTGGATGATTTTGTACGGCATCTGAAAAAGAGCAGAAAATCACACCAAGTTCTCCAAGTTTTTCTTTGAACGATGTTGCTACAGAAACGGAATCCATAACGAAATCCACTGCAACACCTGTTAATCGTTGTTGCTCCTCCATCGAAATCCCCAATTTTTTCATGGTTTCTTTCATTTCTGGATCTACATCATCCCAAGACTCGTATTTTTTCGTTTGTTTCGGAGCGGAATAATAAGCGATGGCTTGAAAATCAGGCTTAGTATAATGAACATGAGCCCATTCTGGCTCGGTCATTTCCTTCCAGATAGCGAAGGCTTTTAGTCGGTATTCAAGTAACCATTCCGGTTCTTCCTTTTTTTCAGAAATTAAGCGGATGATGTCCTCATTTAATCCAATTGGAACGGTATCTGATTCTATATCTGTAACGAATCCGAATTTATATTCTTGATTTTCGAGATCTTGAGCTAACTCATTTTCGGTATATCCTGCCATAGCTTTTTCTTAAACAGAGAAAGACTCTCCACATCCACATGTTCGATCTGCATTCGGATTTTGAAACACAAATCCTTTTCCATTTAATCCTCCGGAAAAGTCTAAAGTTGTTCCGATTAAATACAGGAAACTTTTTTTATCAACGACAACTTTTATTCCGTTGTCTTCAAAGGACTTATCTCCCTCCAAATCCTGATTGTCAAATGTCAATTGATACATTAATCCCGAACAACCACCCCCTTGCACTCCAACACGGATAAAAAGACCTTCTTTACCCTCATCTTCCATCAATCTAATGGCTTGTTTCTTTGCGCTGTCTGTAACTGTTATCATAATCAGTTTTTATTTAGATTAATTATAAATAAACTCTAAATCTTCCACAAAATTACCACTTTTATGGTATTTGAACAAACGTTTATTTGATTATTTAACTTACAAAACACAACCACCAACTGAAAGTTTTCGTTTGTAAAAAATAAAATGGTAATTTTCAATATAAATCACCCAATTTCATTCGTTATGAAAGCATTATTAATAGGTATTTTCGGGCTTTTCACGTTCGCTGTAAATGGTCAGTCACTTAAAGTTGATTCCAAAGAATACGAAAGTTTGAAATCCCAAGGAATGATTACTAACCACAGTGTGATTGATTGGGTCCCTTCCAATAATCCTGTGATACATTACACCGGAAATGCAACAAAATCAGGCGTATGCGATTGTTTAATCCCCTTGGATACAACGTTTACCTTAGCCATGCCACCCAATGACGATGAATTTTCCAACGTCATTGTACTTCCGTTCAACTTTAGTTTCTATGGGACTACCTATGACAGTTTATACATCAATAACAACGGAAATATCTCATTTGATCTTCCTTACAGCACGTTCACAGCAAATCCTTTTCCAGACCCTACTTACAATATGATTGCTCCTTTCTGGGCTGATGTGGATACACGTTCTATTAACGGAGGAAGTGTGTGGTTTAAGTTAAATCCTCATTCGCTTGTGATTGTTTGGGATCATGTTGGATATTGGAATATGATGGAAGATAAATTGAATACTTTCCAATTGATTATTTCGGATGGTCAAGACACTTTGGTTCCTGCTGGAAATAATGTTTCTTTTTGTTATGGCGACATGCAATGGACAACCGGATCTGCATCATTAGGAGTAGGAGGAATTGGTGGGACTCCAGCAACCGTTGGTGTTAACATCGGAAACGGACTTGATTATTTTCAAGTAGGACAGTTTGATACGCTTGGAACCGCTTTTGATGGTCCATACAATACGTTTGACGGCGTTGATTTTCTAGATGATCAAGAAATCTACTTTAACTTGTCAAGTTCAACAACAAATATCCCGCCTCTTGTTATGAGTAGTCTCATATGTGATACGATTGATGTTTATACAGGAGATACATTGCACAAAAGTTTAAATGCAATCGATTTTACACTTGGTGTAAGTACTCCGGAAATTGGACAATTAACAAGCTCAACTTTGCAATGTTCACATCCGAGCGCTTTGACGTATGTTGCCGTTCCAAATGGGGAATTCACACAGTACAATTTAACATTTGACGCAACGAATGTTCCACCAGGAATTTATACTGTCGATATGGACATGACAGACAACGGTGTTCCGGCACAAACGGTTCACAAATCCATTGCCATTCGGGTGATTTACGATGCTAATTTAAGTGGCATATCGAACATAACAGACGCTGGAATTACGGTATATCCGAATCCAACTTCCTCTGTTTTGAACCTAGATGGCATACAAGCTACCGACATCATTCAACTATTGGATCTTCAAGGCAAATTGATCCTAAGCGGAAACCAACAGTCCAAATCGTTGGATATTTCTACACTTGAAAAAGGAGTCTATTTACTTCGTATCTCTCGTGAAGGAAAACACATTCAAACAGTAAAAATTCTGAAAGACTAAAGTAAACTAAGAATAGTGGGGATTTTTAGACGAATTCCATTCATATTTCTAAAAAATAGTGTCCATTTAATGAAAGATTCGAAACAAGTTGTTTACTTCAAGAATATAGATATTCTAAGATTTGCTGCCGTTTTTTTAGTTTTATTTGCCCATGCCTATGAAGGATGGTGTGGTTGGTTTGGCAAGCCTGGATTCATGACTGTTGAAGGGAACCATACTGATTTCACAAATTTTGGAAGTTACCTCAATACAGCATTTACAAATGGAGGAATTGGAGTGGACATCTTTTTTCTCATAAGTGGTTTCTTGATTACCTATTTATTGCTTTCGGAAAAAGAAAATACTGGAAAAATCTCCATTTTAAAATTTTATCTTCGGAGAATTCTAAGGATTTGGCCTGCTTATTTCCTATTAATCGCCCTCACTCCGCTTTGTGTTTATTTAGCTAATGGCAAAACACCGGATTACTTACCCAATGTTTTATTTTACAACAACTTTCACGCCATTTCGATAAAAATCTGGCAATACCCTTATGCACATTTATGGTCTATCTGCGTAGAGGAACATTTTTATCTTTTCTGGCCATTTGTCGTTGCATTTATTGCTAGAAAAAACTTAAAAACTGCATTTTTATTATTGATTGCAATGAGTTTTCTTTTTCGAACATATCTATTTGTTACTGATTCAGACTATTGGCAAATTTACCTAAATACCTTAAGTAGAATTGATGTTTTGGTCATCGGAGGACTTTACGCCTTGTATTACAAGGAAGTTGGTTTTCAAGCAAAACTCAGTAAATCAACAAGACTGATTTTATATGGTTTATTCATTGTCGTCTACGTCATCGATCCCGTTTACACTTACGATTCTTTTTTTGATATTGTCATCAAAAAATATTTTTACATCAGTATTTTAGGATTAGGAATGATTCATTTCATTTTTAATGAAGACCGTATTTTCAACTTGCCTTTTCAAAAATCACTTAATTATTTAGGGAAAATCTCCTACGGAATTTACCTCTTTAGCAATGTGTTGATCCCTATCGTTGTTATCCGTTTTATGTATAAATGGGGTTCTACAAACATGTATTTGTATTTCTTTTTAAATATTTTCCTTTCCATACTCATTTCAGCAATTGTATATGAGCTACTTGAAAAACAAGTCTTAAAGTGGAAAAAGAAATTTGAGGTCGTTCATTCTAAGAGAAACTGAAAATAACACGGGAAAGAGAAGTAATTCGTAATCGTCATTCTTAGAGAATAAGCCAGTCACCATTGTTGATTTAAAAGATAAATAGCCTGTATGTCTGAAAAAAGACTGATGATAATGCGTATTTTTGAAGTATGAAAAAACACATTGCCACATTCGTTTTTTTACTTCTTGGATCCACACTTTTTGCTCAGCAAGGAAACAGTTCCTATCAAACAAAGTATGTAGTGATTTTAGTCATTGACGGACCACGTTATAGTGAAACCTATGGTGATACCTCCTGTCGTTTAAGTCCTGTGTTATGTGACTCACTCCGTTATGAAGGTGCGTTTTACGAGGATTTCAAAAACAACGGTGTCACATACACCGTTCCTGGACATGCCGCTATTGCTACTGGCGTTTATCAACGAATTTCGAACTCGGGGACAAGCTTGCCTAAAAATCCTTCTTTGTTTCAGTATTACCTGAAGTCAACTGGTGCCGCAAAAAATGATGCATACATCGTTGCGAGCAAAGGAAAGTTAGATGTGCTAGCAAATACGGATAATAAGAAATGGCATGATCAGTTTTTGGCAGCTACTTATTGTGGTCCAAATGGAAATGGATTAGGGTACGGGAAAGATGAAAAAACGTTTGCAAAAGTGACCGAGTTGGTGACAAGTCCAGATGCACCGCACGTGATGCTGATTAATTTATTAGCAGTAGATGTGTATGGACACGCGAACAACTGGGAAAAATACCAACAATCAATTACCGCATGTGATGCCTACGCAGCAAGTTTATGGGCGATGATTCAATCTAATCCATTGATGAAAAATCAAACAACTTTGTTTATAACGAATGACCACGGAAGACACCTCGACGGAGTAAAATCAGGATTTGTAAACCATGGTGACCGCTGTGAAGGATGTAGACATATTTCACTATTAGTTCTTGGTCCAGATACACCAAAGGGATTGTCCATCAAAAAAGAAGGAGAGTTAATCGATATTTCGAAAACAATTTCTACACTGCTTCACTTCGATATGCCAACGAGTAAAGGACGCTTTCTAGAAGAAGCTTTTAGACCTTAAAAGATATCATCTAATAATTGATCATCGACCAAATTCGGCAAGGTGACTTTCAGATTTGGTTCAATTTCCATCGCACGTTTGATGGCGAAAATAGCATTTTCGTTTCTTGCCCAATTGCGTCGCGCGATACCGTTGTTAACGTCCCAATGCAACATCATTTTTAAATTCCGATCTGCATCCACGCTTCCGTCCAGCAGCATTCCAAATCCACCGTTGATGACCTCTCCCCAGCCAACTCCGCCTCCATTGTGAATGGAAACCCACGTTGCGCCTCGGAAACTATCACCAATCACATTTTGTATGGCCATGTCGGCGGTAAATCGGGATCCATCGTAAATATTAGAGGTTTCACGGTATGGAGAATCTGTTCCAGAAACATCGTGATGATCTCGACCTAAGATAACAGGTCCTATTTCACCACGCGAAATTGCTTGATTGAAAGCCTCCGCAATACGCATTCTTCCTTCTGCATCTGCATAAAGGATTCGAGCCTGTGACCCAACTACCATTTTATTTTCTTGTGCGCCTTTAATCCACTGAATATTATCCGCCATTTGTTGTTGGATTTCAACCGGACTACGCAGCATCATTTCTTCTAAAACTCGGCATGCGATTGCATCTGTTTTTTCTAAATCACTTGGGTCGCCTGAAGCGCAAACCCATCTAAACGGACCAAATCCATAATCAAAGCACATTGGCCCCAAGATATCTTGAATGTATGAAGGATACTTAAAATCAATGTGATTTTTTGCCATCACATCACCGCCAGCACGAGAAGATTCTAATAAAAATGCATTTCCATAATCAAAGAAATACGTTCCTCTTTCTGTGTGTTTGTTCACGGAAGCTGCGTGGCGTCTCAAACTTTCTTGAACATATTCCTTGAATTTATCTGGATCATTCGCCATCATTTCATTGGATTCTTCAAAGGTGAGTCCTGCCGGATAATATCCCCCAGCCCATGGATTGTGAAGGGAAGTTTGATCTGAACCTAAATCCACATGGACTCCTGTTTCATCAAATTTCTCCCAAACATCTACAACGTTTCCGAGGTAGGCAATCGAAACGACTTCTTTGGCTTCTTGTGCTTTTTTAACACGTTCGGACAGTTCATCTAAATCTGAGATTATTTCGTCAACCCATCCTTGCTCATGTCTTGTTTTCGCTGCTTTAGGATTCACCTCAGCAGTCACTGAAATAACTCCTGCAATATTCCCTGCTTTCGGTTGTGCACCTGACATTCCGCCAAGTCCAGCCGTTAGAAATAATTTCCCTCTGATGTCATCGCGGTTTTTCGCCAAACGGCGAACAGCATTGAGTACGGTGATTGTTGTGCCGTGCACAATTCCTTGTGGACCTATATACATATAGGATCCAGCGGTCATTTGTCCGTATTGTGTGACACCAAGCGCATTGAATTTTTCCCAATCATCCGGTTTAGAATAATTTGGAATCATCATACCATTAGTCACAACCACGCGTGGTGCATTTTTATGTGACGGGAACAATCCCATTGGGTGTCCAGAATACATAACCAAGGTTTGTTCGTCGGTCATCTCAGACAAATACTTCATGGTTAAACGATACTGAACCCAATTTTGGAATACCGCCCCATTTCCGCCATAGGTAATCAATTCATGAGGGTGTTGTGCTACAGCATGATCCAAGTTATTTTGAATCATTAACATAATTGCGCGTGCCTGAAGTGATTTTCCGGGGTATTCAGAAATTGGACGAGCAAAGATTTGGTGCGTTGGACGGTATCGATGCATGTAAATACGTCCATATGTATTCAGCTCAGCAACAAAATCTTTCGCTAATTCAGCGTGTTGTTCTTTCGGGAAATAGCGCAATGCGTTTGCAATCGCTAATTTTTTTTCTTCCTTTGATAGAATGTCCTTGCGTTTTGGTGCATGGTTTACGAGCAAATCCCAAGCTTTTTCTGTGGGAATGTTCGTTGGAATTCCTTCTTGGATTTCTTGTGCAAAAGACAAATCTGACATAGTTGTTCAATTTTGAACAAAAGTAGTCAATCCTAGTATTTCACAACGACAAATCCGTGTTTTTGTATCTTTTCTCCACCTTCAAAAACCGCATCAATACGATAGAAGTAGGTCCCTTCTTCTACGATATCTCCAGAACTTGTTTTTCCGTCCCATTGTCCAGCAGGATCAGTATATTCATAGATCACATTTCCCCAACGATTGAGGATGTAACACTGAAATTCTGCAATACCGTCATAATTTACATAGAAGGTTTCATTACCCGCTTGTGAGGAAAGGGAGATGATATTAGGCGCTGTAATGTCACACGGTTTTATCGTGATTGTGGCAATGTCAGAAACTGTATAACATACGTTTGATAAGAAGAATGGATAATCTCCAGGTTCATTCACAATACGCGGAACAGCTGTATTCCCGTCACCCCAAACGAAGGTTTGAAATGGATTATATCCAGCTTGCAACGGTTGAGAATTTACCATTAAAGGAAATAACTCAAAATTGGCGTTTTTACAAATCGCGGTATCCAACAATTCCGTATAGATGTAAGGTGGAAATTCAATTTGAGAAACAATGGTGTCATTACATGAATTATCGATGTACATCACGTCAAATATTCCACCTACCTGCATGGTACTTATGATTGGATTATCGAATAAATTATTCGGCAAGAAATGGACTGATGTATCCGCACTTGCCCAAACACCACCGCTATAAGAAATCGTATTTTGAACCTGATAAGCGTAGTTACACGCGATTGTATCGTCAAAGATGACTGGAGTTGGCAAAACATAAAGTGTAACCGTCGTATCATACTGACAGCCAAAGTTATCCGTAACATTGTAGGTATAGTTTGTGTTTCCTGTTACATTTGGTTGAATGACGATCAGGGTGTCCGTTTGACCTGAAATAATAGATGGATCTGAAGTCCAAAAATCTCCCATTACAATATTTTGATAGCCCTCAGATTCAGGGTATAATGAAGCATTGAAGTAAATCGCCCATTGGAAGATATACCCATCATCGATACCTTGATTATCTTGAACAGAAATTGTCCATGGTCCATTAATTGGGCAACCTGCAAATTGGTTGAAATCACCATCTGGTAAATACACGCCATTTGGATTCATGGAAATATTTCCATAAGAGTTAACCAGGGTGTTATTCAAAGCCTCTTCCGCACAAATCGTTCCAAGCGTAGCGCTTGTTGGCGAGAAACAGTAGGTCCAAACAGGAGTCCCCGGGGATCCACCATCATTATCAGTATCGTTTCCTAAAGCGGTAGAAATTGAATTCCCGCATCCACCCGGTACTAATTCATTCCAACCAAATGGTGTTTGATTATATGCATTCATTAAGGAAACGATTGTTCCATTCGGACAAGTCAATGCGATTTCAATGTCACCAATGTATGAGTGTTCGATATCAATGCATAACTGATCAAAATCATTTGCAGAAGTAATGACTGCTGTTGAATCAAATCCGGACATCGGGACAACTGAAGTATATGTTTGTCCTGCTCCATCCGGCAAGAACGTTAGCCCAGCAAAGACTCCACCAATTTGGAATTGTCCTCCGGGAATATCGATTCCAACCGTGTCCGTTGCTGTAACACCTCCCAATAAATTCGTGTTTTCTCCCAAACAAACAGTGTCTTCAACAGGACCTGTGCCTGTAAATAAAGGAGTTTGGGAAACACGAACCTTACAGAAAATATTCGCTTGATGAGGGAAAGCATCCTGTACTTTTAAATCGACATAATATCCAGACTGAGCTGGAGGCGTAAACCAAACAGAACTTCCCGTAAATTGTCCAACGCCGCCAATTGTCCAGGTATAGTTACAGTTCGCCACGGTTTGTGAGTAACCTGTGTTGGTGTTTTCTAATGAATATGGGAATAACGGAGTTGCTGTCAGTAAAACAGAATCTCCAAAACACAAATCAACATAACCTGTATCTAAAGGATTCAAAATATTTGTTCCAACTCCATTTTTAAAGGCTTCAATATGAGGTTCGATTGGTTGAGGTGGATTACCACACGCGACATTTGCAACCCATCCTGTTCCTTCACTTACCCCATCGGAGCGAAACCTTAGGGTTAAACATCCTGAAGGATTATTAGCAAAAGACGCCTGCGCATAGAATCCAACTGGATTCGTGCCAGAATTATACGCCCCCAACAATGGTGCACTCGTTGATGGGCCATCATAAATATATAATGTATCCGTGGGATGAATGTTGAATTCAAAACCAATGTTGGTCGCAAACGCAATCGAAACTTTAGATCCTTGGGTTAAATCTGGACAAAGAACCAATGTTTCATCTGTGTTGGGTAAATAATTCCCAGCGCCATCAATAAAATTTGTGCCTCCCGTAGGAATAATTCCAGCACAGTTCAATGGATTTGTTTGACTATAATCAGGATCTGTAATCGTCAAAGTAACTTGAGAATTCCCCAAATGAGCAACTAAAACGAATAAAAAAGCAAGTACATTTTTTATCATTATTTCTTGTTTTGCATTTCTAACTTAAGAATGTTGATAGACTTTACGACTAACAATTCATTGCTGCCTTCAATTTTAAAGTATTGAGTACGGTCTTTGATTTGTAATTGATAGTCCGTAAAACGAATTTCTTTTTTTGATTTCACTGCAATAGAAGGGAATTGACTAATATCTTTACCTTCAGGAATAATAACCGTATAACAAGCATGGTCTATTGCATAGTTCAGGATGTTGATAGTTCCTTTTCCATCTTGTTCAATTGCTTGCAACTCCGTTTTAGAATAGCTTTTAGCCAAGGCCGGACTTGCTTTTTGTGCAACTAGTTGCTGTGTTAGAGCAAGTAATATAATGAGTAAACCCTTTTTCATGTAATCAATTTAGTGTGAGGCAGACGTTCATAATCGTTGAAAAGTTGTACCTAATGTTCAAATATTTCAATTTCATGCTAAATTAATAAAACTTAATTTTGTCCAAACATAATTCCTTAGTTAAAATTCATGGAGAATTCAGCATTAGAAAAAATAGCTTCTCAGGTAAGAAGAGACATCGTTCTTATGGTTTCAGCAGTAAATTCAGGTCATCCTGGAGGATCACTTGGCTGTGCCGATTTTTTAAGCTTTTTGTATTTTGAGCAAATGAATTTCAATGCCGAAACTTTTGACATGGATGGCATCGATGAAGATTTGTTTTTCTTGTCGAATGGACACATTTCTCCAGTTTGGTACAGTGTTCTAGCAAGATCGGGGTACTTTCCTGTTGCTGAATTAGGGACTTTCAGAAAGTTATCTAGTCGCTTACAAGGACATCCTTCGACGGATAAAAAACTACCTGGAATACGAATGGCTTCAGGTTCTTTGGGGCAAGGTCTTTCTGTTGCGGCGGGAGCTGCTCAAGTGAAAAAATTAAACGGAGACAAAGGAATTGTTTATACACTTCATGGTGATGGAGAATTGCAAGAAGGTCAAATTTGGGAAGCAGCTATGTATTCGGCTGCAAACAAGGTGGATAACCTCATCGCAACGATTGATTACAATGGACGTCAAATTGACGGAGACGTAGAAGACGTGATGTCTTTAGGAAACTTGGCACAAAAATGGTTGGCATTCGGTTGGGAAGTATTGGAAATGGACGGACACCAGTTCGAAGATATCCGTGCGAAAATGACGGAAGCGAAAGCGTTGTGTGGAAAAGGAAAACCAGTTGTGATTATTATGAAAACAGAAATGGGTCAAGGAGTTGATTACATGATGGGGTCTCATAAATGGCACGGTGTTGCTCCAAACGCAGAACAACTCACCGCAGCATTAGCACAACTTGAAGAATCGTTAGGCGACTATTAATGAAACAGTGGATATGCGTATTGTTTTTTTGTCTTTCTAGCATCGGCTGGACACAAAAAAACACGCGCATTTTGTTTATTTTGGATGCTTCGAATAGCATGAATGTCGATTGGAATAACAACCAAACGCGCATGGAAGCAGCGAAAGAAGTGCTCATCCAAGAAGTCGAGAAGTTGAGAGGAATTCCAAATTTGGAAATTGCCTTGCGTGTTTACGGACACCAAACTCCTGTAACGAATACCTATCAAGATTGCAACGACACCAAATTGGAGGTGCCTTTCGGAATCAATACCGTAGATGCCATAAAATCGAAGGTGAAATCTATACAAGCAAAAGGGTCTACACCTATCGCTCGTTCACTTGAAGCTGCAGCAGGAGATTTTCCCGATACACTTGCGAGAAACTATATCATTTTAATTACGGACGGACTCGAATCGTGTGACAATGATCCGTGCATCATCGCTCGTAAATTAAAAGATAAAGGCGTGAAAGTTACACCTTTTGTGATTGGTTTGGGAATGGATTTATCCTACTTAGATAAGTTTGATTGTATTGGAGCCTATTCCGATGCTGAAAGTAAGGAGTCGTTCCGAAATGTATTGTCAACTATTGTCTCCAAAACGCTGGTGAACACAACCGTTCAAGTGAACTTGAATGAAATCACAAAAAAACCACTTGAAACGAATGTTACCTTGTTCTTTTACGAAAGTGGGACGTCTAACTTAAAATACACATTTACTCATACACTTAACCGTAAAAACCTTCCAGACACCTTGGTTTTAGACCCTGAAGTGAAGTATGATTTAGTGGTGAACACACTGCCAAAATTGGAGAAAAAAGGGATTGTTCTGCAAAAACATACACACAATACGGTTGTCGTGGATGCACCTCAAGGATACTTGAAATTCACTGCAATAAAAAATACACAGAATCCAAGTTTTCAACTGCGGGTTTCTGTGAAAGACGACAGTAAAACACTGCATGCGCAGAATTTAAATTCCACACAAAAATACCTTGTCGGCACATACGACCTGGAGATTTTTACCTTGCCAAGAACGTATCAAC
>JBILRU010000148.1:0-4144 GCA_044372485.1 Crocinitomicaceae bacterium
CGGGAATACTTCAATACACTGTGGTAAAGGCAAGCGTCGGACAAATTTTTTACGAACGGCAAGCCAATCAGTGGGAATGGGTTTGCAACATAGATGAAGGTCCACTGGAAGGGAAATGGTCCTTGCAGCCTGGGAATTATAAAATTGTTTACCGCGAAAAAGACCAGAAGTCGAGCGCATACACAAAAGAAAAAAAGTTTAGAATCGATTCAAATAAAACACTCTTATTAAATTTATAGTTATGAAATTTGAAATACTAGGAAACAAAGACACGCGGTCAGGATTTGGTGAAGGATTAGCGGAATTAGGACGCACAAATCCAGATGTAGTCGCATTGTGTGCTGACTTAACTGGTTCATTGAAAATGGATGCCTTCCAAAAAGAAAATCCAGATCGTTTTTTCCAAGCGGGAATCGCTGAAGCAAACATGATTGGACTGGCAGCAGGGATGACCATTGGTGGGAAAATTCCATATACTGGAACATTCGCAAATTTCTCTACTGGACGTGTTTACGATCAAATTCGTCAATCAGTGGCATACTCGCAAAAAAACGTCAAAATTTGTGCTTCACACGCCGGTCTTACCCTAGGTGAAGATGGTGCAACACATCAAATCTTGGAGGACATTGGAATGATGCGCATGTTACCTAACATGACAGTAATCGTTCCAGCAGACTTTAATCAAACAAAACAAGCAACAATTGCGATTGCCGAACATAAAGGTCCAGTTTACCTTCGATTTGGTCGTCCAGTAATGCCGATTTTTGTGAAACCAGATGCAAAATTTGTCATTGGAAAAGCAGATGTGTTGGTGGAAGGAACAGATGTAACCATCATTGCATGCGGACACTTAGTTTGGAAATCAATTGAAGCATTAGCTATTTTGAAGGAGAAAGGAATTTCTGCTGAATTGATTAACATGCATACCATTAAACCATTAGATATTCAAGCGATTTTAACATCCGCTGGAAAAACAGGATGTGTTGTTACGGCGGAAGAACACATGATGAACGGTGGATTAGGTGAAGCAGTTTCTCAAGTGTTGAGCAGAGAATTGCCTTGTCCTCAGGAATATGTAGCCGTAAACGATTCATTCGGAGAAAGTGGAACACCTATGGAATTGATGACGAAATACGGAATCGATACACAAGATGTTGTCAACGCTGCCATGAAAGCTATTGCACGTAAAGGATAGTTTATCTAGTAACCTTTGTTGCTTTCAGAACCAATAACATCCGTACATTTGGTTTATGAAAAAAAACATGGGAAATACTGATCGTTTGATTCGCATCGCAATCTCGGCAGTACTATTAATTGTGTCATTATTGGGCCAGCTTCCATCTACGCTTAACGCCATTGCGTTAATCGTTGCGGCAATTTTAATTTTAACTTCTTTCACATCTTTTTGTGGGCTGTACACCCTATTTGGCTGGAATACGTGTAAGATTAAATCTTAATTGATTTCTTCTTCGATAAGTTCTGTTGCAGCTTTCAACGTTGAAATGGCGGGATAGCATGTGCCTTTTGCACACACAAAAATTCCTTTGGCATAACTTGCCGACATTGGTATTTCTTTGTGGTATGAGAGGAGAGCGTTTTCTGGCCAGCTAACGATTTGACTCGTTTCTACTTCCATGAGGTGAACTTCTGCCAATCCCTGATTCATTTCTAGTAATAATTGTGCCCAATTGGAATAACCCGACCCATAAGTTTCCATTCCATCGTACACATTGGCCAGCATTTGACGCGCATGTTCAATCCATCGGTCCTCTCGGAAATACGTGCCAAGTCTAAAGTAATTCCTTGCCATGACTGAGTTACTAGATGGAATGACATTGTCGTGAATTTCCATTTTTCTAACAACAAGTTGCGTATCATTTGAGGTGAAATAGCACATTTTACTTTCTGGATGCATGAAATCTTTTTCAACGAGCGATGCCCAATTCTTGGCATGTTCTATCCAAGTTAGTTCACCTGTTCGCTGATACAACTGAATAAACGCATCGATGGCGTGAGCATAATCCTCCAGAAATCCATCAATACTTGCAACACCATTGGTATTCACATGATATAAACATCCATTCGACTGAAGTTGATTTGATAGAATCCACTTGCCGATTTTGCGCGCTTCTATCAAAAATTCTTCTTGGTGTAATGCATTATATGCTCGACACATTCCTTTGATTAACTGCGCATTCCAAGAAGTGAGGCATTTATGGTCTAATCCCGGAGCGATGCGTTTTTGACGCTCTGACAAAAGCAAGGATTTCCAATCAGAAACTTTATTTTCGAGGACATCTAAATCGATGTTCCATTTCTTCGTGAATGCAGCATCACTTTGGGTTTTTAGTAGAATATATTTATTGTCCTCCCAAAATCCACGATTTGAAACAGCATAGTAATCAGCAAAAAGGTTATAATCTGAATGAATCATGGATTTCAATTCAGCTTCATTCCAACAATAATATTTTCCTTCTTCCCCTTCACTATCTGCATCTAAGGCGCTGAAATATGCCCCGGATTCATCCTTCATTTCACGCTGTAACCAAGTGAAAATCTCTAGAACGATCTGCTTATAGTGATCAACTTGAAACGCTTCATATCCCATGGCATATAATTCCATCAACTGGGCATTGTCATAGAGCATTTTCTCAAAATGAGGAACTTTCCAGATCATGTCCACCGAATAGCGCGTAAATCCACCACCTACTTGATCATAAATACCTCCAAAAGCCATTTTATCTAAGGTTAAACGCACGTATTCTTGCAACTTTTCATCCTTGAAAAATCGGCTATGCGCTAACAGGAAGGCGTAGTTGTTCGGCATCGGAAATTTCGGCGCTCGACTCATTCCGCCTTCCATCCAATCAAATTGTTTTTTCCAGCGCGCGACTAACTCCACTAATTTTTCGCTTTGAAGGTTTGGTTCGTCCTGTGGAATCGCTATTAGTTCATTGACAATGAGTCCTTCGTGCAGTTTCACGGCATACTCTTCCACTTTTTCCTTGTCATTTTGAAAAGTGTAAACCAAAGACTTTAACACATGAATCCATTGTTCCTTCGGAAAATATGTGCCGCCATAGATTGGACGACCATCCGGTAAGGTCATACAATTCAAGGGCCAACCACCTTTTTGAGTCATGAGCTGAACGGCCGACATATAGACTTGGTCCACATCTGGACGCTCCTCACGGTCTACTTTAATGTTAATGAAGTGTGCATTCATCAAGTCTGCCACTTCTTGATCTTCGAAACATTCATGCGCCATGACGTGACACCAATGGCATGCGGAATAACCAATGCTGATCAGTACTAATTTGTTCTGTCTTCTCGCCTGATCAAATGCATCTTCAGACCAAGACAACCAATGAATCGGATGATGGGCATGTTGAAGTAAATACGGTGAAGATTCGTTTATAAGTGAATTGGAAGGTGTCATCATGATGTATAGAAAACAAAGAAAACTTATATTTGTTGAATAGAATCAATCCGTGCAAAATTTTCGTCCATACCAAGTACTAATTTTTGTCATATTAGTGCTTTCACTCTTATTCATCCCTTCTTTTTTATTGCCTAAGGGCGGAGCTAAATTCCTTGGAGTTAAATGGCAATTTTTAGCTTTTGAAGAAGTGTTGCATCCCAAAAAACAAGAAAAAAAGGACATTGCGAAAATCATTCAAAAAGTAGACACCAGCGACATCAACGCAAGCTTGGTGACACATCTAGGGAAAACTTCCGGAAAATTAGGGTTAGCAGCTGGAGGTGATTTAAGTACCGAAAGTGCAACATCCCTACATCTCAATGAAGTCGCCAAACAAAATTTGTTTCGCTTCTTTACACAGCTAAAAACAGTAACTGAAGAGGGTCGTAAAATCTCTATTTTCCACTATGGGGATTCACAAATTGAAGGCGATCGCATGACCGGATACATTCGGCAGCGCATTCAGAATCAATTTGGCGGAAATGGTCCGGGAATGATTCCAGCTACAAATGTGTACAATACACAGACATTTAAGCAAACTTTTTCAGGCAATTTCGAACGATTGACTTCGTTTTGGGGCAAAAAGTTAAGCACACGAAAATATGGGGCGATGGGTTCCGCATCAATTATGCTCATTGACACAGCAAAAACGAATCGTGGAGA
>JBILRU010000167.1:0-3099 GCA_044372485.1 Crocinitomicaceae bacterium
AAGCGCTGAAAGCATCTAAGCACGAAACTCGCCTCAAGATGAGATTTCTTTTAAGGGCCGTGGAAGACTACCACGTTGATAGGCTATAGGTGTAAAGACAGTAATGTCAAAGCCGAGTAGTACTAATTACCCGTAGACTTACTAACTTGTTACTTCTTATTTATTACTACTTCAATCGTCCGATATATCAAAAATATTAGACTTATCTTTTTAAGTCAACGTTTTTGGGTGTTTATAGCAGCACGGTCCACCTCTTCCCATTTCGAACAGAGAAGTTAAGCCTGCTTGCGCTGATGGTACTGTCCTTTTGAGGATGGGAGAGTAAGTCGACGCCGATTTTAGAAACCCCGACATTCGTCAGAATCGTCGGGGTTTTTTTATGCCCAGGATTTTCTTTAAATGTTTGAACAATAAAAGCTGGATGGGAATGTAATCCCGACACATCGTCCCGACACATCGTCCCGACACATCGGGAGACCCGATTTTAGAAACCCTGGTTCGCAAAAATCTCAGGTAAGTTTATGCCCTAAAACATGAAACTATCGGCTCTGCTGGATTTTTAATCCTGCGGAAGTTCTTTTTCAATCTCTATGACCAAGAATAATACCCAAAAGTTCTGCTCATAATTCGCCTATACGTTTTCATCCTGCACTCTGTATCGATATACGTGATTCTAAAGGTGCTTAATAAAAGAAGTTTGATGATTTTTGAAGTACAAAAGAAGTGAAATTCTATATAGTGAAGTTTTAAACCATAAAAAAACCACCAGAAGGTGGTTTTTGAATTTATTGAGCTGTTCCAATTAAGAAAATAGCTGGAATTTTTCCAATATCATATGCTTTCTCTCTCCAATCTTTGACACTTTTTGTTCTGATTTGTTCCGTGAGTAAGGTTACATTTGACGCTATGCAAAGTTGACAACTGTCACCCAAATCATTTAACATATCTTCTAACACATGCATGTTGCGAAATGGAGTATCCATGAAAATATGTGTTTTCCCACTTCTCTTCGTATCCATTTCAAAGTCCTTTAACTTCTTAATACGTTCTTTACGTTCTCTAGGTAAGTAACCGTGGAATGAAAATTCTTGTCCCGAAAAACCACTAGCCATTAATGCAAGTAAAATAGATGATGGTCCAACTAATGGAACGATTTTTATGTTTTGTGTGTGAGCAAGAGCCACTAATTCCGCTCCCGGATCTGCGACACCTGGACACCCAGCTTCAGAAATAATACCAATGTTTTCCCCTTTAATTAAAATTAAAAGGATTTTCATTAATTCTGATTCTTTTGTGTGCTTGTTTATAATGAAAAACTGAGAATCATCAATAGGGAATGTACGATCCATTTTTCGGAGTAATCGCCTAGCTGATTTGATATCTTCAACAGCAAAATAGCGTAAACCAGCAGCAATTTTTTGTACGTCTGCAGGCAATATGTCTGAAACCGATTCTCCTCCTAATGTGTTGGGTATTAAATAGATGTTACCTAATTGTGCCATTTTTTATTTTGCTTAACACCACATCTGTGGCATGATCTAATAATGTATATACTTCTTGAAAGTCTGCGATGGTTCCATAATAAGGATCTGGAACACCATCATTTTTCCCAGGATTGAGTTCGTTCAATATTAATTCGACCTTTGCTATGTCATTTTCGTCTCTTGCAAGACGAAGGATATTTGTCTTGTTTTCCTGATCCATTGCATAGATTTTATCAAATAAATCAAAATCTTGAACAACGAATTGTCGAGCACTTAAATCATCAATATTTGTTAGATTATCTTTAGCTATTTGACACATTCTCGAGTCAGGTTGTTTACCAATATGGTAATTAGCTGTTCCAGCAGAATCAACGAAAACATCTAGTTTTTCTTCTTGAACTTTACGACGTAGCAATCCATCGGCCATGGGAGACCTGCAGATATTACCTAAACATACCATGAGTATGCGTGTCATGAAGTGAGGTTGATAAGTAAACGTTTCCTTATTGAATGGTAAGTTTTTTCTCCAATTCTTCTAAATAGTGGCGGAATTGTTTATCCGTTTCAGATAGGTTCACAACCGTTCTACAAGCATGTAAAACTGTAGCATGATCTTTTCCTCCACAATGTGCTCCGATATTCGCCAAAGAAGACTTCGTCATTTTTTTAGAAAAATACATGGAAATCTGACGGGCTTGAACAACTTCACGTTTACGTGTTTTGGATTTAAGCATTTCAATTGGTAAATCGAAATAATCACACACCACTTTCTGAATGTATTCAATCGATACTTCGCGTGCAGTGCTGCGCACGAATTTATCAACCATTTGTTTAGCCAGTTCTAAGGTAATGGCTTTCTTGTTCAAGGATGCTTGTGCAAGTAAGGTATTTAAAGCGCCTTCAATTTCTCTTACATTCGTATTGATTGAATACGCTAAATATTCTACAACTTCACGTGGCAATTCAATACCGCTTCCGTACATTTTCTTTTCTAGAATAGCAATACGCGTTTCTAAATCTGGAGTTCCTAAATCTGCGGAAAGCCCCCATTTGAAACGAGACAATAAACGTTGCTCCATCCCTTGCATTTCCACTGGAGCTTTGTCTGATGTTAAGACAATTTGTTTTCCGTTTTGGTGCAAATGATTAAAAATAGAAAAGAATACATCTTGTGTACGCTCTTTTCCAGCAAAGAATTGTACGTCGTCAATTATCAGTACATCAATCATTTGATAAAAATGTACAAAGTCATTCGTTGTTTGATTTTTTATAGCATCAATAAATTGATGTGCAAACTTTTCGGACTGAACATACAAAACAGTCTTATTCGGAAAGTTGTCTTTTATAGAAATACCGATTGCGTGAGCAAGGTGCGTTTTTCCTAATCCAACCCCACCATACAATAAAAGTGGATTGAACGCGGTGCCACCCGGTTTATTTGATACTGCATATCCAGACGCGCGAGCCAAACGATTACATTCCCCTTCTACAAAATTTTCGAAAGTGAAGTTTGGAATTAAGTTTGATTCTATATTAACTTTTTTCAATCCAGGAATGATAAACGGATTGCGTATTTGTTTTTCGTTTGCGTTAATCGGAAGATTAACGGGTGCAT
>JBILRU010000004.1:0-38448 GCA_044372485.1 Crocinitomicaceae bacterium
TTGAATTGTTCGCTGGGATCTTCACCGTATATGGATTAGATGTGCGAGAATTGTTTTCCATGACAATACTATACTCCAAACTCCCTTCGGATCCAAGTTCTTTCTTAACAACCTTTCTCAACAAAACAATGTAATGTTGTTCTAGCCATTCATAAAAGAAATGTGATGGCACTTGAATCGTCAATACATTGTTCTCTAATTTCGTAGGAATGATTGGCTCGAACCAAGTTTTAAACGCTTGCAATGAAATATTATCTTTAATAACTTTCAAACAGGCATCCCATGCCGCTTCGTGACTTATACTCATAGTTTTTAACATAATCTTATTTACACTTGCTTTCAATTAGAGCGAAATTTCTCTAATTGTATCTTGAAATAAAGAGAGAACAAATATTTACATAAAAAAGTTAAAAAAAAAATCAAACACCCCTTGATTATTTAATTTATTTTACATGTAAAGATATATTTTGCTTTTCTTGAAAATATACTTGAGAGCCGAGCTAAATTACGATTCTTTCCTTCGTTTTACAAAAGATTCGTATGATTTTTTAATTTCGCTCTATGAATGAAAAAAATGCCAAAAGAAGGTTTTCAACAAAACTAAGAGTTCGATATAGTGAAACCGATAAAATGGGCTTCTGTTATTATGGAAATTACGCTCAGTATTTTGAGGTTGCCAGAGTAGAAGCGCTAAGAGAATTGGGAATTGTTTATAAACTTTTGGAGGAAAATGGAATTTTATTGCCAGTTACTGAGTTTCACATACGCTATCTACAGCCTGCTAAGTATGATGATGTTCTAGAAATTAAAACAATCATCACTAAATTTCATGGGACACGTATTTATTTTCAATATGAAGTTTGGAACGAAGAAGGGATTTTATTAAATGATGCGGAAACAACACTTGTTTTTGTAGATGCAAATTCCATGAAACCAATTCCAATCCCTACATTTGTTTTAAATATTCTCCAAAATGAATAGTCCTAATTCTTATTTTTCATTTCAACCATGGGATACATCCCTTCTAAAAAATAAGTATACTCATCGTATTGGTGAAGTCCGAATCGGAGATTACCTACTCAAACAATCTCTTTCAGATGCTAGATATGTGATTATAGGTATCCGTGAATGTTGTGGTCCGTTGGCGAACAACGGCAGGACCGGTGCTCAGTTTGCCTTTCCAGCTTTTGTGGCATCATTCTTAAATACCCAAGTTCATGAACAGTACCCGAAGGACTCGCTTTTTATTTTGGGTGAAGTTATCGAGGAGGAACAAAGTGTTCAGGGACAATCGATTGACAAAGTTTCTGAGTTAGATTCCTTCCTAGAATTGATTTTGGATACGTTTGTCGACTCTAATCAGATTCCTATCATTGTTGGTGGCGGACATAATAATGCATTAGCAGTGATGCGCTGGGCTGCCAAGCATAAAAAACTGGCAGTCATCAACCTAGATGCCCATGCAGATTTACGTTCAACGGAAGTTCGTCACAGCGGAAATTCTTTTTCAACGGCAATGGAAGATGGTGTATTGCTGCATTATTCAGTTCTCGGTTTACATGAAGCATATAACAATTCTTTCATTCGAGAGGCCTTGAAAAGTGATCAAATATTCCATTCATTTTATGAATCATACCTGTTTCAACAAAGGAACTTGTTAGGTGATCTGGAAAACATACTTCGTCATTTTCATACGGATACTCAAGTTGGACTCGAAATCGACATGGACTCCATTGCTTATATGCCAAGCAGTGCGTTCTCGCCTAGTGGATGGACACTCGATCAAGTTAGGCAGTTTACGCATCATTTCGTGAAAACTCAAAAGCAAGTGGCTTATTTGAATTTGACGGAGGCAGCTCCCATTTCTGAAATGGATTCGTTGATCGTTGGAAAAGCCTTAAGTTACCTTGTCCGCGATTTTACTGGAATTTAATTCCTTCCGTAGCTTTCGCTTTTTCTACATTCTCAAGACTGACAACTCCATCTGTAGTGCATCCCTCTGGACTCATGGCTCTACTTATTGTATAGTTAAATCGGATATAGATTCCGTCTTTTTTGAATTCCTTTTCTAGATTGACAGGATAGACCGTGTGAAAATCAACAATACTAGATTTGCTATAAACACCTTCAATGCTTACATAAACCGAACAAACTTCTTTCTTGGAGAGATGAACTTTTCCTAAATATGAACCTTTCACCTCAAATTCATCCGCTGTCATTTTACATGGGTTTGTCTGGCAAGATATACCGCTTAGCAGAATAAGGAGTGATAACAAGGTTATTTTCATGCTTGACTTTTAACAAATATAAAAAAAGAGGCCCATAAAGAGCCTCTTTAAAATCAACCTGTAGCAAAGTTAATTCAGTAATTGTGTTGTTCTAACGCGTGTTTTATGAATTTGTTGCATAAAAATTAACATTTATCCTTTGATAAAGATCTTGATTGCTAAATTTCGATAAGCATCTACGGAATATATTTACCGACGTATGCATGTTACTTCGTCTATCCAAGCTTTAGTCCAACTCATTGACGACCCAGATGAGTCTGTCTTTGAACATGTGCGTGATCAGTTAGTAAAAATTGGTTCCGAAGCGATCCCTTATTTGGAAAATTCTTGGGAGACGGATTACTACGGATTACTTTTTCAGAATAGAATTGAATCAATCATTCATGATATTCAATTTGAGGAAGTGAAATCCAAACTAATGACATGGGTTCAATCGACAGAAAAGGACTTGCTACAAGGTGCCATCATTGTTGCAAAGTACCAATACCCAGGATTAGATGAGCCTAAAATCCATGAGGCCTTGGCAATGATACGCCGCGACATTTGGCTGGAATTAAATGATAATCAAACCGCTTTTGAACAGGTAAAAATATTTAACAAAGTTTTTTTTGGATTGCATCATTTTCAAGGTGATAACAAGAATTTTCATTCCTCCGTTAATTCTTACATCAATGCAGTAATTGAATCGAAAAAAGGGAATCCACTAAGCTTATGTTTAATTTATAGCATCATTGCACAATCATTGGATTTGCCCATCTATGGTGTCAACCTGCCGAATCACTTCGTTTTAGCGTATATGGACGCCAAATATTCTAGCTTTGCTATCAATGAACAAAATGAATTCGGTGTTCTTTTTTACATCAACGCGTTTTCCAAAGGCAGTATTTTTGATACAAATGAAATCAAGGATTTTTTAAATGGTTTAAATTTAAATCATCACCGAGAATATTTTGAGCCTTGTTCGAATACGTCGATTATCAAGCGAATGCTAACCAATTTAATCTCTTCCTTTCAACAAGTTGGCAATATCGAAAAGGTTGAAGAGTTGAAAACATTGAGAGAATTAGTTTCTTAAGCGTATCCTATCTTTTGGCGATTCTTGCTATTTTTGGATAAAAGAAACTATGTCCTATACATACTCCGTTGAAGAGCGTTTTTTACGCTATGTTCAAATAGACACCTCTGCCGATCCAAACGCAACAAGTTTCCCTTCATCTGAAAAACAAAAGGATTTAGGCAAACTACTTGTCGATGAATTACAGCATTTAGGTGTGCTTGATGCGGAAATGGATCAATGGGGATATGTTTATGCCACACTCCCTTCAAATTCTGATCGTTCTGATTTGCCAACAATCTGTTTTTGCTCACATATGGACACTGCGCCTGATTGTAGCGGTACAAATGTGAAGCCGATTGTGCATAGAAAGTACACTGGTGAACCCATTGTTCTTCCGGATGATCCGGCACAAATTATCACGACAGAAAAACACCGATACCTAGCATCCAAAATTGGAGATGATCTTATTACAGCGAGTGGATTAACACTGTTAGGTGCTGACGACAAGGCAGGCATTGCTATTATTATGGACTTCGCTCAGTTCATTCAACAGAATCCGGATCTAAAACATGGTCCAATTCGCATTTTATTCACTCCTGATGAAGAAGTGGGGAGAGGTGTAGAACACTTAGACATGCACAAATTAAATGCGGACTATGGTTATACATTGGATGGTGGTCCTTTAGGAGATATTGAAGATGAAACGTTTTCAGCCGATGCGGTGAAAATTACCTTTCATGGTGTCAGTGCGCATCCTGGATATGCAAAAAATAAAATGGTTCACTCCATGAAATTGGCTGCGTCGTTCATAGATGCTTTACCGAAGGACTCTTGGTCACCAGAAACAACATCCGGTCGCGAAGGATTTGTTCATCCTGTTTCCATTGATGGTGGACTAGAAACCACAACTGTGCAATTTATTATTCGCGATCACGATACGTCAAAATTGGCTGTTTATGAACAACGATTGAAGGAGATGGCAGAATCGGTTGTGGCAGCAAATCCCGGTTCTTCCATTGATTTTGATGTATTTGAACAGTATCGAAATATGAAGGAAATCTTACAAGACCTACCTTTTGTGACGGATTATGCAGTAGAAGCAATGAAAAAAGCAGGCATTGAGCCGAATCGTGCCATCATTCGTGGTGGAACAGATGGTTCCAGGTTGTCTTTTATGGGATTGCCTTGTCCAAATATCTTTACAGGAGAAATGGCGATTCATTCTCGTCATGAATATGTAAGTGTTCAAGACATGCAAAAAGCTGTTGATACACTTGTGGAATTGAGTCAAATCTGGGAAAAACATCAGTAATGGATCATAAACTCCTCCTTAAGGATATAAAAAATAAAAAATTTGAGCGAATGTACTTCCTACATGGGGAGGAGGCATACTTTATAGACTTGCTTTCAGATGCCATCATGGAACATGCCGTGGAGGAACATGAAAGAGATTTTAATCAAACCATTCTTTATGGAAAGGATGCAGAACTGTTATCCTTAATAAGTGAGTTGAAAGCATATCCAATGATGTCCGAGAAACGTCTTGTCGTATTGAAAGAGGCTCAGGATTTCAAAAACATGGATGGATTAGAGCAATACGCGGAACATCCTTCGGACACCACTATTTTTGTGATTTGCTACAAGTATAAAACCTTTGATGCACGTAAAAAAGTACTAAAGTCATTTGCGAAGAACGGCACTGTTTTCAAATCTGATAAAGTCAGAGAATATCAATTAGCCGATTGGATACAACAGTATGTGAAGTCTACTGGATTTGGAATAAACTCCAAGGCGAGTATGCTATTAGCCGAGTTTTTAGGAACTGATTTGGGTCGAATTGTCAAGGAGCTAGAAAAATTAGCGATTCTTCTACCTGCAGGAACTACGATTGACGAAACACATATCGAATTAAATATCGGTATTTCAAAGGACTACAATGTTTTTGAATTTGTGAATGCCATTTCAGCACGAAACACGGAAAAAGCATTTAAAATCATTCAGTATTTTGAGTACAATCCAAAAGCTGCTGATTTAACCGTGATCATTTCTAATTTGTTTAAGTTTTTCTCTCAAATCATGCGCATACATTTCTTGCCGAATAAATCGAGGGAAGCTGTAGCGCAAACAATCGGAGTGCATCCATTCGTCGCAGGAGAATTACTTCAGGCAAAAAATCAATATGACCCAAGGAAAATTGCAGCTGCGATTGAATTATTACATCGTTTCGACTTAAAATCGAAAGGTGTTGGGAATTCAAGTATGAGTCAAGGCGAATTATTAAAAGAATTGACCTACCAAATCCTTCACTAATGCATTTATTT
The DNA here is from genome assembly GCA_044372485.1 of Crocinitomicaceae bacterium. Lineage (GTDB taxonomy): Bacteria > Bacteroidota > Bacteroidia > Flavobacteriales_D > Crocinitomicaceae > UBA952. Next base: position 5,667 of record JBILRU010000004.1, read on the forward strand.
TACGCACCAGAAATCACGAATAATTACCTTGAATATACGCTCACGGAGGAAGAGTCTAAACATTGTGTGCGTGTTCTTCGCTTGAAGCAAGGTTCAAAAGTTGAATTACTGAATGGAAAAGGACTTTCCGCTATTGCTGAAATCGATGACGATCACCCTAAAAAATGTCGATTACGGATTCTCAGCTCTGAATTTTATCCACCCTCTAAACAGGAGATTCATTTAGCCTTGGCGCCTACCAAAAACATGGACCGCATGGAATGGCTTGTTGAGAAAGCAACTGAAATTGGATTGAGTAAATTGACTTTTCTCAAATGTGATCATAACGAACGTGGACAACTGAAATTGGATCGTTTAGAGAAAATCGCCATCTCTGCGATGAAACAATCCAAACGTTATTATTTACCGGAAATCTCAGAATTAATTCCGTTTAAGTCGTTTGTTGAGGAGCATCCGAATGGATACATCGGACATTGTTATCAAGCATCGAAAGTTGACTTAGCCGCACTTTCGGAAACAAAGGTGTTCTTAATCGGACCAGAAGGAGATTTTTCAGAAAACGAAGTGAGCATCGCTTTGCAGAATGGATATCAAGCAGTAAGTCTTAGTGATTTTAGGCTAAGAACGGAAACGGCGGCACTTATTTCGGTGATGAAATTAAGTTTGATTTAAGCTTTTCTCGTGTATTTTTTTACGGTAAAGGCTGCTTCATGTTGAGCGTCTTTTTCTTGCTCAAAAAGAATCTGACCCTCCCATTTTCCTTCGTCAAAGCTTGGAAAAAATGTTTCTGCCTCGTAACGTTCATGAACATGGGTGATATACATGTCATTTAAGATATCCGATTCCAATGCCATTCGGTATATTTCACCGCCACCAATAATGAAAACAATACGTTCGCTTTCTTCTTTGAAGTACGTAAGACATTCCTCCAATGAATGAAAGACCAAACAATTGGGAGCGTGAAAGTTTTTGTTTCGTGTTAACACAACATTCAAGCGGTTTGGAAGGGGACGATATTTCTCGGGAATGCTATCGTAGTTTTTACGACCCATCACAACAATCTGTTCTTGTGTAGTGTCTTTAAAGAATTTCATGTCCTTTGGCAAGTGCCACATAAGGTCATTGTTCTTCCCTATTCCTCTGTCGGAGTCCATGGCAACGATGAGTGCAGTTTTCATTAGATGGCTACTGCTGCTTTAATGTGTGGATGTGGATCGTAATTACACAACTCGAAATCATCGTAGGTGAAGTCAAATAAGCTTTTCACTTCAGGATTTATCTTCATAGTTGGCAAAGTTCTGAATTCACGTGACAACTGCAAGTGCGCTTGCTCGATGTGATTTGAATACAAATGCGCATCTCCTAAGGTATGAACGAAATCACCCGCCTCTAAACCACACACCTGCGCCATCATCATGGTCAACAAGGCGTATGAAGCAATATTAAAAGGAACACCTAAAAAAGTATCCGCACTGCGTTGATACAATTGGCAACTTAATTTTCCATCAGCGACATAGAACTGAAAGAAAGCATGACAAGGAGGCAAAGCCATTTTATCCACTTCTCCGACATTCCATGCGGAAACAATGATTCTTCGTGAATCTGGATTGTTTTTTATTTGATCAATGACTTGTGTAATTTGATCGATGTGTCGTCCATCTGCTGCCGGCCAACTTCTCCACTGAGATCCATAAACTGGACCTAAATTCCCGTCTTCATCAGCCCATTCATCCCAAATAGAAACATTGTTATCTTTTAGGTATTGAATATTCGTTTCTCCTTTTAGAAACCACAATAATTCATGAATGATCGAACGTAAATGCAACTTTTTTGTTGTGAGGCAAGGAAAACCATCTTGTAGGTTATAACGCATCTGATAACCGAATACGGAGATCGTTCCAGTCCCTGTTCGGTCCTCCTTTTTAACGCCGTGATCAAGAATGTGTTGAAGTAAATCGTGGTATTGTTTCATGTGAGCTGAAGATTAGCGCTAAAATAGCCAAAATTTTACTTTTGACGTCAATTCATTTTTGATTTCCAACGGATTTATGAAATCATGACAATCAAAAGGAAATGTTTATTTTCGTGTATGAAATGGATCATCGCTTTTGTATTTATTAGTCTATTTGTAGAAAGTGCCGCTACACAAACCGTTCGTGTGAAACGCAAATATTGCAAGACGTATCAAGGAGAGATTCCAAAATATAGTGCAATGCTTGGACAAGAAATCGTGGAAGTTTCGCCCATACAAATCGACATAAATGTGAAGCGAGATAGTCTGTACCTAAGCATTGGAAACACTCGAATTTCGGGAATTTATTCAGCGCAAAAGACAACAAATTCGGATGAAATCCAATTGACCATTCCTCGTGAAAATTCAGGGATTGAAGAACGAATTATCCTAAATACTGCTAAAAAAACCTTGCTGCGAAAAGGAGTTTTCCCGCAGCCGGATGCGATTTTACTGCGTGTGAAAAAATCAAAAGGGTAACCAAAGTGTAAAAGTTGTTCCTTTTCCAGGCGTACTTTTCACATCGATTTTCCCTTGATGTGCTTCGATAATGAGCTTTACATAGAACAATCCCAAGCCAAATCCTTTGACATCATGAACATTTCCCGTTGGAACGCGGTAAAATTTATCAAAGATCATTTTTAGGTTTTCCTTTTTAATCCCGATTCCGTTATCCGAAATTTCAATTGAAAGTCCATTTTTATCATTCCTCGTTTGAATGTGAATCATGGCTTTCCCCTCGCAATATTTGATGGCATTGTCTAGAAGGTTGTAAATGACATTGGTGATATGAACAGAATCTGCCTGTATTTCAAAGTTTTGTGCGTCGCAATTAATAGTGAGCAATCCGCCAATTTCGGATTGATTGAATTCGAAATTTTCTTTTACTTCTGTAAGTAATTCGTTTACATTGAATAATTCTTTGTCCAAAACAACTTGGTCCTTGTCCAATTTTGCCACGTTCAACACTCGTTCAACTTGATTTTCTAGGCGCTTGTTTTCTTTGAAAATGATACTCGCATATTTATGTATTTTTTCTTGATTTTCTTCAGACAAATCCATTCGCATCAGCATTTCACTAGAAAGACTAATTGTAGAAATGGGCGTTTTGAGTTCGTGTGTCATGTTGTTAATGAAATCCGTCTTCACTTCAGAAAGTTTCTTTTGGCGAATTATAATCCCAAGACTAAAAGCAAAGAAAACAATGACGAATAGAATGATGATTACTAGGTAAACCCATGGAGAAACAAAGGATGCCGCTTCGATTGACTTTGGCTTTACGTTTGGAAAATAAACCGTGAAATAGTGTCCGTCTTTGGTGAGGTTCAAAGATTCAGGTGTTAAACCTGGAAGTCCGTGTTTGGAATCTGCATACAAGGAGTCCTTCGTGAATTTGATGAGATTCCCTATGACAATTGAATCAGTAAAGCAATCATAAATGCCATAGACAAAATCTTGGTGAATGTTTTGATGGTACAATTCCTTTTTTAGTAAAGTTTCCAGGTAAAAAGGTTGTAATTCTTCGTTGAAATCAACGGTGAAGTGATTGCTTTTAATTTGCTTGATTGCCCCGTACAAATCGGTGTGATCGGGATGGTTTGTTGAAATTTGTTCCAGAACTTCTCGCAGCGCGCTGTGCGCTTGTTGTGAAAACTCACGAAGGTTTAAGCTATCTTCCTTTTCTTGGATGGCAATGTTTTTTGCCTGCATTTCCACCGTACTGCGCATCCATACGAATTGCACGAGCAGGATACTAAAAATGGAAACGAGTCCAAGTATGACAACAGAATTAACGGTCCAGCGATTCATCTGAACAAAGTTACTTCTTTCAAACGAATATCAAAAGTCAATTAAAATCCTTGAACACCGTTGACGGTTGTATATTTCAGGACGTTCTTTTTTTCTGGATGAATACGTGCAAATGCGGATTGAACAGCTAAGGTTCCTTCGTGGAATCCGCAAAGAATCAATTTTAATTTGTTCTCATACGTATTCACATCACCAATCGCATAAATCCCTGGGATATTCGTGGAATAGTCCAGTGTATTTACTTTAATTGCGCTTTTCTCAATTTCTAATCCCCAATCTGCAATTGGACCTAAACTTGGTTTTAATCCGAAAAGCGGAATGAAATGATCTGCGTTAATCACGATTTCCCCATCTTTCTGATGTGTCACGTGAACGTTCTCTAGTTTACCCGTTCCTGATAATCCAGTCACTTCTGCTTCCGTAATTAAATTGATTTCACCTGTTCCAGCCATGTCAATGACTTTTTGAACTGAATCTAAATGTCCACGGAATGAACTACTTCTATGAACTAAGTGTACTTTTTTAGCAATTTTTCGCTCGGTTAAATAAATAGACCAATCCAAGGCGGAATCACCACCGCCAGCAATGACACATACTTTATCTTGATAAATTGTTGGGTCTTTGATGATGTATTCGACACCATTGTCTTCGAAGTCAGCGATGTTGTCAATAGGTGGTTTCCTTGGTTCGAAAACACCAAGTCCACCCGCAATCATAACAATTGGAGCAAGATGTTTGGTTCCTTTAACTGTTGTGACAATGAATTTTTCATCCGCAGTTTTTTCAATCGAAAGTGCTGCTTCTCCAAGGGTGAATCCTGGTTTGAAGGGCGCTGCTTGTTCCATTAAATTGTCAATTAATTCTCCGGCAAGAATGGAAGGAAATCCTGGGATATCGTAAATCGGTTTCTTAGGATAAATTTCTGAACATTGTCCACCAGCTTGTGGCAATGAATCAATTAAATGACAACGTAACTTTAAAAGTCCGGCCTCAAAAACGGTAAAAAGTCCGACTGGACCTGCGCCAATAATGATAATATCTGTTTCGATCATGCTTCTGAAATAATGCTAGGCAAAATTAGTGATTTAAAGGACTAACAGCCAATTTTAAAAATTGTTTATTAATGATCTGGGTGAATTGGTTTATTTGATAGAATCAACTCAATTTGTTCCATTACCTCTGCCGTTAGTTTTTCTTTGGCATCCAATGATTTCAAATTCTCAGTTAATTGGGATTCTTTACTAGCTCCTAAAATGACTGTGCTCACATTTGGATTTTTCAAACACCAAGCTAGTCCAAGTACCGGAAGCGACATGTCTAAATCTGCTGCCAAAGCACTCAGTTTTTTAACTACGTCAATTCGCTCTGCTGTGAGATTTTTTTCTTTTAACCAATCCATCCCTTCCATTCCAAGTCTGGTATCACTTGGAAAGTCTTTATTGTACTTACCGCTTAATATTCCACTTGCTAATGGAGACCAAATAGTTGTTCCGAGTCCAACTGTCTTGTAAACCTGAGAAAATTCCACTTCTACTTTTTGACGTGTAAACATGTTGTATTCTGGTTGCTCGACAATTGGACCGATAAGGTGGTTTTGTTTCGCAAACATGTGTGCTTCCATGATCTCTTGTGCACTCCATTCGGATGTTCCCCAATACAAGATTTTACCTTGCATGATAAGTTGGTGCATGGACCAAACCGTTTCTTCAATGGGCGTTTGTTTATCTGGACGATGGCACAAAAACAAATCTAAATAGTCTAATTGAAAACGATTCAATGCTTGTTCGCAGGCTTCAACAATGTGTTTGCGGCTCAATCCTTTTTGGGTGGGAAGTTGACCTCCGTTACCAAAAAACACTTTGCTACTCACAATGTAACTATCTCTCGACCAATTTTTCTTTTTAAGGATTGCTCCCATCACCGTCTCGCTTTTTCCACGCGCATAAATCTCTGCGTTATCGAAGAAATTAATTCCATTTTCATAAGCGATGTCCATGAGTCTTTCGGCTACATCATCGCCAATTTGTTTCCCGAAAGTTAACCATGAACCCAACGAAAGTCGGCTAATTTGTAAGCCGGATTTTCCAAGATTAGTATATTCCATTTTCTATAATTTTTGTTTTTTGTTGATTGTTGTTCAGCCAATTCTTATACAGGCCATTGGCAATTACTACTAATATGATGATCAACGATCCTAAGTAAAAGTTTATGTTCAATAATTTATGTTCTTTCAAAATGAATATCGCCAAGATGATGGTGTAAACAGGTTCTAAATTTATACTCAAGGAAACGGTAAACGCACCAAGTCTTTTTACGATTTCAATGGTCATTAAAAAGGCAAAGGAGGTACAGATCACACCTAGAAACAATAGCCACAATCCATCTGACAAGGTCATGCTTAAGTGCGAAGCAGTTAACTTTCCACTGAAGCCCAAGACTAAACTTATAAAGACAATCCCGGTGCTGAGTTCATACAAGGTAATATGAGCAGATTCAACATCTTGTGCCAGTCGACCGTTGAAAACGGAAAAACACGCAGCTAGTAATGCTGATGCAAGCCCAAAGTACAAGGCAGTTTTTTCTGTTTCATTGAAATCGTGCGCGACGAAATAAATCCCAAAAATTACTAACAGTCCAAAGAGGAACTCCATCCAGGAAAATTTACGTTTCATGACAATGGGTTCTATCCATGTGACATGTAAAGTCGTGGTGGATAAGCACAAAATCCCGAGGGATGCTGTAGACAATTGAATGCTGTAATAAAAGGTCATCCAATGTCCGGCGACTATCATTCCAACCAGCATAATTTTCCATGCATGTTTCACCGGAAATGAAAAGGGTTTTTTCATCCAAATAAAATAAAACACAAGGAATAATGCTGCAATAATCACGCGGTACCACACAATTATGATGGCATCTAAGTGAATGAGTTTACCAAGTATTCCGGTAAATCCCCACATGAAAATAATCACATGTAACCAAATGTGATAGCGGTACTTTTGGAACAATGTTATTTCTTTTTACTCCACTCTTCAATGGATGATTGATTCATTTTAACATAGTTCTGGTCGCCGTCCTTATCTGCAGCTTCCATTGATATTTTCGCTGTTTCAATTGCTCCTTTATAATCACCATTTGCCGCTTGCAACTGCGATTTTAATCTAGTCATCCAATACGCACTAACTCCCTTCATCTCCACAGCTTTCGTGGACCATTCAAGGGCTTTTTTCATGTCAATTTGTTCTGTGAAGTAATAACTTGCAGACTTGTGATAATCATCTGCCGTGATCGTTTTTGAAGTCATTGTATTCTTGATGCTGGCAAGCACTTTTTCTTTCGTATTTAATGTGAAGGGAAAGCGAATATTCATTTCTTCCCAAGATATGACTAATTCCGCGCTATTAAACTCCATTTTTTCAATTCCAATGGTAAGGTTTTCTATCGTCATTCTTGGTTTTTCTATGGCGGCTTTCAATCTTAATGCTACCTTTTGTTCATCCCATTTTTCAGGCATACCCCAGTTAGTTGTATCTGAATAAAACTCCAAGATCCAATAATCAGTATTTGGTGTCGCAAATAGAGCATAGGTACCTGCCTTAAGTATTCCTGTCTCAAAATCCAAATCATCAGATGTTTGAAATTTAGTATTTTCATTAGCGCCAAGTCTCCATTTTTCTCCGAAAGGAATTAATCCACCAAAAATAACTCGATTGTTTACGGAAGGACGAGAATAGTTTATGGTAATTTCCGATAGTCCAACGCGCTGTTGAACTTTTGCTAATGGGCTTGCCTTCGGAACTTGGACTTGTGCATTTGCCATTCCGCAAACAAAAATCACACAACTTAAGATTAATTTTTTCATTTGATTTACTTTTTTAAGGGTTTACTATTTAATTCTTTAATTCTTTAATTCTTTAATGGGACTTCAACGTTAACATCCACCTCCCAATTTGCTCTGATTTTCACAGGTGTATTGAATAACAACACTTCCTCTGCTAATGTTTTAATATTCGGAGAAATTGGATCCCATTTACCATTCTTGTTGCGATCTAAGATTACTTTAAAGGTATATTCCCCTGGCAATAAATCAGGAAGACTGATTTTGTCAGTCTCATTAAATGATGCGGTCCGAATCACTACGTTTTTTTGAATAACATGTATGATTCCTGCGGGAATAGTATCGGTTAATCGAATAGTTAAATCACCGAAGTCCCGATCTTGCTTCCAGGCAATTTCCTTTTGAAATTTATTTGAGACATTTTTTGTCTTGCCGAGTATTGCACCTTCGGCTAGGGACAATTGATAGTTTTTTGCGTATTTCTTTGGCCAGATTTCGAATTGATTAGCTAGGAATTCTACATCAAATGCAACAAGACTGCTATCCTCCATATTCCTCAATTTCATTTTGCTGGTGTCCAGCCATTGAATGAAATCGGAACACGATAGGAAAAAGCGATCTTGCAACCCTTCTTTTTCGATGAATTGAACCGCGATTTTCGCTGCTTGTTGCTTCGGCGTATTTCGAAGAAGAAGCGTATCCTCGGCGATGATGAGTTGCAAATCAATTTCTTTGATCTCGCCAATTGAAACCAATAAACTGTCCTCTCCTATTCCGATAAATTGATTGATATCACGTATTTGTCCATTCAATAGGATATTAGTCCCATCCCTATCCACTGGAACATGAACACCAATAATGCCAGGTGGAATCAATCGCGCGTTTTTCAATTTGTCTTCTTGAACGGGAAGAGAAATAGGCAATAGGAGCGTATCAGTAACGTCGGAACCAGGGGTAATAGCATCCCAGTTATACCCTTGTATTTCGGACTGTTGAATGTGTAAATCTTGATTTTTGTCGGTAAATGCTTTCACAAAATAACTTCCTGTACGCAAGGCTTCGAAGTGTGCAATACCATTGCTCTGACTTTGTGTAAAGTAACGTGGACTCTCATCCTCAAAATTTGGATAAAGTCCAACAGTGACTTTTGACTTCCACTCTTTTGAAAAGGCATCGAAAACTCGGACATACAAAGAAAGAGAATCAATTACTTTACCGGTAGAAAAAGTGAATTTCATGAGTGAATCATTCCCCTCTGTTGCATCTTTCACGGCAGCATTCAAATAAAGGGTGTAGGTCGTGTTTTTCTCAAGTGAATCGTCAAAAGTAATCGAAAGTGTTTTTTTAGCTAATTTACTTTGAAGTTTTGAGTCCGCCGGAACCAGAACGATTTGTTCAGCTGCTTTATTCAACTCAATGTATTCATCAAAGGTAAATTCAATGCTTTTTTCAGAAAAATTTACTTGTTTATCCGTTAAATTCGATGAAGTAATTTGTGGCGCTATTTCATCCTTCGGTCCACCTGAAATGGTTCCAATCTGACCGCAGGAAGCAACAAGGAAAAGAAGACAAATTAATGCAATGAAACGAGCCATGTACAAAGTTCCGTTAAAAATTTGACATCTACCTCATCAAATTCATTGAGCTGTTCACTATCCACATCTAAAACACCGATCACTTCCCCTTCTTTCATCAAGGGAAGTACTACTTCACTTCTGGACAATGAACTGCAAGCAATATGTCCAGGAAACGCGTCGACATCTGGAACAAGAATAGCCCTTTGTTGCTTCCATGAAGCGCCGCAAACGCCCTTACCAAAGGCAATACGCGTACACGCAACAGGTCCTTGAAATGGACCCAAAACAAGTTGGTCGCCATCAACCAAATAGAATCCAACCCAAAAGAATCCAAAAGTTTCTTTTAATGCGGCAGAAGTATTCGCCAAATTCGCAATCCAAGAAGACTCAGATTCCGTCAAAGCAAAAATCTGTGGCAATAAGGCTTCGTATTTCGCTTGTTTTGTTTGGCCTGAAATAATTATTTGCTCGGACATACATCAATTTTAGCAAATTTGACGTTTTTACTCCGATAAATCAAGATTTTCACCTATATTCATCTCATAAATCAACCACATATGCTTTCACGAATTCAGTTTGACAAAGTTCTCTTTTTGGACATTGAAACAGTACCTCAAATTTATCAATACCAGGACTTGGATGAAAAAGGTCAAGAGCTTTTTTATGCAAAGAATCGATTCCAAGTAAATCCGGAGAAAAATATAGAGATGATTTACAATGAAAAAGGTGGGATTCTTTCTGAATTTGGTAAAATCGTCTGTATTTCCGTCGGAATGGTTCGAGAGACCTCCACAGGAAAAACCATTCGTTTGAAATCCTATGCTCACGACGATGAAGAAACATTACTTCGCCAGTTTAAAAAGTTATTGGAAGAACATTACAACACTACCTATCACGTAATTTGTGGACACAACTCGAAGGAATTCGACATTCCCTACATTTGTCGGCGTATGCTCATTAACGGCATTTCTCTTCCCGGAATTTTAGACATTGCCGGCAAAAAACCATGGGAGATCAATCATTTAGATACATTAGAGCTGTGGAAGTTTGGAGATTACAAGGCATTTACTTCCTTGGCTTTATTGTGTCACGTCTTCAAAATTCCCACTCCCAAAGATGATATTTCTGGTGCCGATGTCGCGCGTGTTTATTACGAGGAAAACGACTTAGATCGAATCCGAATTTATTGTGAAAAAGACGTCATTGCGCTGATTCAGTTGTTGTTGCGCATGCGAGGTGATGCACTCGTAGAAGAAGACAATATTTCTTCCACCAATTAATTCAATCAAAAGGATTTTTTCTTGGGAGATCTCTTCTTTTCTAAACATTGACTAGCTTTAAACCCGAATCGAATAAAAATGACGGAAGACAAGATTATTCTTGGAATTGACCCTGGAACTACGGTGATGGGATATGGACTCATTCATGTGAAAAAGAACCAACTTCACATGCTGAATTTTGGCGTCATCCAATTGAACAAGTTGTCAAATCATCCGGATAAATTAAAACGAATTCTCGATCGCTTGAACGGACTCATCACAGAGTATAAACCCGATGAAATGGCAATTGAAGCACCATTTTTCGGGAAGAACGTACAATCCATGTTGAAGCTTGGACGTGCACAGGGAGTAGCAATTGCTGCTTGCTTGAACCACAACATTCCTTTCGAGGAATATACACCAAGAAGAATTAAACAATCCATTACTGGTAGTGGTGCCGCTTCAAAAGAACAAGTGGCAGCTATGCTTCAAAAACTCTTGAACTTTCAGGATATGCCGAAATATTTGGATGCAACGGATGGATTGGCAGCAGCCGTCTGTCACCATTTTTCCAACGGAATTGGCGAACACAATAAATCGAAGGGAGATTCTTGGACTGCTTTTTTAAGTGATAATCCCAAACGATTAAAATCCAAGTAACTTGGAGTAAATTTATGTCAGAAATCAAAGTATATACAGACGGTTCATCTCGCGGAAATCCAGGTCCAGGTGGATATGGTGCCATTCTCATTTTTGGTCACCAACGTAAAGAATTATCCGAAGGATTTCGAAAAACAACCAACAACCGCATGGAATTAATGGCTGTTTGTGCAGCATTGGAGAAAATCAAATCAGATAAATTTCCGGTAACGGTGTATTCTGATTCGAAGTATGTCATCGATTCCATTACTAAAGGCTGGGTTTTTGGCTGGGTAAAAAAAGACTTCAAGGACAAAAAGAATAAAGACCTTTGGTTGCGTTATTTACAGTCACACAGCCGCTTCAAATTGAAGTTTGTATGGGTGAAGGGACACGCAGGACATGCAGAAAATGAACGCTGTGATGAACTTGCGGTTCAAGCGGCGCTTCAAGGACCACATTCTATCGATGCTTTTTTCGAGAGCGAAGCGAATTAAACGAGAACTGAAGAATACCAACGTGCAATCGATTCATAGGATTCCCCTTTGCGTGTGGCCATGTTTTGTACTTGCTCCTCTGTAATTTTACCGAGTCCAAAATATTTGGCGTCCGGATGCGCGAAGTACCAACCACTCACAGAAGAAGCCGGTGTCATTGCTAAACTTTCAGTTAACGAAACGCCAATGGATTCTGTCGCATTCAACAAATTGAAAATCGTTATTTTTTCTAAGTGATCCGGACAAGCAGGATACCCAGGAGCTGGACGGATTCCACGGTATTTCTCTTGAATTAACTCATCTTTTGTAAAGGAATCCATGTTTTCGTAGCCCCAATAATCGGTGCGAACAAGGTGGTGTAAATACTCTGCTAAAGCCTCTGCTAAGCGATCGGCAAGTGCTTTCACCATGATGGAACTGTAATCGTCGTGATCTTTTTCAAATCGCTCCACGTGTTCATCCAGTCCAATTCCCGTTGTGACAACAAATGCACCGATGTAATCCTGTTTCCCACTTTCTTTGGGTGAAATAAAATCCGACAACGCACTATTTGATTGTCCAAGGGCTTTTTTTGTTTGTTGTCTTAAGGTTCGTTGAATAAATAATCGTTGTTCCTTGGAACTTGAATCCGTAATTTCGATGTCATCACCCATGCTATTTGCTGGATAAACTCCGAAAATAGCTTTTGCAGTTACCCACGATTCACTCACCATAGATTTCAACATTTTTTGTGCGTCTTCAAATAGATTTGTTGCCTCAACACCAACAATATCATCTGTTAATATGGCAGGAAATTTCCCGTGCAATTCCCAAGTTTGGAAAAAAGGAGTCCAGTCGATGTAAGGCACTAATTTATCTAACGAAACCTCCAATTCATGAGTCCCTAGTTTCTTTGGAACGGCAATATTCACATCGGAAAAATCGAGTGATGCTTTATTCGCTCTTGCATCGGCAAGTGATAAAAGATCCTTGGCAGCACGATGTTTTTCATGGTGTTCACGTAATCGTTGATATTCTACTTTCAAATTTGCAATGAAAGCCTCTTTCTTAGCACCAAGTAAACTTTCGACAACTGTAACTGACCGCGAGGCATCAAGAACATGAACTGCTTGTCCTAATTGATAAAATTGATCAATTTTCACCGCTGTATGAACCTTGGAAGTCGTTGCCCCACCGATGAGTAATGGAATACTCAATCCAGCGCGTTCCATTTCTTTGGCCATGTGAACCATTTCATCCAAACTAGGGGTGATGAGTCCACTTAATCCTATCACATCTACCTTTTCTTCGATCGCCGTTTGAATAATTTTTTCCGCTGGAACCATGACGCCAATGTCAATAACTTCATAATTATTACAGGCAAGAACGACACCCACAATATTTTTCCCAATATCGTGAACATCTCCTTTCACGGTTGCCATCAATATTTTTCCAGCATAAGAACTTTTTCCACCTTTTTCCGCTTCAATGTATGGAAGTAAGTATGCTACGGCTTTTTTCATGACACGAGCAGACTTTACTACCTGTGGAAGGAACATTTTACCACTTCCAAACAAATCACCAACGGTGTTCATTCCGTCCATTAATGGACCTTCAATTACCTCGATTGGTCGATCAAATAAATGTCGACATTCTTCCACATCCTCGTCAATAAACTCTACTAGTCCTCTCACAAGTGAATAAGACAAGCGATCTTTCACAGTAGCATTTCTCCAACTTAAGTCGATTTCCTTTTTCTTCCCATCGCCTTTGACCGTTTCTGCTAATTCCAATAAACGCTCGGTTGCATCTGCTCGTCGATTTAACAATACGTCCTCAACATATTCTAATAATTGTGGATCGATGTCGCTATATACTTCCAACATACTTGGATTGACAATTCCCATATCCATTCCATTTGCAATCGCATGGTAAAGAAAAGCAGAATGCATGGCTTCGCGCACTTTATTGTTGCCTCGAAAGGAAAAGGACACATTGGAAACACCACCGCTGACATGTGCGCCAGGCAGGTTCGTACGGATCCATTTTGTTGCCTTGAAAAAATCTAAAGCATTGTTATTATGCTCCTCCATTCCCGTTGCAACAGGGAAAATATTTGGATCAAAAATGATGTCTTCCTTGGCAAAAAGCACCACTTGGGTAAGAATGTCGTAAGATCGTTGACAAATTTCAATTCGACGTTCGTAACTGTCCGCCTGACCATTTTCGTCAAAAGCCATGACAATCACTGCCGCGCCATAACGCTTTATTTTTTTCGCTTGTTCGATGAATTTTTCTTCACCTTCTTTCAGTGAAATTGAATTGACAATTCCTTTACCTTGAACACATTTTAATCCGGCTTCAATGATTTCCCACTTCGAGCTATCAATCATGATGGGAACACGTGCAATATCAGGTTCGGCTGCGATGAGGTTTAAGAAACGAATCATGGCCTCTTTTCCATCAATCATTCCTTCATCCATGTTGATGTCGATAATCTGTGCACCTCCCTCTACTTGTTCACGCGCAACAGCAACGGCTGCTTCATAATCTCCTTCTTGAATCATGCGTAAAAACGCCCTTGAACCAGTTACATTCGTGCGTTCACCAATATTGATGAAATTGCTTTCCGCATTTACAATGAGTGGTTCGAGTCCGGATAATTTCAATGATTGTGACATGTTTTTCAAGAAAAAGTGAGTTATGCTAGATTGAATTCACGTGGTGCGTAATTTTTCGTTATGTCGGCTATCGCTCGGATGTGTTCGGGTGTTGTTCCGCAACAACCACCAATAATATTGACTAAACCTTCATCGAGGAAAGTCTGGATTTGATTGGCCATCATTTGTGGACTTTCTTCGTATTGTCCGAATTCATTCGGGAGTCCGGCATTTGGATGTGCACTGACAGCAAATGTTGATTTTTCATTCAAAATCTGTAAATATGGTCGCATCATTGACGCTCCCAAAGCGCAGTTCAATCCAATGGATAGCAAAGGCATGTGGGAAAGCGAAATTAAAAATGCTTCGGTTGTTTGTCCGGTTAATGTTCTCCCACTTTGATCCGTAATTGTACCTGAAACCATGATGGGCAGTTTTATTTTTCTTTCTTCAAATACTTCATCAATACCAAAAAGTGCGGCTTTGGCATTGAGTGTGTCAAAAATAGTTTCTACAAGTAGAAGATCAACTCCACCATCTATCAACGCATTCACTTGTTGTTTATAGGCAAGCACAAGATCATCGAAACTGACTGCTCGGAAACCTGGATCATTGACATCAGGAGAAATGGATGCCGTTCGATTCGTTGGGCCAATGGATCCAGCTACAAATCTTGTTCGATCTGTAAATTCGTCACAAACTTCTTTCGCGATTTTCGCGCTTTCGTAGTTTATCATATATACTGCGTCCTCGAGTCCATAATCCGCCTGTGCGATGGTTGTCCCGGAAAAGGTGTTTGTTTCAATGATGTCCGCTCCGGCTTGTAGGTACTGACGGTGAATGTCTTTAATGATTTCTGGTCTTGTAATCGACAAGAGGTCATTATTGCCTTTCAAGGGTTTGTCATGTTGTTCAAACGCACCTTCACGGAAGTCGAATTCTTCCAAATGGTGACGTTGTATCATGGTCCCCATGGCTCCGTCAAGTACTAAAATACGTTTGGTTAATGCTGTTTCTAATGCGCTTTTCATGTGCGTGTAATAACAAAGAAATGTGTCGGAAACAACGGTTGTTTCAACTTATCTTTTCCCTAAAATAGGAATCGGATTTGGCACCTTTTCCATGAAGGCAGGTTGCCAAGGTTTCGTAGGGCCAGTCCCTCCACCTTTCTTTATAAGTTTATTTAAATGAACGTGACTGCAAAATTACGTCATTTTTCCTTTTTTTACTAATTTCAAACCGATGAAACATACAAACTTTTTTTCGGCACTGAAAACCGCCATCCTGGGGATTCGAGAACTATTTTCCGAAAGCAGGAATGCTCGGATTCAATTATTCGTTTTCCTGTTGGTTTTGATTGTTGGATTTTTCGTTCGTTTAACTATAAATGAATGGCTCTGGATCATTGGAGCAAGCTCCGCTGTTTTCGCATTAGAGGCCGTAAATACAAGCATCGAATTACTGGCAGATGTTTATACATTGGAATTCAACGAGAAAATTAAACGAGTAAAGGACATTGCAGCTGGCGCAGTATTGATTGCAAGTATTTTCGCTATCATTGTTGGCGCTTTCATCATCCTGCCTCATTTAAGCGCAATGTTTCCGCTGTAAGGTATAGCGATTTCCTGTTCCCGAATGTACAACGTTTTTCATCTCTAATTGAAATAATAGCACATTTAATTGCGAGGTACTTAATCCTGATTTCATCGCGATCACATCAATGTGCCCCTCTTTTAGTTCGACTAAAGTTTGGTACACTTTTAATTCATTTTCTTCTAGTTCAGGAAATAATTCGAGTTGTTTTTTTGGCATGTCCAAATGCCAATTCATGAAAGTTAAAAAATCCGTACCATTCTGTATCAAATGAGCCTTTTGTTTCTGAATCAACCAATTACATCCTTCAGATTGTTCTTGATGAACACTTCCTGGAAAAGCAAAAACATCTCTGTTGTAATCATTCCCTAGTTCCGCAGTGATAATGGATCCACCTTTTGTTTTGCTTTCCACGACAATAATGGCGTCTGACATTCCCGCAATAATCCGATTCCTCATAGGAAAGTTCATGCGGTCGGGTTTTGTTCCAACGATGAATTCGCTCATCCACCCGCCATTTTCGAGCATTTTTTCTGCGACTCTACGATGTTGGTATGGATAAATACGATCCAAACTATGTCCGAAAACACCAATATTGAAGATTCCTTTTTGCACACAGGTCTCGTGAACATGGATATCAACTCCATAGGCTAATCCACTGATGACCGTTAACTCCTTAGACTGTATTGTTTCCAACAATTCCTCCACAAGTTTTCGTCCATATTCGGTCTGATTTCTTGTGCCAACAACAGAAACAACATTTGGCTGATTTAAATCAGATAGTCCTTTTGAAAAAAGTACAATGGGTGCATCAGGACATTGGCGCAATCTCCTCGGATAATCGTCATCCATGAAAAAATGGGAGATGATATTATTCCGTTCATTAAAGGACTTCTGTTTTTCTGCGGTCATTAATGCTTCACCACGATTCATTTCTTTTAATATGGACAAGGAAACGCCTGTTTGAAGGTATAGCTCACGGTCGGTTTGAGTGAATAAATCGGAGAGAGACGATAGTTTCCCTAAGATTCTTGTTGCTCTGGAAGGACCAATTCCTTTCAGCTGTCCAAGGGCGATTTTGTAAAGTTCAAGTTGCATAAAATTCAAAAAAATGATTAGTTTCGTAACTTTAAGTTAACAAAAAACATCGGGATTTTCAGCATGAAGAAATACTTTATTCTACTTTTTTGCATTATTCAAGTAAACATTTATGCACAAATAACAGGTGTAGTTTTCGACAAAGAATCACAAATTGTTATTACTCAAGTTTCGGTGAAATCGTCTGAAAACGAAAAGGTGGAGTCGAATGCATATGGAACCTTTGTCATTCCAGTAAAAAAATTACCAGTCACACTCTATTTTTATAAAAAAGGATATGAAGTGGATTCCATGCGAATTCAACAATTGGGATATGTAAATACGTCCTTATCCTTACTTTCGCAGGATGTTAAAACAGTAATTGTTACTTCTGGAAAACGAAATCAAAACATTGAAGAAATCCCAATTTCTATTGAGATTTTAAAACCAGCCTTAATTGCGAACAAAGGATTTACGAACCTCGAGCAGGCGGTAAATCAAAGTCCAGGCGTTTTTACCATGGATGGTCAAGTCAGTATTCGCGGTGGAGGTGGATATGCCTATGGCGCAGGTAGCCGCGTCATGTTGTTGTGGAATGCAATTCCTATGCTTTCTCCGGATGTAGGAGATGTGAAATGGAATGCAGTCCCAATGGAACAAGCCTCGCAGATTGAAATTTTGAAAGGGGCATCTTCTGTACTCTATGGAAGTGGGGCGCTGAACGGAATTATTGCTTTGACAGAAAAAGAAGCGAAACCGGAAGGACAATTAACGATGAAATATCAGTCCGGTGTGTATGGAGATCCAAAACGAAGTTCCATGACTTGGTGGGACAGAAATCCGATGAGTCATTTGCTCGATGTCTATTACGGAAAATCAAAAGGAAGACTGGGATATACCATCGGCGTCAACGGACTCATCGATGAAGGCTACCGCGAAGGAAATGACGAAAAACGCGCTCGTATCAATGGTTCTTTGTATTACTTCTCAAAAAAATTCCCGAAAATGAAGGCGGGGATGAGCTACCAATTTCAGTGGCAAGACAAAGGAGTTTTTATTCTGTGGAAAAACGATTCCATGGGATACCAAGCGTTGGAAAACACCCTGAGTCGTCAACGCGCCATTCGCTTAAATGTGGATCCGTATGTAAAATTCATCGACAAACACGACAATAAACATTACTTGCGAACGAGGTATTACCTTGTTACGACAGGGAATTCAGAACAGGTCTATGACGCTTCCTTTGCGGAAATGTATTATGCGGATTACAACATTCAGAAAAAAATCGGCAATACGAATCTCATTTCTGGATTCATGAGCATGACCAACAAGGTGACCAGTTACGTTTTTGATAATCACTTGAGCAATAATTTAGCTTTGTATGAGCAGTTGGAGACGAAGTTGAAGAAGCTAGACCTCACCGCTGGACTTCGATTAGAATATTGTCAGTTGGATAAATCCAAACCAGAGACCCAATTCGTGATTTCAGATAAGTTTACGTCTCCGGTTTACCCGATTTTTCGTCTAGGCACACATTATGCCATCAATAAAGCCTCGCATTTAAGAGCGTCTTTCGGACAAGGTATTCGTTTTCCTTCGGTTGCGGAACGTTACATTTCGGCTTCCGTAGGAAGTGTGCGTATTTTTAGAAATCCGGATTTGCGCCCCGAGACAGGCTGGAATAGTGAAATTGGATGGAAACAAATTCTCAAGTTTGGCAAATGGATGGGTATGATAGATGTCGCTGGATTTGTCAATCAATATAGTAATATGACCGAATTTTCCTTCGGAGTATACAAGCCAGATACAATGGCAACACTCCAAACAAATGATCCCAATGCCATTAATTACTTTTACAATTGGGTTGGATTTCAAGCACAAAATGCCGAGAAAGCAAGAATTTCTGGAGTGGAGTTTTCTTTCAATAGCTCAGGAAAAATTGGCAATGTTGAGTTAGTCTCCTTACTTGGTTACACGTATATGAACCCTGTGAGTTTGAACAAGGACCCTTTTTATCGAGCTTCATTTTCGGATACATCAACGAATATGCTGAAATACCGATTCAACCATTTAGCGAAAGCAGATGTTCAAGCAACCTATAAAAAGTGGAGCATTGGTGGTTCCATGCGCTACAATAGCTTCATGAAAAATATTGACCGTGCTTTTGAAGTAGGGGTCTTAGGCACAGAATTACTCGTTGGCATGCAACAGTATCGTCAACAATTTAGCAAAGGGGTTTTTGTATTTGATGCACGCGTAAGCTATGATTTGAAAAAAGGAATAAAGTTCAATTTTATTGCCAATAACTTTTTAAATGCAGAATATTCATCACGCCCAGGTGACCTTCAAGCACCGAGGAATTTCACTCTTCAGTTGCAATACGATTTATAATTTCGAGCAGAATACACGAAATTCTTTTTGAATTCGTTATTTTCACATCCTACTACGCTATTATGAATAAATTATTTTTTACCTCATTTTTCGCCTTGTTCACATTATTTGTTCAAGGTCAAGTCACCGGAACCGTCCTGAGTTCAGAAGATAATCAAGCACTTCAAAACGCTAAGATTATATCCTCCGATGGACAAAAAACCCTAACAAACTACGCAGGGGAATTTACATTGACTCCGGCAAAATATCCAGTGAAAATCATTGTCTCCATGATTCAGTTTGTTAATGATACACTTGACATTAAATCCGCTGGTCCGATAACCATTTTCTTAAAAACGCGAACCAAGGACGAGGCAACGGTCGTGGTCAGTGCCGGCAAACGCAAACAAGCGATTGAAGAAATTCCTGTTTCCATGGAGATCATCAAACCACAATTAATCGATAACAAAGGAATCACAGATTTAGAACAAGCGGTGGATCAAACACCTGGAGTTTACACCATGGATGGACAAGTAAGCATCCGAGGAGGATCAGGATTTGCATACGGAACGGGAAGCCGAGTGTTGCTTTTGTGGAATGGAATGCCATTGCTTTCTGGTTACGCTGGAGATACACAGTGGAACGCCATCCCAATGGAACAGGCATCTCAAATTGAAGTAATGAAAGGTGCGTCTTCGGTACTTTATGGCAGTGGAGCCTTAAACGGGGTGATTGCTTTGGCGGAAAAAGAACCAAAATCTACTCCGGAAACTAAAATTAAAATCCAAAACGGCATCTATGGAGATCCGGCTAGAGCAAGTTTAAAATGGTGGAACAAGTCACCAATGTTTCAGCAAGTCGAAGCTTACCATTCTAAAATGAATCGTTACATGGGCTACACAATTTCTACAACATTGTTTAAAAATGATGGTTACCGTCAAGGTGAGATAGAGAATCGTGCTCGTGTCAGTGGAACCATTTATTTTCGTCCCAAAACAGCAACGCGTTTGAAAGCTGGAATCGGATACAATTATCAAGCACAAAAAACAGGAAGTTTTTTAATCTGGCAAAGTGACTCTTTGGGATATGTTCCTAGTGGAGGCGCCGATACAAGCAATGCAGCGTCAACGCTTACATACAACTTTGGCCAGCGTTTGTTTGTCGATCCTTACGTGAAATTCATCGATAAAAATAACAATTTACACCATTTGAAAACGCGTGTTTATTATGCGCGAAACACCAACATAAACAATCCGAGTCAAAGCAACGGAGCAGTCATCTATTTTTCTGATTATTCCATCCAAAAACAATTTAAAAATGGCGGAACGTTAACCTCTGGCGCATCCAATATTTACAATGTCGTGCGGTCCAATTTATTTGGTGATCACCATTCGGAGAACTTGGCTCTATATACTCAACTTGAATTGCACAAGGGAAAATGGGATTTTAGTGCTGGTGCACGTTTGGAATATTTTCAGATGGATGGAAAAAGTGGGGACACGGATTTTATGATTTCTGAAAAGAAGAACATCAAAATCCCTTTTTACCCAATTATTCGTACTGGAATTCATTATCAAGCTGCGAAGTTTACGCATTTACGCGCGTCTTTTGGCCAAGGGATTCGTTATCCTTCCGTAGCAGAACGATATACACAAACTTCTGTTGGAGCATTGAATATTTTCCCGAATCCCTTTTTGACACCGGAAATAGGTTGGGCAGGTGAAATCGGCATCAAGCAAGGAGTAAAAATTGGTTCATGGAAAGGCTATTTAGACTTAGCCGCATTCGTCAATCAATACAGCAACATGATGGAATTCTCATTTGTATATTTCAATCCAATTTCACAAAAACCGTTGAACCCGATTAATCCGAGTCCAGACGACATCACCTTCTTGACTAGCGGTAATTACAACGTCAGCGATTGGGTTGGATTCCAAGCGCAAAACGTAGAGAAAGCGAGAATTTCAGGATTAGACTTTTCATTCAATTCAATGGGTAAATTAGGAAACGTAGAATTAATTTCTCTTCTCGGATATACGTATATGAATCCGATTAGTTTAAACAATAACAACCTCTACACAGCAACTTATTCAGACACGACAACGAACATGTTGAAATACCGATTTAAACATTTAGCCAAAGCAGATATTGAAGCCAATTACAAAGATTGGAGTTTCGGCGTTTCTTCTCGCTACAATAGTTTTATGCGCAACATCGACCGTGTTTTTGAATCAGACTTGGATCCAGCATTGAATAGCACGGTTTACATCCTTCCTGGACTCAAAGAATACCGACAAAAATACAACAAAGGAAACCTCGTTTTTGATGCTCGAATCGCTTATAAAATCAACGACAACTTCCGTGTGAGTTTTATCGTGAATAACCTATTAAATGCGGAATATTCAAGTCGACCTGGTGATATTCAGGCTCCGAGAAACTTTATTGCACAACTACAAATGAAATTTTAATGAAAGTACTTGGAATCATTCCAGCTCGATACGCGTCCTCTCGTTTTCCGGGAAAACCATTGATTGATCTTAAGGGAAAGTCCATGATACAAAGGGTTTATGAAGGCGCATCAAAGTCGAATTCATTGACAAAAATCGTGGTTGCAACGGATGATCAGCGCATTTTCGATGAGGTTCTTCGTTTTGGTGGAAATGTCTGCTTGACAAATCAATCGCATCAGAGTGGAACGGACCGTTGTGCCGAAGTAGCTGCGTTAAACCCGGGATTCGATGTGGTCATTAACATTCAAGGAGATGAGCCTTTGGTGAATCCAATGCAACTTGAGCAACTTCTTAGTGCATTTAATAACCCCGATGTCACTATTGCCACCTTGGGAATTCCAACGAGCGACGAATCGGATTTGTTGAATCCCAACAGAATTAAAATTGTCCTGGATCATCAAGAAAACGCGCTCTATTTCAGTCGAAGCTGTGTGCCAAATTCACATCATTTTAAGGGAGCATACTTGTCGAATTATCCATTCCTTCGACACATCGGATTGTATGCATATAGAGCAAATACGTTAGCACAAATTTGCCAATTGACACCAACTGCGTTGGAGAAAATGGAATCATTGGAGCAATTGAGGTGGATGTTCCACGGATATCCAATTAAAGTTGTTCAAACGAACATCGAAACACCCAACATTGATACCCCAGAAGATGTAGACAATGTACTTCTGTTTTTGTAATTCCATCTTTCTTTTGTAAATTTGGTAAATGATCCCTTTTGAAGAAGTTATTTGCCAGCTAATTTTGCGCCACAATTGCGTGGTTTTGCCGAATTTTGGTGGATTTGTATCCAAAACTATTTCGGCTCAAATCGACTTTGAAAAAGGAATTCTTCAAGCTCCGTACAAACAATTGTTATTTAACCGTAATCTAATTAATGATGACGGATTAGTTTTAGCAGAATATGCGCGATTGAATGGACTTTATTACCATGAAGGAGTAAGTCAACTGACTGATTATACTGGAAAATTAAATGCAGATTTAGCTCAAGGTAAACAAGTAAGTATTCCAAAGTTAGGGGTTTTCTCTAAGGATGCGGATGGAATTGTACGATTCAAACAAGACAGACATTTTAATTTGCTGTTGAGCTCCTATGGATTGTCGAATGTGACGTTTGTTCCGAATCAGGTTCAAGAGGAAACACCAATCCTCCAGTTCGTTCCGGGTACAACAGAAGATCAAACGCTAAAAAATCCAACGAAATTCTGGAAGTATGCCGCAGCGGCTTGTTTGTTGCCTTTTGCTTTCTATTCGTTTTGGATTCCAATGAAAACAGATGTTTTGCATTCTGGACTCATTTCATACAAGGACTTTAATCCGCTGAGAGGCAAGGTGGCTGTACATTATGCTAAAAAACAATTGACGCCTTTAGAAAAAGTTTTCTCTAATGAGTCAAAAATTGAGGAACAACTTTCTAATGTAGCACCAGGGAAAATCGGATTATATCAATATGATGAATCTACTGTGTTTGCAGTGAAAATACCGAATGCTGAAACGAAACCTAGGACAGTAGAGCAAGAAATCGTTCAATCAAATTTCGAATACGTTGTTGGATGCTTCTCTGATGAGAGAAATGCAAAAAACCTCTTGCAGAAACTACAAGCAGATGGATTCAATGCACATATTTTGTCTGGCGGATCACTCATACGTGTGAGTGCGGGTTCAGCTACTAATCAAAGTGAAATTCAAGCAATTCAATCGAAAGTAAATTCCAAAGGAATGGAAGGTTGGATTTGTAAACTATAAATCAACACATGAAAAGAACAATTAAATTTTTGTTGCCAATCTTTTTTGGTGCAACAATCTCATTGGCACAAGTTACCAATGCAGAAGGGAGTAAATACCAATTTCAAAAAGTTGTCCATTTAGACGCTACTCCTGTTCAAAGCCAAGGAAGAACAGGCACATGTTGGTCCTTTTCCGGTATGTCCTTTTTTGAATCAGAATTAATGCGCTTGGGTGTAGGTAAAGACATCGTCCTGTCAGAAATGTATACCGTTCGCAAAGCCTATGAAATGAAAGCGGATAAATACATCCGTATGGATGGAAAAACGAACTTCGGTGAAGGTGGGGCATTCCACGACATTCCTTTAGTGATTCGTAAATATGGGATTGTTCCTTATGAACTTTACACAGGATTGGAAAACACCGAAACTTACAATCATGGAGAAATGTTTACAGAGTTAAACAAAATCATGCAGGACATCATGCCTAAATTAGGTGCTCCAGAGGGAATTTCGGATTCATGGAAGAAAGATTACAACAAAATTCTGGACAAAAATATCGGGAAAGATGTGAAAGAGTTCGAATGGGAAGGAAAAAAGTACACGCCAAAATCGTTTGCAGAACACTTACAGTTGGACATGGATAACTACATCTCTTTGACATCTTTCACGAACCATGATATGTACAAAAAATGCCTTTTGGAAATTCCGGATAACTGGGCTTGGGGTGAAAGTTACAATGTAGACATGAATGATTTAGTGGATGTCACTATTGAAGCATTGAAAAATGGATACACGATTGCTTGGGGTGCAGATGTTTCAGAAAAAGGATTTAGCTTCCGAAATGGAATTGCTATTGTCCCTGCTGATCCTAAAAGCGTTGAAGTTGTTGGAAAAGATGAGAAAAACTTCAACACTGCCGGTGCTGAACGCAAATCAAATGCCTTTTCGGAGCCCACCAAAGAAATGAAAATTACTCAGGAACTTCGTCAAGAAGCCTACGATAATAAAACAACCACAGATGACCACGGAATGCACATTGTTGGATTATATACAGACCAAAATGGAGTGAATTACTTCCTGGTAAAAAATTCTTGGGGGACCTCAAACTATCCGAAAGGATACTTGTATGTATCTGAAAACTACTTCAAATACAAAACGATAAACATCTACTTACATAAGGACAGTATTAAAAAAGATGTTCGTAAAAAATTGAATTTGTAGAAAACAAATGGCAAGGTATTTGCGTTTAACAATCGTTTTAAATGAAGTGCTTATGAAAAGATTATGGCTAATTACAGTTGGACTAGGACTTGTTTTAAGTTCTTGTGGAAAGTTTCGTTATGACAAAGATCAATCTGCCGAAGTCAACTTTAAAGTAGAATCCGCATTTGATGAGATGACCAATATTTCGGATCAAGCGATTACGGGGAACATGGTGTATTATAAAAATGGAGGTGTGATTGTTACACATCCTGGAGACAAGCCAGTACAGCAGAAAACGGCGTGTAATGTGATCATTACCATAGATACGATTGCATCCGTTAAAACGGTTACGGTTGATTACGGTTCCAGCAACTGCGATTGTAATGATGGAAAAACACGTCGAGGTAAAATCATTACAACTTTTACGGGTTTCTATCATGCTCAAGGAACAATCATCACGCACACACCAATTGATTACTATGTAAATGACATTAAAATTGAAGGTATCAAGACCGTTGAAAATATGGGCTTAAATACTTCTGGTCAACCTTATTTTAATGTACAAATTGATGGTGTTGCAACCTTGACGTCCGGCGAAACAGTCAGCTACACATCGACACGGGTTCGAACTTGGACGGCGGGAAATACGACACTATTCAATCGCTTCGATGATGAATATGACATCACGGGTACTGCATCAGGAACGTTTTCATCGGGTGGAGGATATACTGCCCTTACTACTAATCCGGTGCATATTAAAGTCGGATGTGGATTCCCTGTAAGTGGAACCATTGAAATCACTCCTCAAAATCGCCCACTCCGCGTAGTTGATTACGGTAGTGGAATGTGTGATGCCACTTTTACCGTTACGGTAAATGGACAAACGTATACATTTAACTAAGTAACTAATTGATATTCAAAGTAAAAAGTGTTCAAAGTGTCATTTGAACACTTTTTCTTTTTAATTGTTACCTATTCTCAGACGGTTGTGTAATTTTGTAGTAATAAATACTTCGAAAAATGAAAAAGGTTGGTGTAAATGGTTTTGGTCGAATTGGACGTTGTTTTACGCGTATTGCTTTACTTGATCCTCAAGTAGATGTCGCTTTAGTCAATGATTTAGCTGACGTGAAGACACTTGCCCATTTGTTGAAGTACGACTCCATTCATGGCAATTTTTCTTTGTCCTTTGAAATCAACGGAAATGAATTGCATTTTTCTAATGGAAAAAAAATCACCTTTATTAGTGAACGAAATCCAGAATTGATTCCTTGGTCAAATTACGGTGTGGAAACAGTTTTGGAATCTACCGGACTTTTCTTAACACGTGAAGCAGCATCTAAACACCTGGTTGGTGGTGCAAAAAATGTGATTATTTCTGCTCCTGCGAACGATGAAGATATTCCTTCAGTTGTCATGGGAGTGAATGAAGCCGCAGTTGATTTTAATGACGCCGTGATTTCCAATGCTTCATGTACGACTAATAACGTCGCTCCAATGGTCAAAGTATTGAAATCTTTAATGGATATTGAAGTAGCATATATTTCCACTGTTCATAGTTACACCTCTGACCAACGCTTACACGATTCGCCACACAAAGATTTACGTCGAGCTCGCGCAGCTGCAAACAGCATCATTCCAACATCTACTGGAGCAGCAAAGGCAATCACACGTATTTTCCCTGACTTGAAAGGAAAGATTACAGGTGGAAGTTTTCGTGTTCCGGTTGCGGATGGATCGGTAACCGAGTTAACCTTGGTGACAAAGTCCACCGTAACGGCTGAACAAATCAACGCAGCGATGAAATTAGCGAGCGAAACCGACATGAAAGGAATTCTTGGTTATACCGAGGATCCAATCGTTTCCTGTGATGTCATTGGAAGTTCATTCAGCTGTCTTTTCGATGCCGAATTAACAACGGTATTCAACGGATTAGTGAAAGTGGTGGGCTGGTACGATAACGAAGCGGGATATTCTAACCGTCTTGTTGACGTTGTTAAAACAAATTAGTCTTCCATCGCCTGAACTCCAGGCAACACTTTTCCTTCAAAATACTCAAGCAAAGCGCCTCCTCCTGTGCTCACATAGCTCACTAGGTCGCTCATGCCAAATTTCTGAACGGCTGCCGCACTGTCGCCTCCACCAATTAAGCTAAAGGCTCCATTTAACGTTGCTTCGACTACTGCTTCTGCGACGGATTTCGTTCCGTTTTCGAATGCTTTCATTTCAAAAACGCCCATTGGACCATTCCATAATATGGTTTTGCTTGCTAGCAGTACCTCGCGGAATTGAGCGATTGCTTCTGTTCCTATGTCTAATCCCATCCAACCTTCTGGAATTTGATTACTTGGTGATACCTTTGTCTCCGCATCTGCAGCAAATCTGTCCGCAATGGTAGAATCAAGCGGTAAATGTATATGGACACCTTTTTCTTTCGCTTTCGCTAAAATTTCACGACACGTTTCTAGTCGCTCATCCTCACATAACGATTGTCCAATATGTCCACCTTGCGCTTTGTAAAACGTATAGGACATTCCTCCTCCGATGATAATGTGGTCTGCGATGTTTAATAAATTCTCAACAATTAATACTTTATCGGATACTTTCGCTCCACCGACAATTGCTGTGAACGGACGCTCAGCGTGATTCAACACTTTTCGCGCACTTTCCAGTTCCGATTTCATTAAAAATCCAACCATTTTATCGTTTGGAAAAAATTGGGTAATTTGCGTTGTACTTGCATGCGCACGATGTGCGGCGCCAAAAGCATCGTTCACGTAACAATCTCCCAAAGAAGCTAATTTCTCCGCAAAGGCCACATCACCTTTTGTTTCTTCGGAATAAAAACGAACGTTTTCCAATAGAAGAACCTCTCCCGGTTGTAGCTTGCTACTTAGATCAATGGCATCTGTACCGATACAATCCGTTGCAAATTTCACGGGTTTGCCAATGTTTTTTTCAATCGTTTTGATGATGTGTTTCAATGAAAACTTTTCCTCTGGTCCGTCTTTGGGGCGACCAAAGTGAGACAACAAAATGACACTTCCTCCTGCGTTTAATATGTGTTGAATGGTAGGTAATGCCGCACGAATACGCTTGTCATCCGTCACTTCCATTGTTTCCTTGTCCAGGGGCACATTAAAATCAACGCGAACGAGTGTGCGTTTACCATCAAAGTTGTAAGAATCAATTGAAACCATCTTTTTTTCTGCAAAAGTAACGAAAGGGAATTTCTTGAGTTGGTTTCCCAACAAGATTCTCGGTAAATTCATTTATTTTCTGCAGTTTTGTGTAAAATATCTTCCTATGTTAAAATACGCTTATTTCGTTTCAACGTTTTTGATAATTACAGCTTGTCACCGTCAAATAACGGAATCTCCCTACGAACCGGCTCCTGAAGGAATCGAAGAAATCATGCCCGAAGGTGATTTTACCGAGGCAGAATGGGAAGAAATGATGATGGAGGAGGAAAATCCATACGTTCGTGGTATTTACAATTCATCACGCACCTTATTAACGGACATCGTTCATACGCGATTAGAAGTAAGTTTCGATTGGGAACATTCACGATTGAACGGTAAAGAAATCCTGACAGCGAAACAACATTTTCATCCTTCTGACAGCTTGATTTTGGATGCAAAAGGAATGGATATTCTTTCTGTAGAGATGAACAACAAAAAGGTTTCCTATACCTACAACGACTCCTTGCACTTGCGCATTCAGTTAGACCGTACATACACACGTGATGAGAAATTCAATGTCACAATTCAATACGTTTCCAAGCCAGATGAGCGAAAAGTAGGTGGAAGCGCGGCGATTACTTCAGACAAAGGACTTTACTTCATTAATCCAAAAGGAGAAGATAAAACGAAAATGCCTCAAATTTGGACACAAGGTGAAACGGAAGCAAATAGCGTTTGGTTCCCAACTGTGGATGCGCCAAATGCAAAGTCAACCGAAGAAATCTTAATGACTGTTCAAGACAAATACATGACCTTGGCAAATGGAAAATTAATTTCTTCCAAGAAAAATGCCGATGGAACAAGAACAGACCATTGGAAACAAGAGTTACCGCATGCTCCTTACCTGTTTATGATGGCGGTTGGTGAATTCAAAACGGTAAAAGATTCCTACACACGCAAAGACGGTTCCAAAATGGAAGTGAATTACATCGTTGAGCCGGCATATGAAAAGGATGCGAAAGCCATTTTTGGTGAAACGCCTGAAATGATTCGTTTCTTCTCTGAAAAGTTAGGCGTTGACTATCCATGGGATAAATACTCACAAATTGTGGTAAGAGACTATGTTTCTGGAGCAATGGAAAACACGGGAGCTGTCGTATTTGGTGATTACGTATACAAAACTGAACGTGAATTGTTAGATGCCAACGATCAATCGACAATTGCACATGAGTTATTCCACCACTGGTTCGGTGATTTAGTAACCTGCGAATCTTGGGCGAACTTACCATTGAATGAGTCGTTTGCCAATTATTCTCAATACCTATGGGACGAACATCGTTTCGGTTTGGATGAAGCAGATTTTCAAGCAGAAAGCGAAGCTGATGGGTATTTTAGTTCAGCAGAAAATGGCGGATACGTCAATTTAATTCGTTTTGACTACGAAGACAAAGAAGACATGTTTGATGGTCACTCCTACAACAAAGGTGGACGTATCTTACATATGCTGCGCAATTATTTGGGGGATGAGGCATTCTTCAAAGGATTAAACCTTTACCTAACCTCGAATAAATTCAAAGCGGCTGAAGTTCACAACTTGCGCATGGCATTTGAAGAAGTTTCAGGTGAGGATTTAAACTGGTTCTTCAATCAATGGTTCCTGAGCAGTGGCCATCCCGTTTTAGAGGTAACGCATAAGATCGATGCATCCAAAAATACACTGGTATTGACAGTAAAACAACTTCAAAATTTCAACGAATTCCCAATTTACAAGCTTCCAGTGGATGTAGCGATTTGGGATGAAGCAGGAAAAACTACGGCACGTATTGTTGTGGATTCGGTAGAACAAAATTTCTATTTCCCAATCAAAGGAACAGTGAAAAACGTCCTGTTCGATGAGCCTCAAATGTTGTTGGGTAAAGTTTTTGAAGACAAATCTACGGATGAATTTATCCATCAGTACTACAATGCAAAGCGTTGGAAAGCACGTAATACTGCAGTAACACGCGTGGCAAATATCCCGGGAGATAAATCAGCTCGTTTGTTGTCGGATGCACTGAAAGATCCATTCTGGAGTATTCGTTTATCAGCGATTAAAGTCATCGAGAAAATGGAAAAAGAGAAGGCCAAAACGTATGTTGCCCAACTAAAAGAAATCTCCTTGAACGATGCGAAATCAGATGTCCGTGCTGCTGCGATTGGATGCATGGAATTAATGGAAGCAGATGAAGCAAGCACCTTCTTTAAGTCGTTCATGGCCAAAGAGAAATCGTACACGGCCATTGCTGCTGGATTAGGCTCTTACATCAAAGTGGATGAGAAAGATGCGTTAAATGTTGCTCGTGGAATGAAAAATGAACCAGCAAAAGCATTGAAAGTAACCATCGCTGAAGTCATTGCGCAAATTGGCGACTCCACGGACTACGACTACTTAGATCAACTCATTTACCATAGTGATTTTAAAGGATATGACGAATTGAGAACAATGATCTCCTATGCAGTGTACATCATGCGCATGAACATTGATTTACAAGAGAAATCACATGCCGTTTACATTCATTACAATGAAGTTGGTGGAGATTTAACGAAATACTGGGTGAAACAAGCGATTCAGTTCAACCTTCAAAATTACATGCAATTGGTGAACGCCCTTGAAATGGAAATTGCAGAATTAGAAGAAGGAAAATCGTTTGCAAAAGCAGATGAGAAAAAACGCATCAAACAACGCTACGAAGACTTGATTCAAAACCTACTTCCACTTGGTCAATCTGACGAAGCACCTGAGGATTCAGAAGGAAACTAAGCTTCTTTGTGTAAAATTGTTGCGCCCGCTTGTGCCGTTGGCATAATCGTTATGTCACTTATATTGACATGAGCAGTACGCGTAACAGCAAACAAAACAGTGTCTGCAATGTCTTGTGCTTGCAACGCATCAAAACCGTCGTAAACTGAATCTGCTGTACTTTGATCTCCTTTGAAACGAACTAGTGAAAACTCTGTTTCTGCTGCGCCAGGCGCGATGTTTGTTACTTTGATTCCATAGGAAACCAAATCAATACGCATGGAACGTGAAAGTGCGTCCACCGCATGTTTGCTCGCACAATAAACGTTTCCACCGGGATATACTTCTTTTCCAGCGATACTCGCAATATTGACAATGTGTCCGTGTTTTTGCATTTTCAAAAAGGGAACAACGGCTTTCGTCACATACAACAATCCTTTCACGTTCGTGTCAATCATGCGCTCCCAGTCGTCGGAAATCCCTTGGTCAATTGGACCGCGTCCAACGGCTAATCCTGCATTGTTCACCAAGATTGCGATGTGATTTCGAACGTTTTCTGGTAAGGAAGAAACCGCTTGTTGCACTTCTTCTTCATTTCGCACATCCATGGTTATTATTTGGACATCAATACTCAAATGACTTAAGCGTGACTTTAATGCCTCCAAGCGCTCTGTGCGTCGAGCGGCAATGATTAATTTGTATCCTTCGTTCGCTAATGTCTCTGCGATTGCTTCTCCGAATCCAGAGCTTGCGCCGGTAATAAATGCATATCCTTTCATGCTACAAAAGTGACAAATTATTTCAAAAGACCGAGGATTTATGACGCAGGACAAGTAAAACTTGTCAAAATGTCACAATTTGGTCCTTGGCATATTCCTTGACCGGTAACAGAATCAAAATGTATATCATGAAAACAGGACAAATAAACGTACAAACGGAAAACATTTTTCCAATCATCAAGAAATTCTTGTACTCCGATCACGAAATATTTCTTCGTGAATTGGTTTCAAATGCTGTAGATGCCTCTCAAAAGTTAAACGTTCTCGCAAAAAGCGGAGAATTTAAAGGTGATTTAGGCGAGTTGAAAGTCGAAGTGATTTTAAACAAAGAAGAAAAAACGCTGACCATTCGAGATCGTGGAATCGGAATGACGGCAGATGAAATTGATAAATACATCAATCAAATCGCTTTTTCAGGAGCGGAGGAATTCGTTCAACAATACCAAGGGAAAGAAGGCGCAGAGCAAATCATTGGTCACTTCGGTCTAGGATTCTACTCGGCATTCATGGTAGCGGAACGCGTTCAAATAAAAACATTGTCTCGTCATGAAGGATCTCAAGCGGTTCAGTGGGAAAGCAATGGTTCACCTGAGTATACGCTAACAGAAATTGAGAAAGAATACCACGGGACAGATATCGTGTTGTTCATCAATGAAGAGTCCATGGAATTTTTGGAAAAAGAACGTATTGGCGGAATTATAAACAAGTACTGTAAATTCTTGCCGATTCCTGTTTTCTTCGGAAATAGGACAGAATATGTTGATTCTCCAGAAGGTGAAAAAGACGAGGATGGAAAAGTGAAACGTGTAGCGATTGATGTTCCAAATCAAGTAAACAATGTTTCGCCAGCCTGGACAAAAGCGCCTGTAGACTTAAGTTCGGAAGATTATGCAAGTTTCTACCGCGAGTTGTATCCATCAACATTCGATGATCCTTTATTCCACATTCACTTGAATGTAGATTATCCATTCAACTTAACTGGAATCTTGTACTTTCCTAAAATCAAGGAAAATGTAGAAGTTCAAAGAAATAAAATCAATTTATACTGTAATCAGGTTTTCATCACGGATAGTGTGGCGGAAATTGTCCCTGAGTTCTTGACACTTTTACATGGTGTGATTGATTCACCAGACATTCCATTGAACGTCTCTCGTTCGTACCTTCAAAGTGATAGCAACGTAAAGAAGATCTCCGCGCACATCACGAAAAAGGTGGCGGATAAATTAGCGGAAATGTTCAAAAAAGACCGCAAGGATTTTGAATCCAAATGGGATGATTTACAAA
>JBILRU010000065.1:0-12184 GCA_044372485.1 Crocinitomicaceae bacterium
CTTGAATGTTTACAACTTACTTAACGATGAAGCCCATTTTGACTGGGTACAAGATCCCATGAAAGGAAGTCGAATTGTGGAGGCATTAACCGTTCAGATTGTCGAAAAAACATGGGGACGCATTCAATCCTTATCCGAAGTTCATGGAAAAGAGTTGATTGACACCTGTCTTTCGGACATTGATCAAACCAGACTGAAACGTGAAGACGCTTGGTTGAGCGGGAAAGAAAAACTCATTGGCGTACATACTTTCTTAAACAATGATGAAAGCAAAGCTAAATCTTGGGGAACCATGCCCAACTATTTAGGAAAAGAATATTTAACCGTTGAAAGAACACATTGAGATGAATAAAATCGATTTAAAAACGATTCCAGCTTTCGAAGTAACTCATTCAACGGAACAGATGGATGTTGTTGAACGAATGACGAACGAAGGATTTAGCGTGAAGTCCACGTATACGTTGACAGATGTAGCGAACATCGAACACACGCAATTCACTTCCGGATTTGCTCCATATCTTGGAGGTCCATACGCTTCCATGTATGTTTCCAAACCTTGGACGATTCGTCAATATGCAGGATTCTCAACAGCGGAAGAGTCCAATGCATTCTACCGTCGAAATTTAGCGGCAGGACAAAAAGGATTATCCGTAGCCTTCGATTTAGCGACACACCGTGGTTACGATTCAGATCATGAGCGCGTGAAAGGAGACGTTGGAAAAGCGGGTGTTGCCATTGATTCCATCGAGGACATGAAACGCTTATTCGACCAAATTCCATTGGGAGAAATGTCCGTTTCCATGACCATGAACGGAGCCGTTTTACCCATCATGGCTTTTTACATTGCCAGTGCTTTGGAACAAGGTGTGAGTTTAGCAGAATTAAGTGGAACCATTCAGAATGATATTTTGAAGGAATTCATGGTGCGAAACACCTACATTTATCCACCTACCCCATCGATGCGCATCATCGCGGATATCTTTTCGTACACGTCGCAACACATGCCGAAATTTAATTCCATCAGTATTTCTGGCTATCACATGCACGAGGCTGGTGCAACGGCCGCATTGGAATTAGCCTATACCCTAGCCGATGGAATCGAGTATGTACGAACAGGACTAAACACAGGACTGAAAATTGATGAATTTGCACCGAGATTAAGTTTTTTCTGGGCAATTGGCATGAATCACCATGTGGAAGTAGCAAAATTGCGCGCTGGACGATTACTTTGGGCAAAATTGATCAAAGAATTCAATCCATCCTCTGCGAAGTCCTTGGCCTTACGAACGCATTGTCAAACTTCTGGATGGTCACTGACCGAACAAGATCCATTTAACAATGTCGCTCGAACATGTATTGAAGCACTTTCTGCAGTTTTGGGAGGAACACAATCCTTACACACCAATGCGTTGGATGAAGCCATAGCTTTACCTACTGACTTTTCCGCACGCATTGCACGAAACACACAAATCTATTTGCAAACGGAAACAGGAATCACCTCGTTTATCGATCCAAGTGCTGGAAGTTACTACATTGAATCACTGACGAATGAATTGGTGAATCAGGCATGGACACTGATTCAAGAAGTTGAGGAATTAGGCGGAATGGCAAAAGCCATCGAAACAGGAATTCCTAAAATGCGCATTGAAGAAGCGGCAGCGAAAAAACAAGCTCGCATTGATTCCAATCAAGAAATCATTGTGGGTGTCAATCGCTACCAAAACGAAGACAAGTCCGACTTTGATATTCTAGAAATTGACAATTCAAAAGTGCGCGATGCACAAATTGAAGGATTGAACGCCCTGAAATATAGAAGAGATGAGGAACTTGTTCAGAAACTTTTAATCGAATTAGAACACGCCGCGAAAGACGAAAATGGTAATTTATTGGAAATTGCGATCAGAGCAGCGCAGGCGCGTTGTACGTTAGGAGAAATTTCCGATGCCTTGGAACGTGTTTACGGACGCTACCAGGCAGTGATTCGATCCATTAGTGGTGTCTATTCAAAAGAAATTATGAAAGATGAAGACTTTTTAACCGCAACAGAGCTTGTGCGCGTTTTCAGTAAACTGGAAGGCCGTCGTCCAAGAATCATGATTGCGAAAATGGGGCAAGATGGTCATGACCGAGGTGCCAAAGTTATTGCGACATCGTTTGCTGACATTGGCTTTGATGTAGACATTGGACCACTTTTCCAAACACCTGGAGAAGCTGCCAAGCAAGCGATCGAAAATGATGTGCATATTTTGGGCGTATCTTCTCTTGCTGCTGGACACAAAACCTTGGTTCCGGAAGTCATTGCGGAGTTGAAAAAACTGAACAGATCAGACATCATGGTCGTTGCTGGAGGAGTTATTCCGCAACAGGACTACGACTTTTTGTATGAAGCAGGAGTATTTGGAATTTATGGTCCCGGAACAAAGATTGCGAAGGCCGCACAAGAGATATTAAAGCTCCTCATTAAAAGTCATGAATAATTTTTTGTAAATTCGGCACAATAATTGAAAACGCCACAATTAAAAAAAACAACGCTTATGTTTTCTAGAAAAATGATTTTAACCGGTTTATTCAGCTTAGTGTGGATGACCAGTTCATTATTGGCTCAACAACCAAGCTTACAATTAAAGGAATCCAAACGAGTGATTACCCTTGATGACGAGGGAAGTAAAACAAACCGCATTGAGATGAAATCGATTTTCACTCCTGCGGGAACAAAAAAGGTAGCAACACTTTGGTCGATTTCTGGCACGAAGGACAAAGACTGGTCTTACACAAAGGGAGATGAAAAGGCAGATATCATCGAGGTTGAATTCAAAAGAGTCGGTAATTACAGTGTTTCCTTGTCCGTTACGTATTCAAAATCAAAAAAACTGAAAAACGGAGAAGTTGAGGAAGAAGAATTTGACATCTCTGAGGACCGTGATAATTTAATTACTGTAACGAACAACCTAGATGAATTAACACAAATTCATGCGGATAGTAATTTCGTTAAATTGGTAAAAAGAGCGTCTGATTATGTAGTTAAACCGAAGTATGCAAATGATCCAACACCATACATTTTCTTAGCAAAAGGATTTTACGGAATGTACGCAAAGGACTTAAAAGATCCAGCTATCCAAGATCCATTTGACGAGGCAGTAACTGCTACAGCTACGGCAATTGAAAAAGATGAGAACGGAATCTTCCGCATGCCTATACATCAAATGTGGCTAACGAATTTCCAGAGCGAACTTTTGGATAATGGAATCATTTATCGTTTAGAGGATGAAGATGGTTATCCAATTTTGTATTCCAATACCAACAAAGAAAAACTAACGGAAGTCACGTCAGAAATGCTTGATGCTGCGGAGCAATATTCTACCATTACCAAAAATCCAATGGCAATTAAATTTGTTGAAGCAGCGATTCGTTTTCAAAACAAAGATGCGAAAACAGCAAACCTTATTTGGAAAACGGAAATTCCGAATTTGATGAAGTTAAAAGATTTAGATAATTTCACGGATGCAGACAAAGATGCTTTGCGAACTGGATTAATCTTAAGCGCACAACAATTGATTAAACGCGACGGAAATACAGCAAATGCACGAGCAATGTTGAAGCACGTATCCAAATGGTTTGAATACGATAAAGACTTTATTGCCTATTACGAAAAGAAATACAATAGCTTTGAAACGGAATAAATGAACATTCGAATCTTAAAAACTAAAAAAGGAAGTGAACGCTTCCTTTTTTTTATGCATGTATATTTGATGTATGAAAATTCAAGTCCCAACTTATCTCAGAAACAAATACATCCTCACAGGAATAGTTTTCATGATTTACTTTCTGTTTTTAGATGACTGGGATGTTTTTACACTCATATCCCAACAGCGTAAAGTCAATCAGTTTACTGAGCAAAACATGGAAATGTCCAAGCAGCTCAAAGAAACGAAGCAAATACTTCGCCGCTTGAAAAATCCAGATTATCTAGAGGCTTATGCGCGTTCAGAGAAATTCTTCAAACGTGATGACGAAGAGATTTTTGTAATTACTTATAAATAAGCATCGTCCGTTCAATCATCCTCATTTCTGGGTAATAAAACCCAAGAATCTGATCGAAAGAATAGCCTTTTTTGGCCATATTCATTGCTCCTTCTTGACATAGTCCAACTCCGTGACCGAATCCGCGTCCGTGTAGTACCATTTCTTCACCTTCCATCTCAATATCAAAAAACGTTGATTTTAATTTGAATTGCTCACGTAAGTCCCGAAGTGGAATTCCATAAATGGGATGTAAATAGAATGCAGAACGTTGCTCTTGGACAAAATGCTGCAACAATTCGTAACTGACGGAATCCGCAATTGGAAAGTCGTATTTGTCCACTAAAAATTTTGTCCACTGTTCTTTTGGAATTCTTTTCTCCCATTTTGCCTGTTTCGTATGAATACAAAAGGTATCCTTGAAGGAACATAAATTGGGAATCTCTTCATTCCAAACATAGTGTGGTTCTGATGTTTGTCCACCACAATTCGCATGAAAATACGTTGGATACAAGTCCCCCGCTTGATCAATCATGACCAATCCACGAGTTTGATGTACGGCAGAATCAATAATAATGGTGGCACTGCGGTGGTGCAAATATGCTTGACAATGAACGCGATCACAGAGGTTGTAGCCATTTTCCTTGTGTTTGCTCCAGTATTTCATTGCATACGTTCGGCTAATCACCGCTTGCGCTTTGTAGTAATTTAACTTTTGACCTGGACCACCTTCTGATTCCACTACACCTTCTAGATAGGTTTCCATATCGAGGTTATTGACCAAGTTCAAGGCTTCTTTTCTGATTTCAATATCGAAATCTCCTTCATATGAACGTTGTTTCGCAGCGGGAAGGATCAAGCGCACTTGTAAATAATCTTCTTGTTTATCCTGAATCAAACGAATGGACTTCCCTCTCCCCTTTTCAACACCGTTGACCATTACTCTAACGACTCCAGCGGTATATGTTGCTTTGAAAATATCCGCAGGACCTAATTTTGCTAATTGAATCGAATCCTTAAAAACAAAATAGGTTCCTTTCCCAACAATACCCTCCATTTCCTTGATGGATTTATCCGAAAATAATCCAACACGGATATTTTGAGCATTCAAGAATACCGGACAAAACACAAGAAGGATAAGTAGAATTCGGAGCATTTAGTTAAAGTATTGAATTAAATCCACCGCCATCTTTTCACTACATCCCTCTTTACCAAGCAAGGTGATTAGTTGATCGTATGCATTCATCATCTCCATCCGCTGTTCCTTTCCTGGAAGTAATTTTCGCAACTCTTGAATCATCAAATCACTTTGACACTCATCTTGAATCAATTCGCGTACAACCTCTTTATCCATGATTAAATTCACCAGAGAAATAAATTTAATCTTCACGAGCGCTTTTGCAATGCGGTAAGAAATGGCTGAACTTTTATAGCAGACAACTTGAGGAACTCGGAACAGCGCTGTTTCCAAGGTTGCTGTTCCGGAAGTCACTAATGCCAAATCCGCTTGACTCAATAGTGGATAGGTTTGATTTTGAATCAAGGTCACATTTTCGTCCAATTGAAATTCCTGATAAAACGACAATGGTAAATTTGGTGCTCCAGCAATTACTATTTGATGCGTTTCTTGAAAAGCTTTTGCAGCTGTCAACATCAACGGAAGTTTTTTCTTTAATTCTTGTTTACGGCTTCCCGGCAACATTGCTAAAATAGGTTTAGAAGATGGGAGCGCTAACGTTGTTCGTTCCTGTTGATGAAAACGTTCAATTTCATCCAAAAGCGGATGTCCAAAATACTGAGCCTCCATCTCGAATTTCCGATAAAACGCCGGTTCAAATGGTAGAATCGTATACATACGATCGACATCTCTTTTGATTTGATGAATGCGGTTTTCTTTCCACGCCCAAACCGTTGGAGAAATATAGTAAATCACTTCAATTCCTCTCGACTTCGCCCATTTTGCCATGCGCAAATTAAAGCCAGGATAATCGACGAGCAGCAATACATCCGTATGAAAATCGGTAATCTGTCGCTTACACAACTTGAAATTTCTCAGAATCGTCGGTAAGTTCTGTATAACTTCCAAAAAGCCCATAAACGCAAGGTCTCGAATGTGTTTTTTCAATTCAACACCTTCTGCCGAAAGTCGATCGCCACCCCAAGCTTGAAATTCAAAGTCCGAACTGTTTTTTTTCCAAGCGCGAACGAGGTTTGCTGCATGCAAGTCTCCTGATGCTTCGCCACTGAGAATAAAAACGTTTTTCTTGGACATCTTACCTAATCAAATTCACGTAAACCATGAACGGTGCATAAATAAGCATGCCAAAAATAATTCCTCTGGTGTATGCATACTTCTCTTTGTTTAAAAACAAATAGAACCAAAGTAAATTTGGAATCAATCCGAGAGACAAATAGCGACTCAAGTATTCAACCGAATCATTGACTTGACTCCACAAATAAGAGAATTCCGTATGACGTGATTGCGACAGGATAAAAACGATTATCGGTAAAAAAACGATTGGTGACAAAACTCCGATGAGGAAACCAAGGACATGTTCTCTTGTTATTTTTTTCATATTTTCCAATTTTTCATTTGTTGTAATGTTTCGTAGGCTGTTAAGTCAAAATGCGTAGGGACCAAACTCACGAATCCATTTTTGAGCGCTTGTAAATCTGTATCTGGACGTTGGTCTACATCAGCGAATTCACCTGATAACCAGAAATATTCCCTGCCAAATTGATCCTTTCTTCGTTCAAATCGATCCGCCCAATAAGCGTGCGCTTGCTTGCACACTTGAATTCCTTGTATTTCTGAAATCTTCAATTTAGGCACGTTCACGTTGAGGCAAACACTTGAAGAGATTGGATTCTGAATGAACTGTGACAAAAGTTGAGCACCAAAGTATTGACAGGCTTCAAAATCAGCATCCGGAGCAAAATCAGCCAAAGAGAATCCAATGGACGGTATTCCTTCCATCGCACCTTCAATTGCGGCAGACATTGTTCCTGAATACAGCACATTTGTGGATGAATTTTCACCGTGATTGATGCCCGAAAGAATGAAATCTGGTTTTCGGTGCAGGACTTCCGAAATGGCTAATTTCACACAGTCAACTGGTGTCCCTGAACAAGCATATGCCTCCACTTGACCAAAAAGATCCGAAGGAAAAAGTCGAAGTGGATGATTGATCGTAATCGCATGTCCCATTCCGGATTGCGGCTTATCTGGCGCAACAACGACTACACGTCCAAATTGTTGAGCCATTTCAACAAGTGCATGGATGCCTTTCGCATTTACACTATCATCGTTGGTCACTAAAATGAGTCGTTCGTTTTCCATGGATTACTTCAGGTAAAATTAGGCATTAATCAGTTTTAATTTTCTACTTTTGATAGACGATATGAACAATTTAAAATTAATAAGTCCAAGTCAAACAAAAGCTTTCTGCTTCGTTTCTGTCGCTCCCATTCGAAAAGAAGCGAGTGACGCCTCCGAAATGGTTTCTCAACTTTTGTTTGGCGAACCAATTGAAGTCTTAGAGCACGGACAACCATGGATAAAAATTCGAACGGTCCTAGATGGCTACGAAGGATACATGGACATCAAACAAGTGTTACCCTTGACAGATAAAGAATTTCGTCGATGGATGGATTCATTTACCTATCAAAAAGAAGAAATGCTGCAACTAAAAACACCTTTCGGTTCGGTTTTCTCCTCGAAAGGAAGTTTTATCGGCGAGGAGTTATCCTTCCAAGTAGGAGATGTGACGATTCAACGTGAAAACAATTCCTTGGATGTGAAAAAATCCATTTGGGAGGACTCAAACGAATTTCTCAACGCGCCATACCTTTGGGGTGGAAAGTCCATTTGGGGAATCGATTGTTCAGGATTTGTTCAAGCAGTTTTTCGTCTTCATGGATACAATTTACCGAGGGACGCCTACGAACAAGCAGAAATCGGGACAGACATCTCCTTCGAAGACTGCCAGGAGAATGACCTCGCTTATTTCGCGAATGCCTCTGGGAAAATCATTCATGTTGGTATTATTGGGAAAGAACACCAAATCATCCATGCCTCCGGAAGAATTCGCATCGATGAATTGAAAGCGCAAGGAATCTGGAGCGAAGAATACGAAAAATTCAGCCACACCTTAGCGCACATAAAAAGACTTTAATTACGATATTTGCACTCATAAAACAGAAAAATGAAAGATCAAGTTATTTTCGATTTAATTAACGAAGAAAAAAACCGCCAATTACATGGAATTGAACTGATTGCTTCCGAGAATTTCGTGAGCGATGAAGTGATGTTATCCATGGGAAGTGTTCTAACAAACAAATACGCAGAAGGACTTCCCGGAAAACGTTATTATGGAGGTTGTGAAGTCGTTGATAAAGTAGAACAATTAG
The DNA here is from genome assembly GCA_044372485.1 of Crocinitomicaceae bacterium. Classification (GTDB taxonomy): domain Bacteria; phylum Bacteroidota; class Bacteroidia; order Flavobacteriales_D; family Crocinitomicaceae; genus UBA952. The sequence goes on from JBILRU010000065.1 coordinate 8,431, forward strand.
CGATCGACCGTTTGTGTCAACTTTTCGGTGCAACATGGGCAAATGTCCAACCACACTCTGGAGCACAAGCCAACGCAGCTGTATTTCTTGCTTGTTTAAATCCAGGAGACAAAATTCTAGGTTTTGACTTATCACATGGTGGGCATTTAACACATGGATCTCCCGTGAACTTTTCCGGAAAATTATATACACCATTTTTCTATGGAGTCACGAAGGAAACCGGAACCGTTGACTATGATTTAATGGAAGAGACGGCGCGCCGTGAGAAACCAAAAATGATCATCTGTGGAGCGTCTGCATATGCTCGTGATTGGGACTATGCGCGCATTCGTAAAGTTGCAGATGAAATTGGCGCATTGGTTTTGGCGGATATTTCTCATCCAGCTGGAATGATTGCCGCTAAATTATTGAACGATCCACTTGACCATTGTCACATCGTGACTTCTACAACACACAAAACACTTCGTGGACCTCGTGGTGGAATCATCATGATGCGTCACAATTTCGAGAATCCATTTGGAATTAAATGGAACAACGGAAACCTTCGTTCGATGGGCGCGTTGCTTGATGCAGCTGTTTTCCCAGGAATCCAAGGTGGACCATTGGAGCACGTTATTGCCGCAAAAGCAGTTGCCTTTGGTGAGGCATTAGATCCGTCCTACACGACATACATGAAACAAGTTCAAAAAAACGCTGCGGTTTTCGCACAAGAATTGATGAATTTGGATTACACCATTATTTCCGGCGGAACAGACAACCACAGTATGTTAGTTGATTTACGTTCAAAAGGAATTACCGGAAAAGATGCGGAAAACTTATTGGTTGTCGCAGACATCACCGTGAACAAAAACATGGTTCCTTACGATACGGAATCTCCATTTGTCACTTCAGGTATCCGCATTGGTACTCCGGCAATTACGACGCGTGGTGTGAAAGAAGATGAAATCAAATTGATCGTTTCGCTTATCGACCGCGCCTTGATGAATCGCACCGATGCAAACGCGATTGCACAAGTAAGGAAAGAAGTGAATGAGTTGATGTCTCATCGTCCACTTTTCGCTTGGTAAGATGAGATTCGCAGGAAAGCGCGATCGATTTATTTTTTATATCTGGCTAGCCATTCTCGTTCCATACAGTGGAATCTGCGCATTGATTTATTGGCAGGAAAACGATTTATCACCTTTTTATGCGCTTGGCGCAGTGTGGTTGCTCCTTGGACTATTCTTTTACTTCATTGTCAAAAGCACGTATTACACGTTTATCGACGGTGAAACATTGGTGTGTCAAACCATGTACTTTTTCAAGAAAACCATTCCCGTTTCATCAATCCGTAAATTCGAAAAGTCCAATGGATTCTATGCTGGTTGGAAGATGAGCACTTCCTGGGACTGTATGATTATGCACTACAATACACACAAAGAGCTCCTCATTTCACCTGAAAACGAGGAGCTCTTTATTGCTGAAGTTGAACGCAGAAAAGCGTTAGTCAACCCATAATTTATCAGTAGAACTTCCGTGACATGAATTACATGCTCCCGTACTTAAGGAAGATCCCATCATTTTTTTGTTTCCTGTAGGACCCGTTACAACTGGATACAATCCTTCTGGATTAAACTGTGCGGTTGTATAGAAGTTTCCTTTCGAATCAATCAACACCGTTTGTTTTAAAGTTCCCGTTTCGTTTGGACCCGTGTAAAAATCTACCTTTCCACTAGAAACAGTTGTCATCATATCCATGCCATAAACGGTTCCAGCTGCGATAAAGCAACCTTTACCCTCACCTTTTGCTTGATGACAAACCATGCAGTTTTGACCTTTATTGTGACTATCATCAGCACCAGCAGCACTTATATTATCCTCGTGACAAGCAAGGGTACCTTTGCATGAATTCAAACTCAACACAATGGTTGAAGCTAGGAATGTTAAACCTAGAAATGCATTTACTTTTTTCATGTTTAATCTTCTTTATTGTGCGTTGATGTTGACAATGGCTTCTGTTGAAACAGCACTTATCAAATGTACATCAATTTAAAAGGATTCATCATTTAATCACTTGATTTAACACCTATTTAACAGACGAAGTATACTAAAATGTGACAAGAAATCTGAGCTCGACGTGCTTGACCTAGTGAATTTCAATTAATTTTAGTGAAAATTTTGAAAATGAAACGAAGCACTTTGTTACTGCCAATCTTAATTCTCCTCAGCAGTGTATCCTTTGGACAAGAGTCCGCCATTCATTGCGCAAAAAGAGACCATCGAACTCAACAGGTGAAGAGTGCCACATTGAATGTTGGTCAAATTGCTGAAACGGAAAAATACGATGTCCATTTTTACCAATTAGATCTTAGCATGACGAATATCTCCACGAGTTTAAGTGGGACAGGAAGTATTCATGCGAAGGCCAAACAACCTTTGGACAGCGCCTTATTTGAATTATTCTCCACACTAAACATTATCCAAATTCGTCTTAACGGACAGCCAGTGGACTATTCCCGAGTGGCGAGCGCGGTAAAAGTCCCGGTATATGCCCTCACCAACGAGTCCTTTATTATTGACGTAGATTACAACGGGACACCACCAACAGCACAAACAAATCCTTTAGGTGGTAGTGGAATGACGGCTGCATCTTCACCTTCTTGGGGAAACAAAGTGGTTTGGTCCTTATCTGAACCCTTTTCTGCATTTGAATGGTTTCCATGTAAACAAAGTTTAACAGATAAAGCGGATTCCTGTGCGGTTTCCATTACCGTTCCGGATACCTGTAAAGCAGGGTCTAATGGACTATTAGAACTTGTTACTCCGCTCGGTAATGGTCAAACACGCTACGACTGGAAACACAGACATCCCATCGATTATTACTTAATTTCTGTTTCCGTAGCAAAGTATGTTGAATACAATGTATATGCAAATCCCATTGGAGCACCGAATACAATTTTGATTCAAAATTACATTTACGATAATCCCGCAACCCTGCCGAATTTTCAAGCGGAGATTGACGAGACGGTAGACTTTATGGAATTGTATTACGATTTATATGGACCATATCCGTTTGAAGATGAGAAATATGGACATTGCATGGCTCCGATTTCAGGAGGCATGGAGCACCAAACGATGACCACACAAGGATTTTTCGAAAAAACACTCACCTCCCATGAGTTAGCACATCAATGGTGGGGAAATAACGTAACGTGTGCCTCATGGTCTGACATTTGGATCAACGAAGGATTTGCATCCTACAGCGAATATTTAATGTTACAAAACCTGTACCCTGGTGAACAAGGTCCATTTATGCAACAAGTCCACAACAGCGTCATGAATCAAGCCGGCGGAAGTGTTTGGGTATTAGATAGCCTAAACGAAAGCCGTATTTTCAGTGGACGATTAACCTACGACAAAGGATCAGCAATTATTCACACGATGCGATATAAAATCAATAATGATCAACTTTTCTTTGACGGTCTGCGTGCTTTCCAAGTAGCATTCAAGGACAGCACAGCAACCGGAATTGCCTTCAAAAATTTCATGGAGAATTTTACGGGGATGGATTTCACTCCATTTTTCAATCAATGGTATTTTGGAGAAGGTTATCCCACCTATTCGGTCAAATGGAATCAGTCTGGGAATGACGCAGCGATCGAAATCTCGCACATTACTTCCATGTCGCAAGTAACGCCGACCTATACAAACGACATCGATTTACGCTTTATTCGTCAAGGACAAGCGGATACGATCATTCGTTTTTACATCAACT
>JBILRU010000176.1:0-12161 GCA_044372485.1 Crocinitomicaceae bacterium
GTATGTCATTCCAGCTGGTGCACTTGGGCCTACCAAGCTAACGCTTCCGCCTGTACAGAACGTGGTCGTTCCGATTGTCGTGATCGTTGCTGTTGGTAATGCGTTCACTGTTACAACTGTTGTTGCTGTATTTGTACAGTTGTTTGAATTTGAATATGTATACGTAATCGTTGATGTTCCTGCTGTAACACCTAATATTACTCCTGTTGAAGGGTTGATTGACGATACTGCGTTACTTGATGTCCAAACTCCACCAGCCGGGGTACCGGATAACGTTGTCGTTGATCCTGTACATACTGAAGTAGCTCCTGTGATAGAAACTGAAGGAAGTGTACTGATGGTAATATTAGCATTATCTGAGTTGGTACCACATGCGTTTGTTGCATAGTAAGCAATTTGCACGGTTCCTGTTTCACCACTTGCCGGTGAATAAGTCACATTTGTATTGGTTACGTTTGGACCAATCACACCGTTTCCAGTTGTTGCCCAGTATCCCGTTTCTGCGCTACCTGTAATTACTGAGAATGCGGCCGTTCCGTTTTGACAAATTGTTTGATTCGCACCAACATCTACCGTAGGCACTCCACTCAATACATTCACTGTAATGAAGAATTTTGCTCCTTGACATGTTAAATTCGAAGGATTTGTGTATTGAGGAATAACCTCATAAACCAATTGTTGAGTAGAAGCCGAATTATTCGCCAATGTTTGAGAAACATTCACTTGTGGAATCGTTTGATTAGACCCACCAGCAATTGCACCATTCGGTGTAATCGACCATGTATATAATGTTCCTGCTGGAACCAAATCTGTTAATGCACCATCTACTGGCGTAACCGCAAATGTAGATCCTGTACAGATTGTTGTGTTTACGTTCGCAACAGACATCTTTGGATTTACAGTTACTGTAATCGTGAACGGTAAGCCTGTACATCCATTGACAGAAGGTGTCACACGGTAAACAACAAGACTTGGGGAACTTGTTAAATTTGTCAATGTTTGAGAAATCGTTCCCGTATTAGAGGTTCCGTCTGTTAGCCCTGTTACAGATGAATTTGGATCAACTGTCCAAGTATATACTGTATTTGCCGGCACAATACCGTCAACGCCATTTGTTGGAGTAACTGTAAATAGTGTTCCTGAACAGATTGTAGTAGTTTGAGCTAGAATAGACGGTGTTGGGTTAACTATTACTGTTACGTTGTTATCTGCTGAACACCCATTTGCTGTAATTGTATACACATACGTTACTGGGAGAGGCCCATTCGTTGAGTTCGTCAATATTTGACTGATGTTCCCTGTGCCTGAAGTTGCATTGTTCGCTGTAATTCCAGCTGGTAATGTAGTTGTCCAAGCATATGTTGGAGACACCTGTGTTGCACTTGTTGGTGTGTAAGAGAATGTAGAACCAGAACAAATTGTTGTTGGTGTTAAGGTGCTAGATAATGCCGGTGTTGGATTTACAACAACTGTTACATTGTTATCATTTGAACATCCATTTGCCGAAATAGTGTAAACATATGTTACAGGAATTGGAGCATTTGTTGAATTCGTTAAAATCTGACTAATTCCATTTGTTCCTGAAGTTGCATTGTTCGCTGTAATACCAGAAGGCAATGTGGTTGTCCAAGCAAAAGTTGGAGAAACCTGAGTATTACTTAAAGGTGTATAGGTAAATGGTGTTGCGTTACAAATCGCTGCTGGAGTTAATGTACTCGACAATGCCGGAGTTGGATTAACCGTTACCGTTACTGTGAATGTTCCTCCAACGCAGTTTCCAGCAGCACCAGAAGTTGGTGTTACTGTATAAACAACATTAATTGGTGCATCCGTCGTATTCGTTAATGTTCCACCAATAGTCGAGGCAGAAGAACCCGAAGTTGTTCCGGTGATTCCTAATACAGATGGTGCAGACCAAGTGTAAGTAGTTCCAGTCGGTACGATATCCGTGCCATTCGTTGGGCTTACGCTAAAGGTGCCTGTAGAACAGATTGTAGTAGTTTTAGGTGCGATAACCGGTGTTGGGTTAACAACAACAGAAACAGTAAATGGTGTTCCGGTACATGGAGTCGGTGACGTTGGAGTTACACTATAAGTAACTGTTATAGGTGCATTCGTGGTATTCGTTAATGTCCCTGAGATCGAACTTGAGTTAGTTCCTGTAGCTAAACCAGAAATTCCACTAGTAGTTGGCAGAGACCAAGAATACGTTGTTCCAACTGGCACAATATTCCCACTTCCATTTGATGGAGATACCGTAAATGGAGTCCCTGAACAAACGGTCGTTGTTTGTGTGGTTGTTACATTCGGCATTGGATTCACCGTAACCGTTACAGGGAAACTTGCCCCTGGACAAGCGCCAGATAAACTTGGCGTCACGGTGTAAACCACATTGATTGGTGCGTTTGTAGTATTCGTTAATCTTCCTGTTATTGCAGTAGCATTTGCTGTAGAAGCAGCTGTTCCAGTAATATCAGTTACTGATGGAGCTGACCAAGCATAAGTAATGTTACTTGGCACTGTGTTTCCGCCACCATCTGTTGGAGTGACTGAGAAAGAAGAACCAGAACAAATCGCCGCAGTTTGAGCTGTTGTCACTGAAGGAACTGGATTAACTGTTAAGGTGAATGTTTTAGCAGGACCTGAACATGCAGGACCGTAGGTTAAGACAACTGCGAGTATTTGTGATCCAGAACATGGTGGATTAAAGACCGCGTCATTTGAATTAATGGTTACAGAGGACTGACCTAATGCCAATGCTTCAACTACCATTTGTGATGAAATTGAATGACAACTGCCGTTAATATATCCCCCATTTGATGCTGTTGGATTTCCATAACTAGCATAAGTAACTGAGGTAAACACAGTTCCTGCCGGAGCATTCATTGTTAATGACACCCCTTCAGCGGCCTCACCATTTATAGTTCCAGTCGCTCCATAAGTAGGAGTCACTGTTACTGTGGTAGTAATCGGTGAACTGGTTGTATTTGTTGCAACAAACGTAGAAATATCTCCTGTTCCACTTGTTGCCAAACCAACTGCTGGGTCCGTGCTTGTCCAAGTGTAGTTTGTTCCTGTTGTCGTTCCTGTGAACGTTGTTGCTGCAAAAGATTGACCTGCACATACCGTTTGTGAAGCTGGTTGTGTAATCGTTGGCGTTGGATTGACAGTAATTGTAAAATTCTGTGTTGAACCCGTACAACCATTTAATGTTGGAGTGACTGTAATATTAGAAACAATAGGTGCGCTTGTTGTATTCGTACCTATAAATGTTGTAATGTTACCTGTGCCACTTGCTGCCAAACCAATAGACGGCGTATCATTTGTCCAGTCATAAACGGTTCCTGAAACAGCTCCAGTGAAATTAACTGCAGCTACCGAACCACCATTACACACTTGTTGATTGATTGGATCAACCACATTTGGAATTGGATTTACGGTAATCGTTGCTGATTGGGTTGGGCCTGAACATCCATTCGCAGATGGCGTTACAGTGATTGTTCCAGAAATCGCTGCATTTGTTGTATTTGTCGTGTTAAATGGTAAAATATTACCTGTTCCAGACAAACCTAAACCAATACTAGCATTGTCATTCACCCAAGCATAGGTTGTTCCTGCAACATTGAATGTACTTGCAAAATTTATTGGATTCGTTGCTGTACCAACACAATGAGCTTGATTCGCTATTGAATTTACGGTTGGCGTTGGTTTAATAGTAATCGTATACGTTAATGGTTCTCCCACACAACCAAAGGTTGCTGTAGATGAACTTACTGTTATTGATGCTGTTACTGCTGTATTAGTAGTATTTGTTGCTGTAAAACTAGGAACAGAAATACTTCCAGATGCCGCAAGACCTATTGATGGAGTGTTATTTATCCAAGTATAATTTGGTGAAGGTAAATTTGTGCTGCTTATTGTTTGGGCAGAAACTACCTCACCATTACAAACGGTTGTGTTAGCAATCGCAGCAAGGACTGCTTCCGGCTTAACATTGATTGTCACCGTAAACGATGTTCCGGCACATCCTGCTGTACTAACTGGAACCACTGTATAAACAACATTGACAGGTCCGGAAGTAACATTATTAAACGCATCATTTGCAAGAGCTGAAGCTGTTAGTCCATTGGCTACTGCTGCTCCACCTGCTGAAACTGTTGCGTTTCCAAGAGAAAGGTTCGTTACATTATAGGTTGCCGCAGCAACAGAAGTGCTTGAATTGAAGCTCACTCCAGTTGCGACATCTGAACAAAGTGCCGAAATAGTTTGATTTGCTACTACCGGTTGTGGGTTTACTGTAACCGTTAGAGTAAATGTATTTCCAGAACAATTGTTCGAAGCAATCGGTGTAATCGTGTAGGTAATTGTAACAGGATTTGCTGTTGTGTTTACGTAGGTATCTGTAATATTCGCATTAGAAGCGGATGTTCTGTCAGAACCAGGTGCTACTGCGCCGGAATTCGAAGATGAAACCGTGTACGTATATGCATCGCCATCTAATAATGAATTCACTAAGTTATCCAAAGAATAGTTCATGGCAACATTACTACAAATAGTCAATGTTTGATCAGATACCTCTGGCTCAGGGCTTACGGTTACTGTTACCGTAAATGGAGCCCCTGCACATCCTTGTGCACTTACTGGTGTCACTGTGTAAATAGCATCTACTGTTCCACTTGCAAAATTATTATTGTGTGTATATGCATCATCAGCTAATGCATTTGCAGCTAATCCATTAGCAATACCTGGGTTACCAGCTTCTGCCATGTTATTTGAATTAAACGCTGTCACATCATACGTTGCCGCTGCTGTTCCAGAAGTAGATGAACCAAAGTTCAGTCCAACAGGTACATCAGAACATGTTGTTAAATTTTGATTGGCCACAACTGGCAATTGATTTACCGTAACGGTAATAGCACTTGTTGCAGAAGATTGACATGAAGTGCTCGTACTATTCCAAGTATACGTCACATTTGTAATGCGACGGTATTCTGTGGTCACTGTTAATCCAGCAGGCACATCATATGTTGCGGAAGTCGCACCTGAGATTGTTGTCCAAGATGGAGAAGAAATATTGGTGTTTGATTCCCAAACATACGTAATTGTAGAAGAAGGAATTGTTGTTGTTCCTGCAGCTGTCGATGTAAAGGCAGCTGGGTTCCCTCCTGCACATATGGTTTGATCAGCGCTTATTGATCCCGCCGTTGGTATAGCTGGTTCTGCAATGGTAATCGTTCTACTAGTCGTACATGCATTTGCATCGGTCACCGTTACGCTGTATGTTCCAGCTCCTATAGAAGAAATGTCTTGAGTTGTTGCTGTGAAAGAACCCGTTCCTGTCCATGCATAAGCATAGGCTGTTGTTCCACCGGCCACTGTTAAATCTATGGATGCATCGCTTGCATTTAAATGAGTTTCTGTTGTAGAAAGGGCTGCTGCGGGTTGAGTAATTACCACCGTCATCGATTCCGAACATCCGTTATTATCAACAACGGTTAAGACATAAGTACCAACTGCTAATCCGGAGATATCTTCTGTTGAAGCATAAGCTGAACCATTTTTCGTCCATGAATAGCTTGCATAAGGTGTTGTTCCTCCGGAAACTGTTGCATCTATTGACGCTGTTGAATTACCATAACATAAGACCTGCACATTTGTGTTTGTGATGGCAATTGCTGTTGGCTGAGAAACTGTTGCGCTTGTCGTTGCTGTACAGCCGTTTCTGTCTGTTACAGTAACAGCGTATGGTGTTGCCGACGCGCTAAGGTTTGAGATTGTTGCTGTAGCAGCAGTAAATGTACCTGGACCTGTCCAAGCATACGTGTATGGTGCAGTACCAAAAATAGCACTCACTCCAGCTGCCCCATCAGATGAACCATAACAAGAAGCATCTGTTGTTGGCGTTGCCGTTGCAATTAATCCAAAAGAAGGTTCTGATAATGTCGATGTTGTTGTTGTTGTACACCCGTTAACATCGGTAACTAGTACCGTATATGTTCCGGCCGTTCTTCCGTTAATGACGCTTGCGATTTGACCAGAAATAGGTGTTGTTGTACCAGATCCTGTATACCATTGGTATGAGTAAGGACTCGTTCCACCCACTGGCGTCGCTGTAATTGTACCATTTGATCCGCCATAACATGAGATATTCACTCCGTTAAAGTTGGATAATGCATTTGAATTTGTTAATACAGCAGGTTGAGTTAAAATTGTTCCTGCTGCATCTAAGTCTATTGCACAACTTGTGTTGTTTGCATCGCGCACAGAAACTTGGTACGTGCCCGCTAATAATCCTGCAAAAGTGTTTGAAGATTGCCATGTTGATCCATCTATTGAATACTCGAATGATCCAGATCCTCCTGTTGCACCATTTACTGTAATTGACCCATTTGCGTTTCCGTTACATAAAGTAACATCCACTTTTGAAACTGTTGCTGAAATAAGCGCTGGTTGTGTAAGCTCTGTTCCGGTCGAACCATCAAGGTCAATGACACATGAAGTATTCACCGCATCACGAATCGACACTTGATACGTTCCAGCTGTTAATCCTGTGAATGTATTTCCTGCTTGCCAAGTTGATCCATTTATGCTGTATTGGTAAGTTCCCGCACCACCGGTAGCCCCATTGATGGTAATGGAACCATTGTTATTTCCGTTACATACGGTCACATTTGTTGCTGCAATTGTTCCAGCTAATATGGCTGGTTGCGCAATGGTAAATGATGCAGTCGCTGTTTGACTACACGCATTTGTTGCTGTAACGGTATACGTTCCAGCAGCTAAATTTGAAAGGTCTTCTGTTGTCGCTGCTGAGTTAGTCCAAGCGAAGGTTACTGGCGTAGCAGATGTTGAACCAGTAGCGTTTACGGTTAAGTTTATTGCACCTGTTGAAGCGCCATTACATAGCACATCCGTTTGTGTTCCGCTTATCGCCAATTGAGCTGGTTGTGTAAGTGTAACCGAAGTAGATGGATTACAACTACTATTTGCATCAGCTACAGAAATAGTATAGGTTCCTGCTGGCAAAGTTGAAAACACGAATGTTCTCGCACCGGATGTTCCAGTAGAAACTGTTTGTGTATAGGTGTTTGAACCAGATACGGCGGTTGCTACTTGAGATGTCCCTCCGTTTGTTGTATTTACGGTGATTGAACCAGTAGATGCTCCATAACATGTAATATTGCTTGGTGTTGCCGAAACAGTCATTGCGTTAACAGAACCGACTAAAATTGGCGTTGAAGTTATGGCCACTCCGCAGGCATCTGTCACTGTTAAGCGGTAATAATACCCACCGAGTAAATTTGTTGGTGATACCGTTGGTGACGGTGTTGCAAATGGACTAGGAAAGGCGGTGTTCCACGGGCCTGTTGAAAGATTACTCCAAGACCATTGGTACGTATATCCGGTACCACCAGTAATGCTTGTCGTAACGGAACCTGTTGTCGTAGATCCACACGAAAGATCATTAATGACATTTGATACTGCTGTTAAAGCAGAACCTGTTACGGTTATATCAAATGTTGATGTTGCCGTTAATCCACCCGCATCTGTAACAGTTAAGGTAATGGTACTTGTTCCTGTTTGTCCTGCAACCGGTGTATATGCCAATGATGCAGCACCTGAGGTATTTGGTTGTGTAATAGTAATATTTGCGTTTGGAATTAAGGCTGTGTTTGAAGAACTTGCCGTAATTACCAAGGTATTTAAAGCGCCGTCCGCATCTGCTACTGTGATGTTTACCGGACCGTTTGAACTTCCTGCACAAGCAGTAGAAATATTTGGCGGTGTTGAAATCGATGGCTGTGCATTAACCGTTGATTGAAGTGTTGGCGTTGTTGTGGTTGTATTCGACCCTCCATCAAATGAACACACGCCTAAAACTGCGCCTGTTTGAGGATCTACATATTCCAATGTATAACTACCAGCACTAGGTAGATTTACACCATAGAAACAATAGGTTGCTTTTGTGAAACCTGCTGTTCCGGTATTGTATGGAGAAGCTGGTCCAACTCGTGTTGCAGTTAAGCCTCCATTAATCCAAACCCTAGAAATTGCAGGCGGCGCTGTTGGTTCTGTACCATTTGCCCATTTAAAGGTGATGTTTCCTGTTTTTGATGTTGAAGGAACAGTAGCATAAATTGTTGAGGTGAAGTTGGAAGCAATTGGATTGTTACCAGAACCTGCACATACTCCTGTATTATTTCCATTGTTTCTTGAATCAATGGAAGCACACGTGAATGGAGAAGGATTAGAAGTAAACAATACAACTACTGAACAGCCTGCGCTATTTGTATAGGTAATATTTGCAGTTCCTGCAGCAACGGCTGTTACTAATCCTGTTGAATTCACAGTTGCCTTTGCCGTATTACTTGAAGCCCAAGTAGCACCGGAATTACCAGTACTAGCCGTAAGTTGAGAAGTTGACCCTGCAGTTGCGTTTGCAGTTCCAGAAACCGTTGGAGCACCAACAGTTACTAATCCACCAGTAGAATTCGCTGTTCCACATCCTGCATTTGATAATACAGCTCTATATGTACGTGTATTGTTTACACCTGAATAGGCCAATGTCGTTGTTGTATTTGAAACATCATTCCAAAGTACATCACCTGAATTTTGGTATTGCCATTTTGTAATGGATCCGGTGTGTCCTGAAAGCGTTAATGTTCCACTCGCATTTGTTGTACAACTATTTGCCGTTGTAACCGCACCTCCATTTGGTGGAGTTCCTGAGTTAACCGTAATCGGTAACCCTGATGTATAAGCCGCTATGCCACAAGTTGGTTGAACATTTGCACGGTAATACAATGTCCCTACCGTAGAAATAGTTGGCGTTAATGTTGTTGATGTACTAGAAATTGTTGTATTTCCAGACGCAAAAGTAGACGAAGTTGAACTTTGCCAGTTTAATACTGTTCCTGATGTATTGTAAATAGTTATGGAAGCTGTTCCTCCTTGACAAATGGTACTGTTACTAGAAGAAAGTACTCCAGGACTTGAAGAAGAAACATTAATCGCAACTGGAGATGTCGCTAATGCTGAACAAGATCCTGAGCTTACCACCGCTCTATAATAGGTTGTTGTTGTAACGTTGGTAACCGTAATACTTGTAGAAGTATTGGAAATAGTAGTGGTGTTTCCACTCGTTAAGAAGTTATCTGTTGATGATTCCCAGTTATTCACTGTTCCGGTAAAACCAGGAAGTGTTAATGTGGTTGAGTTTGAACCTGCACAAACATCTACATTGCCTCCAGAAACACCTGAAGTTGGCGCACCATTCACATATATGTTTCTTGTGAAAATTCTTGTAGACGTTAAGTTGTCTCCTGCCATTCCACCATATTCATAAATAGAGTACAAAGAATTATATGTATCACCATAATCATTCCAGTTCGCTTGGGCCCCCAAAAAATGTATATAATGCTCACCTGATGTTCCTGTAGAAGCATCAACCGTTCCCCACGAATCATTAGGTTCAGAAGAGTCCCAATTATTATAAACAGAGCCTAGCCAACCACCTGATCCATTTGACGTGGTTAATTGCGTTCCTTTCTCAGGGCCTGCTACCCAGTAGAATTTACCTTCCGCCGCTGCTTGATTAGCATATAAGTTATACCCTAAGGCTTGGTTAATGTAATTGTAATTATCTGATCCTCCTATCCAAGTATCCGAATTCAATAGTACGGAAACAAAACTGTTTTCAGCTGCAGAAGTGATTGTAGCTAAATATCCTTGTAGCCCAAAATAAGAACTAGCCGCTGCTGCATCTCTTGATTGTGTCCAGTAATTGGTGGATGGAGATTTCATGTAATAATGCCCATTCAATGGGTTATATAACATCCCGCCTGCGATAAAAGCAACTTTTCTCGCTTCAGGAAAACAAACAGCTGAAGAAGTTCTTAATTTTACTTGTTGCAGAATTGTTGTCCAATCTTGTGGCAACAATGTCCCTGTAAATAAAATGCTTCTTGTTGTGCCGTTAAATGCTGTATAAGTTACATTAGATGGAAGACTTCCGGTGAACTCCAAAATATCTCCTGTCGTATAACTATCTGTGATTTGAACACGGAAGTCCGTAATTGTTCCATTTCCAGTAACAGTCAAACCTGCATCCACTATTGTTGATACGTTATTGTTGATGGAATTAATAGAACTTGTTCCAGCCACAGTCACCTGTGAACCAGCTTGCGGTGCTGTATACGTAAATGTTCCAAAAGTAGCTGTTCCACCAGCTGTTGTTAATGACAAACTACCCGATGCTCCGTAACCAACAACTGCGGTTACTTGCGTGCTGGAAACCACATTAAACGAAACAACGGGTGTCCCGCCAATACTAATCGCCGTTGGACAGGTTAAATTTGTTCCGGTTATGGTTACCGTATTTCCTGGTGTTATCGCCGTTGGTGTCGCGGCCGTAATTGTAGGAACCGTTGTATTTACCGTAAAGTTAGATGCAGCAGTGGCGATTCCACCACCTGTTTGAATGGTTAATGGACCCGTCGTTGCCGCTGCAGGAATTACTGCAGTTACTTGCGTAGCCGATACATATGTAGTGGTGGCAGCTACACCATTAAATTTAACAATTGGTGTGCCATTATCAAAATTGGTTCCATTCACTGTAACGACATTCGTACAAGATCCAGAACTTGGAGTGAATGAAGTTAAAGTTGGGATAGGGCCGCTAAACGTAGTATATTGAATTGTTATTCTAGCAAAATCTCCCGCTAACGAAGCCGGCACATTTGATAAACCAATATAGAAGTTATTTGATAAATCTACAGCAAACGAATTTAACCCACCTAAGTTGTATTGAGAATTTGCTAATGTGTAGGTAGTGGTTGTGGTTGGATTAATGCATGTCATATTAGGGTCCAATGACACATTTCCAGATGCATTGCCATTAAAGGATAAGGGGAAAGATGACTGGTTATAGAAATTATCTTCCCATGCTAACTCTATCGTAACAGAACTAATGATAGCATATGAGGGCAGTACATCTGTCCAGGATATCGTTGCATTACCCATGTAACCTGGGAAATAATAATCATCTGGTGTACAACCGTACTGATAAAACCCTGCAGTACTAAGATCATTTGCAGTTATGCTATACGTCTGCGTCTGCTGTGCGTTCACCTTTTGATTTGTTCCAAACAAACCGAGTGTCATCAACATTAAACCAACAAACCAATTTTTCAAACTAGGGGTAAGAAAGGTATTCTTCATACTTCTATTATTAGATACGTTTTTTTGTAACGAATGAACCAAAATGGCATTCATATTTGAATCAGCATTGAACATTTTCTCGTTTTTCATCATTGTTCTCATCTTCATATTCATTCGTTTTTGTCAAGATTGGGGCTTAAAATAACACGTGATTTTAACGTGCAAACTACTGATTAACAGCTGTTTACCACGCTAATACTTCCTGCTATCCCTTTATTTTATAGCTATTCAACCCAATTTCTCCATTATAATTAAGTCCCAAATGTATGCAAATAAAAGTAATTAACAAAAAATTTAAATGCAGATTGCATTGTTGAAAACAAAAAGAAGGGCTTCTTGCCTACCTTTAACGTGCATTTTTTCGTCTTATTGTTTCATGTGGTGAACAATGATTTTTTATCCACATCTACTTCCATTTATCGAACAAACATCCGATTTCTACACATTAATCCGTTGGAAAAACGCAAATAAGCGTGAGTGTATTGATGTTATTTTCTTCCAAGGATTGTACTCGTAAGGTAAATGAATTCACATTACGCGCACCTAATATGTGTTTTCTAATCGGTTTAGCGCCCTATCTAAAGAAGTAAATGCTCCCAATCGAAACCGAAAGCGATGTAAAATATTCCATCATCCACAGCATTCATTTCTTTTGAAAGCGAAGATCTTTTCCTTCCGTTTTGATGAAGTAGTCGTTCATACATGACAGTTCTAATACGAGCAGTAATGATAACGAGATTGGCGTCTATTTTTCATAGGCGCCGGGAACGTATAAAGAAGGCTTTCAAGGTCATGAATAATTGCGAAGTAGAATCGGAAAAACTAATTGAAATAGTACTTTAAAGCAGGCAAAAAACATCTTGACTCTAAGCCTAATTGAAGTTATATTATTCGCTAATTTCTCTTTCTTAGGCAATCTTGATTAAAGCAAATTTCCTGCG
>JBILRU010000164.1:0-3151 GCA_044372485.1 Crocinitomicaceae bacterium
TGATGAAAGTGTTGAAATCATTCGAAAGTTAAACTTAAAGTCCTACGAAGGCGGATACAAAGTCATGTTGATTTGGCTACCTGAGGAGATGAATGCTACTTGTTCTAATAAACTTTTAAAAATCTTAGAGGAACCACCAAAGAACACATTATTTTTATTGGTTTCCGAAGATCCATCGAAATTATTAGTTACCATACAATCTCGAACACAATTTATTCGTATTCCCAAAATTGAAAGCGAACGATTGACTCAAGAATTAAGTACGCGTTTTCACTTAGATAAAACACAAGCAGAATCCATAACGGCATTTTCCGAAGGGAATTTCATTCAGGCATACGATTTCCTGAATGCATCGGATGACAAAGGCGTTTATCGGGAGCATTTCATACAGTTAATGCGCACCTCATACAAGAAAGATGTGTTGGGAATGATGCAGTGGGCAGATGGAATAGCCGCAGAAGGAAAAGAACGACAAAAATTATTCATTCAATATGCCTTGCACATGTTCCGTCAAAGCTTATTGTCGAATTATATGGGAGATGTTCTACTTCGCATTTCACGTGAAGAGGAACAATTTTTAAAAAATTTCGCGCCCTTTATTTCCGGAAATAACATCCGAGAATTCATCGAAACATTTGATGATGCTTACTATCACATTGATCGCAATGCGAATGCACGCATTCTTTTTACGCAGATGTGTTTTCAAACCATGCGTTTCATCCACCAAGCATAATTCGTTTCGCTGAAATGATTAACTTTACCTAAAATTAAATTATGGGTTGCTCATCATGCAGTAGTGGCGGTGGAATACCGAATGGTTGTAAGAACAATGGTACTTGCAGCAGTGGCGGATGTAATAAATTGGAAGTGTATGACTGGTTAGCGAATATTGCTTTACCAGCAGGACAAGCCCCTTACGATATAGTTGAGGTTCGTTTTAAAAATGCGAGAAAGGCATTTTACCGAAATGCAGCTCACTTGACTTTACAAATCGGTGATTTAGTAATCGTTGATACCGCGCCGGGATACGATGTAGGAGTTGTTTCCGTTGCAGGTGAATTGGCAAGAGTACAAGTCAAGAAAAAAGCACCAGGTTTCAAAGCGATGGAAGCGCGTAAAATCATGCGCATCGCTAATCAAGAAGAAATCGATAAATGGATTAAGGGAAGATCATTGGAAAAAGAACTCATGACGCAGTCTAGGGTTTTAGCAATGAACTTGAAACTGGACATGAAAATATCTGATGTGGAATACCAGGGTGATTTGAGTAAAGCCACGTTTTACTATACAGCAGAAGGACGCGTTGATTTCCGTCAGTTGATAAAGGACATGGCTGATAAATTCAGAGTTCGCATCGAAATGCGTCAAATCGGAAGCCGTCAAGAGTCCTCTCGATTAGGTGGAATTGGTTCATGTGGACGTGAATTGTGTTGCTCCACGTGGTTAACCGATTTCAGGTCTGTTTCTACATCTGCGGCACGATACCAACAGTTATCCTTAAATCCGCAAAAACTAGCCGGACAATGTGGAAAGTTAAAATGTTGTTTGAACTACGAATTAGACATGTATTTGGACGCCATCAAGTCCTTTCCAAAAACAGACACGAAACTTCATACGGAAAAAGGTGATGCTTTTCACATTAAAACGGATGTCTTCAAACGCATTATTTGGTATGCCTATCCAGGTGAAATGGGTACAATCGCATTAAGTCCAGAACGTGTTGCGGAAATTAAAAAACTCAACAAAGACGGAGTTAAACCGAAAGACCTTTTGGAATTCGTCAAAGTGGAGAAGGTCGTGGAAATGGGTTATCAGAACGTTGTTGGACAAGACAGTGTGAATCGATTTGAGAAAAGTTTCGTCAAGAAAAAACGACCAAACAACAAAAAACGCAATCCAAATAGTCCGAATGCAACGGTAGCTGGAGCTACATCAGAAAATAGGACAACGAATCAAGGACAACAAAAAGGGAATAATCCGCAAGCGAACAAAGGCAACAACGGAAGAACTAGACCTAATAATCCACAAGGGAATACGAATGCGAATAGCTAGTTACATCGTTTTTTTAACACTTTTTCTGTTTTCGTGTAAAGAAGACTCCTTCTACACGAAGTCCTATTCTTTTTCCAATCAGATTTGGAAACAGGATGTAAAACCAGTTTTTAAGGTAGACATTCAAGACACAAGCATCTTATATGACTTCGTGGTAACTGTCAGAACTACAACTGATTACGCCTATAACAATCTGTGGGTATTTTTGAATACTAAACCACCACATGGACAAGAGGTTCGGGAACCATATGAGATTAAAACTACGTATCCAGACGGAAATTGGATTG
This sequence comes from Crocinitomicaceae bacterium, assembly GCA_044372485.1. Taxonomy (GTDB): domain Bacteria; phylum Bacteroidota; class Bacteroidia; order Flavobacteriales_D; family Crocinitomicaceae; genus UBA952. The sequence goes on from JBILRU010000164.1 coordinate 2,340, forward strand.
GGAAAAAAACAGGTACAGTCGTTGAACATGAATTAATCTTCAAAAGACGAAAAATTCCATTCAAAGGAATTTACACCTTCACATTTGAGCAAGCGATCACGCAGAAAACTGTTGACGAAGTGTTGGATATTTCGATGGAAGTAAAACGGGCAATTGAATAAGATGCGCTTTAGACGTTTAACTACGGAAGAATTGTTTGCATTAGAAACAGAATTTAAGCAATTCTTAATTATCTCTGAACAGTACGACGAAGAATGGCGCATTTTAGGAGAGACAGACCCAGAAAAAGCGGAGGAGTTTATTGCCTTATTCAGCGATCTTGTGTTGGAAAAAGTATATAGTCAGTTAGCGTATCTTGTGCATTTCAGTGACTCTATGGTCTCGTTTTTTGATGTCCGAAATAATCCGCTAAAGGCTTACCACATTAAACGATCTGATCACCTACCGCTTCAAGATGAACAGTTGTTACAGCAAGTACTAGTAGAACATTTCGATCAACTATCCTTTTACATTGGGGAAAAGTCGCTCGTTAAGGAAAAAGCGGATGAAGTTTTTGATTTGATACGAAAAGGTAGCGAAGCCTGTGATGAATCCTATTTCCTGAAATACACGGCTCATTTTACAAGAATCTAAAAAAAACCAAGGTGAGGGCATCTTTTTTTGTTTTTCTCCGTTAATAAACATAAATTTGATTACTAATTGCCTAAAATATTGTTAACTATGAAAACATTCAAGTTCGCCATTATTGGATTAACGCTCGTTACCTTATTCAGCGCTTGTATAGAGCATGAAGTAATTCCGCCTCCAACAAT
>JBILRU010000166.1:0-3138 GCA_044372485.1 Crocinitomicaceae bacterium
GCGTGAGCTAAGCGATCGCTCCACTCTATCCTACTAAAATACCCATGAGCAAAGCGAACGACATTTCAGTGACTAGTGATCAGTGCTCAGTGCGTGAGCTAAGCGATCGCTCCACTATCCTACTAAAATACCCGTGAGCTAAGCGAACGACATTTCAGTGACTAGTGATCAGTGCTCAGTGCGTGAGCTAAGCGATCGCTCCACTATCCTACTAAAATACCCATGAGCAAAGCGAATGACATTTCAGTGCCCAGTGCTCAGTGCCTAGTGCGTGAGTAAAACGAACGCTTCATTATTTTCGAAATATCCATGAGCAAAGCGAATGGAACTAGTGACTAGTGCTCCGTGCCTAGTACGTGAGTAAAGCGAACGCTTCACGATATTCTACCATCCTTCACCCCCTTGAATCCAAAATCTCGCTATTTTTGAGAAAAATACTTTACAATGAAACGTCTTACTATTTTTATTCTTCTACTCCTTGTTATCTCCGCTTGTACAAATAAAGAGAAATCAACGAACACAGAAGAACCACAAAGTATTGTTGCCACCGACGAATCCGTTCGGGAATTGCGTCAATCTTTGTCGGACGTGGAGAAAGAAGAGCAACAATTAGAACAAGAGGCCTTAGCGAACATGACAACGATGTCCTTCGAAAAAATGAGTCATGATTACGGGAAAGTTCTGGCAGACTCGGACAACAAGACCATATTTAGGGTGACGAATACGGGGAAGAAACCCTTGGTGATTGAAAAAGTATCGGCAAGTTGTGGTTGTACGACTCCATCCAAGCCAGACAAACCAATTCCACCGGGAAAAAGTGACGAAATTGTGGTGGTATTTCATCCGAAGGAAACGCAACTTGGACAACAAAATAAAACCGTTACTGTCATTGCCAATACAGATCCAAAAATGGAAGTGCTGAGCATTTCAGCGATGGTGGAGAAAAAGAAAAATTAACGAGCGGGAAAGGACAAATGAAATTACACGTATTAAACACTGGATTTTTTAAACTCGATGGTGGAGCCATGTTTGGTGTCGTTCCGAAAACGCTCTGGCAAAAAACGAATCCAGCTGATGAAAACAACATGTGCTCTTGGGCCATGCGCTCCTTGCTGATCGAAGATGGGAACCGCTTGATTTTAGTTGATACAGGAATTGGGGACAAGCAAAGTGAAAAGTTCTTCTCGCACTATTACATGTATGGGACCGATTCCTTGCACGGAAATTTAGCCAAACTGGGATTTCATGCGGATGATATTACGGATGTATTTTTGACACACTTGCACTTCGACCATTGTGGTGGTGCGGTTGCGTGGAACGATTCCAAAACGGGATACCGTACGGTTTTTCCGAATGCCAAGTATTGGAGTACCGAGAATCATTGGAATTGGGCTGTTGAGCCGAATGCCCGTGAAAAAGCATCCTTTTTAGCGGAAAACATATTGCCGATTCAAGAAAGTGGACAATTGCACTTCATTGATCGTGTCGGTGATTTTACCGCGAACGCCCTCCCTGGAATGGATGTCCTGTTTGTCGACGGACACACCGAAAGCATGATGATTCCACACATTCAATATAAAGGAAAAACGATTGTCTTTATGGCGGACTTACTTCCGAGCACGGGACACATTCCCCTACCCTATGTGATGGGTTACGACACGCGTCCATTGTTGACCATGGATGAAAAAGCGAAGTTCCTACAACATGCGGCAGCAAACGAATTCGTTTTATTCTTGGAGCACGATTCCGTGAATGAATGTTGTACCTTGATTGAAACCGAAAAAGGCATTCGATTAAGTGAATCTTTTTCCTTCAGTGATTTATAGGATGAAGACACCAAGAGAAATCGTCGAAACAATGTTGCAACAGGATGCGTTCAGTCATTTATTAGGAATGGAGCTTGTTTCCATTGAAAAAGGAACTTGTGTTCTGCGCTGCAAAGTGAGCAACTCCATGACCAATGGCTTTGGAATTGCACACGGAGGAATCACGTATTCACTCGCTGATTCCGCGTTGGCGTTTGCCTCCAATGCGTATGGCGTTCATTGTTTTAGTGTGGACACCAACATTGCGCATTTGAAAAAAGTGAAATTGGGCGACATCTTAACGGCAACTTGCAGGGAGTCCCACCGTGGGAAACGGACGGGAGTATATGTGGTAGATATTCAAAATCAAGATGGTATGCGTGTTGCCTATTTTCGGGGAACAGTTTTCATCAGTTCCGAAGTTTGGTAATTTCGAACTAATTTGATTTTTTTTCCAAGTAACATTTGTATTTCTGTAAATAAGTCGTACTTTTGTATCCGCTTTAACGAAAGCATTACACAATTCTGAAGCAACTGTTGTTGCTCACGTAAGTGAAAGAAATTGGTTTGGTAGTTCAGTTGGTTAGAATACCTGCCTGTCACGCAGGGGGTCGCGGGTTCGAGTCCCGTCCAGACCGCAAACGCTTCGTTAAAGACACGTCCTATATGGCTGTAGGAAATAGAGACCCTCGAGATGTATCAACTATCTTGAGGGTTTTGTTTTTTATGGAGTTTTTTGAAAATATTCCCTGTGTAAAACATTGTGTAAGACATTGTGTAAAACAATTGTCACTATTCTCAGGGTAAAAAGAATTTAGCAAGTTTGAAACGAATAGCTAAATGAACGTTGTTAGGACATGAAAGGATTTATCAAAACCATATTGTTTGGGATTCTCTTAATCTACACAATTGAGCGTCTTCAAGGTTCAACACATGACGATATCCTCGCAAAAATTAAAATCATTGAAAAAAAAATCTTGAATGAAAAACCATTCACAAATGTCTCAATAGCGAAACCAACAAGAACTAGAACCTCAACGTATCCAATTTATAAAAATCAAACGAATTTAACAAAGTTAAATCCTGTCATTTACCTTCAGGCGCTAGGTAATATTGACAGTGAATACCTCAAAATCGCACAAGATGTTATCTCATCTGAATTTGGTTGGGATTCAAAAGTACTTGAACCCGAATCTGTTCTAAATACGATGTTGAACATCAATAATCAACTTGCCGCAGATAGAGTATGCTCTATATTATCAGGGAATCAAAAGATAATTCTTCTTACCAAGAATCCGCTGTACATTGACAGTACACGTTTAAGAGGATATAC
>JBILRU010000078.1:0-10279 GCA_044372485.1 Crocinitomicaceae bacterium
TAGCGAAAAACTTATCGATTTCTCAGTTGGAAGATTTGATGGATAACTTACAAGGGAAGAAGGATTTACCAAAATTATTTGAAGAAGATAAAGAAGAAGCTGAACACATGCAGCAGAACAATTAACTTTGTTGCATGACAGATGCACTTCGTTTACATATTGATCAAAGCCAAAAAGCTTTAATTACTACACACAAATCTCCCGATGGTGATGCCATTGGGAGTGTTGTTTCATGGTATTTCTTTATAAAAAACATGGGGAAGGAAGCACATGTTGTCATCCCTGATCGTCCAGCAGATTTTTTGTTACCATTCTTGAAGGATGTCGATTATTCCATTTTCGATCAAGGATTCCACCAAGATGTAGCCGATTTCGATACCTTGTATTGTTTGGATTACAATGGTGCTAGTCGAGTAGGTAAGGACATGGAATCGTTTGTGCTGGATTTCCCAGCAGCGAAAGTCATGATTGACCATCATCCGCATCCACAAGATTTTTGTCAAATTACGATCTCTCGTCCAGATGTTTGTTCCACCGCTCAGTTGATCTTTGAATGCATCGAAGAATTGGGTTATATTCATCAACTTGATGTTGCCGTTGGAAAAGGAATCTACCTTGGAATGTTGACAGATACAGGATCCTTCCGTTTTCCATCTGTGAAAGCCAAAACGCACGAGGTCTTGGCTTATTTGTTGAAGATTGGTGTCAACCATGTCGATATTCACGAAGCGATTTACGATGTGAATACCGTTTCTCGATTACAACTAAGAGGCTACGCCATCGCAGAAAAACTGGAGCTTTTCCCAGGATTACCCATCGGATTAATCAGTTTAACATTGGAGGAATTACACCGTTTTCACTACCAAAAAGGCGATACCGAAGGATTGGTGAATGTCATTTTGTCCATTGAAGGAATCTCCATTGCAGCATTCTTTGTAGAACACGAAGACGGAATAAAAATATCCTTCCGTTCGAAAGGGAAGTACTTTGTAAATGACTTTTCAAACAAGCACTTTATGGGCGGTGGACATCAATATGCCGCAGGCGGATTTTCAAATGATTCCTTAACTGTAACAATTGACCGCTTCCGTTCGTTAGTGGAAGAGTTAACACCAGTAGAATGACTCGTTTACTCTTTTTCTTTCTGTTCATTGGTTTGATTGCTTGTCGATCGGGAAAACCGAAGGAATCTGCAGCGAAAAAGTGGGGGACAGCCCATTCGGTTGATTTTAATCAGGAATTGAATGCCAGGGAAGATTTGAAAATCAAGCTTTTTTTAGCACATCACCAAGAATTGAACATGGATTCCATACAAAGTGAATCTGGATTACGATTTATGCGCTATTTCGATGGAAGTGGAGAAACAAAAGCTAAAGTTGGACAAGAAGCGATTATTCGCGTGAGAATTGAGTTGTTAGATGGACGCGTATGCTATGAAACTGCGAAAGGTGAAATTGAACGTGTGGTAATTGCTAAAAGTGAAAAAGAAACGGGAATTCATGAAGCTTTGCAACTCATGAAGAAAGGTGATAGAGCGAAATTAATCCTTCCAAGTTATTTGGGACACGGACTTTTAGGAGATCGAATGAAAATCCCGCCACAAAGTGTATTGTATATTGATCTTCAACTAATTGATTTAAAGTAATGACTCGAATAATTCTCTGCCTATTGGTGCTTACGTTGGCTGCATGTCACACAACGACTGGAAAGAAAAACAATCCCGTTAAAAAGGACATCCAGAAACCTCTGAAGAAGTCTGATCAAATCGACAAGGAATTCAAATCAACAAAAGACAACCTGAAATCCTTTGAAAAAGGCAAAGTTGCAGATGTAAAAACCTTCTCTAACGGAATCGTGATCAAATGGATCTTAAAAGGAAAAGGAAGAAAATTGAAAAAAGGGGAGATGGCGCTTATTGACTATCGCTTGGCTTTGCCGGATGGAAAGATTGTGGATGGAAATAACCGCATTAATATGCCATTTATTCCATTTGTGATTGGTTATAATATGCAAACACCCGGTTGGGACCTCGCTTTTCAAGATTTGACTCCAGGGGATTTTGTGAAAGTGGAAATTCCAGCAGAATTGGCTTTGGGAAGCAAAGAAATCAAAGGAGTGATTCCAGCGAATTCAGCGAATTGGTTATATGTAAAAGTGGTAGCGCTTGTGACACCAAGTATTCATAGTGAAGGAGTAACCTCATGGAAAATCAAAGATGGGGAGGGACTAAGTTTGGCTAAAGATCCAAGTAAGGAGTTGTCCTTTCATGCAATGGTTTCTACCGAATCGAAAGCATCAGTCATGAACACACGTTTGGGGAATTATCCATTGAAATACACACCTGGACAAAAAACCATTGTTCCTGGATTGAGGAAAATCATGAAGAATGCGAAAAAAGGCGAGCGTTATTTCATTATTCTGGATGCGCCGCAAGCTTATGGTGCGCGTGGATATGCAGATTTAGTGAAGCCAAATGAACAAGTCTTTTACAATATTGAAATTATGGATATCAGGGCCATGTAAAAGGAATTCACTATCTTTGAAATCCTTATTTTTCGAACTTGACCCGTAAAATTCTATATATTGTTTTTTTCTTCGTTTGCTTGAGCCCTCATGCTTTTGCACAACGAGTATTGGATACAGTAGATACGGAGATTGGAAAGGTGATTATTTATTCCAATAAAACATGGTCGCTGTATAATCCCTTTAAGTTTGATGGTATTATGAATGCTCGAATTCATAAAATCATGACGGAAGATCAGGATGTGCCATATACACTTACTTGGAACAATGAAGTGTGTTTTACAAGCCGAAACGATTTGTCCAAGTTGAAAGATACGATTTGGTTGTGTGTGAATGACGAGCAAAACGATGGGTTTTCGATGCCTACCAAGGGAATTGTCACTTCGCGTTACGGGTATCGAAGCGGAAGGTATCATAATGGGATTGATATTGGATTAAATGTGGGTGATACGGTGTATGCGACTTGGTCTGGAAAAGTGCGTTATGCGAAATATAATGATGGTGGATTCGGGAACCTCGTCATTCTTCGTCATAGCAACGGTTTAGAAACGTTTCATGCGCATTTGAGTAAGTTTTTAGTTTATCCAGATCAAGATGTAAAAGCAGGTGATCCAATAGGACTAGGAGGAAATACAGGAAGGTCTTTTGGGCCTCATTTACACTTTGAGATACGTTTTTACGATGCACCAATGAATCCGGAAGAAATCATTGATTTCGATAAACGATTTTTGAAGAATGAAAACTTGTTTGTGCACAAAGGACTCTTTCGTCCTGGAGCCAAGCCGACAGATTATTATGAGGAACATCCCGCTGAAACACCAACAGCTGATACTCCACCACCTGTGGTTGTGCGTCCACCACAAGTTAAATATTACCAAGTTCGTTCTGGAGATACCTTAACGGAAATTGCAGACAGAAATCGAACCACCGTTTCGAAAATATGTTCGTTGAATGGAATTAAACCAACAACTGTTCTTCAAGTGGGGAAAAGTTTAAGAGTAAAATAGATGAAAAATTATTTCTTCATATTCAGTTTTGCAAGCTTGTTTTTAACATCTTGTTCAAACTATAATGCAGTAGTGAAAGCAGATGACTTTGCAGCCAAATACAGCTTAGCGAATGAATTGTATGATGGAAAACAATACGAAAAAGCAATCGTTTTGTATGAGCAAATTTACCAACATTCGCCAAAAAGCGCAGAAGGTGAGTTGTCGTATTACCGTTTGGCTAAAAGTTATTTTCAAGTGGAGGATTACTATATGGCTCAATATTATTACAGTGCCTACATGCAGCGATTCCCATACAGTGTAAAGAATGAGGAAGTTTTATTTATGGTTGCTTTATGCAGTGTTAAGAACTCACCTGAGCATTCATTAGATCAAACAGAAACAGAATTAGCTATCAATAATGTTCAACAGTTTATTGACCGTTATCCACAATCGTATCTCATAGATTCCTGCAATCAAATCATTGATCAATTGCAATTTAAGTTGGAGACCAAACAATATGATCAGGTGAAACTCTACGATAAAATGGAAAATTATAAGGCCGCTGTTGCTTCAGGTGAGTTGTTTTTAGAAGCACACGGTCAATCGGATTTTTCAGAAGAAATAAACTACGTCGTGGTAAAAAACTCTTACTTTTTAACGATCAATAGCATTGAGAGTAAAAAATCAGAACGAATCGAACAAACTAACGAAAGATTCCGTACCTTTGTCGCTCGCCATCCGCAGTCAAAATACTCGAAAGAATTAAGTTCGTACCTTGATAAGTTGAGCGAGAACAATAACTGAAAAGTGAATTATGAGTTATAAAAACATACCAGCAGAAAAATCAACTATTACGCGTGATACCATTCGTATGGAAGAGAAAACAGGAAATATCTACCAATCATTGGTGGCAATTTCGAAACGTGCGAATCAAATTTCTTCCGAAGTGAAAGAAGAATTGACGCAAAAATTACAAGAATTTGCATCAACAACGGACAACCTAGAAGAGGTATTTGAAAACCGTGAGCAAATTGAAATCTCTAAGCATTACGAGAAAATGCCTAAGCCAACAGCTATTGCCACGCAAGAGTTATTGGATGACAAAATCTATATGCGTCAACCAGAAGAAAAAGAGTAATGCAAGGTAAGCGCATCCTTCTTGGAATAACAGGAGGTATTGCAGCTTATAAAATTGCTTACCTCATACGAATATTAAAAAAACAAGGGGCAGAAGTCAGAGCAATCATGACTCCTGCCTCTTCTGATTTTATAAGTCCCCTCGTCGTCTCCACCTTATCTGAAAATCCTGTTCACATCGAATTTTGGAACAAGAAAACGGGAGAATGGTCCAATCATGTTGAATTGGCACTATGGGCAGATGTATTTCTCATCGCTCCAACTACAGCAAATACCTTAGCGAAAATGGCGAGTGGTATCTGCGATAATCTCTTGCTCGCTACGTATTTTTCCATGAAAGGAAAAACCATTGTTGTGCCAGCCATGGACTTGGACATGTACCAACATCCAACGGTGAAAAGAAACATGGATCTTTTGCTATCCGATGGCGTTTCGATTATTCCCGCGACGGAAGGGTCATTAGCGAGTGGACTCGAAGGACAAGGACGCATGGAAGAACCTGAAAACATTGCGGATTACCTACAGGATTTTTTCCAGTTGAATAAAACGAAAGCAACAAAACGCGTGTTAATCACTGCTGGACCAACATACGAAGCAATAGATCCCGTTCGCTTTATTGGAAATCATTCCAGTGGGAAAATGGGTTATGAGTTAGCATCCGCTTGCTTGGCAATTGGGTATCACGTGCTATTGGTGAGTGGACCAACTTCGTTGCATTTAACACATCCGAATTTACAATTGGTGAAGGTGCAATCGGCACAAGATATGTTAGACGCTGTTCAAGAACATTGGGATTCGTACCACCTTGGAATATTTAGTGCCGCTGTTGCTGATTATCGTCCAGAAAGTATCGCGACTCAAAAAATCAAAAAACAAGCGAATGAACACATCTTGCATTTGGTGAAGAATCCTGATATCTTAACGTGGGCATCAGAAAATCGAAAAAATCAACAAATTGTCGTTGGATTTGCCTTGGAAACAAATAATGCGAAGGAATACGCGTTAGATAAATTGACGCGTAAAAATCTTGACTTCATCGTTTTAAATGAGTTTGTAAAAGATGTGAGTGGATTTCAAGCGGAAACAAATAAAATTACTATTTTCGATAAGGAGAAATCTGCTTTTGAATTCCCACTAAAATCAAAAAAAGAGGTAGCAAAAGACATTCTGTCTATCGTTTTAAAAGATTAAAAATGAAAGGATTAATTATTTTATTGTTGTCATTCTCCGGAATAGCTGTGTCCCATGCTCAAGAACTAAACTGTCAAGTTTCTGTCCTTGTGGATGCAAAAGTGGAAATTTCCTCGACTGAAAAGGAAATCATCAAACAAATGGAACAGAGTATTTTTGATTTGATGAATAATACCCAATGGACAAAAGATAAATACAAGACGGAAGAGCGCATTAAATGCAATATTCAGATTCAAATTCGTGAAATTCCATCCACAGGAACATACAGAGGCTATATTCAAGTTCAATCGTCACGTCCTTCGTTTAATTCGAGCTATAATACCCTGTTATTAAACTTTGAGGATGCGGATTTTGCCGTTTCCTTTTCTCGTAACGCCGTCTTAGTATATGCTCAAAACCAATACCGCGATAACTTGACATCCATACTTGCATTTTATGCTTACTACATGATTGGATTAGATTACGATTCGTTTTCTTTAAAAGGAGGGACTCCTTATTATATTGAAGCACAAGCTATTGTGACAAACGCACAAATTGGCGGCGCACCTGGATGGAAGTCCTCTGAATCCGGGAAACGAAACCGGTTTTATTTGGTTGATAATATGTTACAACCGGTTTTTGATCCAATGCGTGAATGCCTCTACATGTACCATCGCAAAGGGATTGATAAATTGTATGAGGACAAAGCAGCCGGTAAAAAAGCGATTTATGATGCCTTAAACAAATTAACGCCACTTGCTGCAACTCGTCCAAATGCTGTTAACTTACTAAGTTTCCTTTTTGGTAAAATACCTGAGTTTAAAAATGTGTTTTCGGATTCGGAACTAAAGGAGAAGCAAGACTTGGTGACTCTTTTAAAGAGATTAGATTCCGCTAATTCAGCTCGTTATCAGGAAATACTAGAATAATGTTAGCGTCACTTCGCATTTCAAATTTTGCCTTGATTGACGAAGTTGAATTGAACTTTCAATCAGGTTATACCGTTCTGACCGGGGAAACCGGATCGGGAAAATCGATTTTATTGCATGCTTTGCAACTGATTTTGGGCGAACGCGCAGAACTTTCTGTCATTGGTCCATCATCACCGAAATCCATCGTAGAGGCGAATTTCAACCTGAATGATTCCTACCTTTCCTTTTTTGAGGAACATGACTTGGATTACGATGCACAAACCATCATTCGTCGAGAAATCGCAAAGGAAGGAAAGTCTAGAGCATTCATTAACGACGTTCCAGTTTCCTTGCAGACCTTGAAGTTATTGACCTCTCGACTGGTTCAAATCCACTCACAATACAATACCCTGGAACTGAAATCTAAATCCTTTCAATTGGAATTGATTGATGTACTGACTGGTCTTGTTTCCGAACGCAAAGCTTTTGAAAAAAAGTATGCAGCGTTTGAATCCATTTCGAAGGAATTAAAATCACTGGACGAAAACTACCACGCGGCAGTTCAAGCAGAGGATTACGATCGTTTTATTCTGGAAGAATTACACGAATTGTCCTTGGGAACAACGGATTTTACCCAGTTGGAAATAGATATTACCCGAATGGAAAATGCATCTCAAATTCTTCAAGTTTTTGGAGAAATGAGTCAAATTACCGCGGAAAATGGCACCTATGAACAATTGTATCGTCTGAAAGCGAGTGTGGATAAACAATCTAGTTACGATCCACAATTATTGTCTATGAAAGAGCGTTTGGATTCGATTTTACTCGAATTAAAGGAACTTGCTTTAGAAGCGGATGATGCAATAGACCAATTAGATGTGAATGAATCCGAAAAAGCATCCATGATGGAAAAATGGAATGCGTTTAATAAGATTTTGACCAAACATCGTTTGAGTTCGGTGGATGAATTAACTTCCATGTATGAGCAGTTGACACGTAAACTAAGTTCACTAGATGAATTATTAGTTGCATGCACGCACAAACGAAACGAACATACCCAGCTGCAATCCGAATTGTGGAAAGATGCAAAATACTTACAGGAAGAACGACAAAAACGAATTCCTGCGATATTAACGGTTCTTCAGGATCGTTTAAAAGAGTTAAAATTACCACATACAACCTTGAAGTTTCAATTGACTGAATTAAGTGAGTTTAATCGAGCCGGTTGTACTGGAGTTGAATTCTTATTTTCAGCCAATTATGGAATTGAAGCAGTACCGATTGAAAAAGCCGCAAGTGGGGGAGAGTTGTCCCGTTTGATGTTGGCCTTGCAACAATTGATTTCCGAAAAACAAGACTTACCGACCATTTTCTTTGATGAAATTGATACGGGAGTTTCTGGTGATGTCGCACTAAAAATGGGACAATTACTCGAGAAAATGGGTGAAACTGTTCAACTCATGGCAATTTCACATTTACCACAAGTGGCAGCGCGTGCAGCACACCACATGGTCGTAGCGAAAGAATTGCGCAACGAACGCATGCAAACAACCGTGCGAGTTTTGGAGTCAAAGGAACGTCCAGAAGAAATCGCACGCTTGATGAGTGGAGAAGTCGTCACCGAAGCGGCGCTTCAAAATGCCGTAAACTTGTTAAGCGAAAAATGAGCGCCGGTAACTATCAGCAATGGTTGAAGGAACAGAACTATCCAACCTTTTCGCATGGTGATTCTTTTGTCTTTTTAGGTAGTTGTTTTTCCGATGAACTTGGACAGATTATTCGTTCGAATGGATTTGAGTCTTTGGTGAATCCCGGTGGAACCATTTTTCATCCGCTTGCCATAACGAAAATCATTCACTGGTGTTTCGATGAATCCATTTCCTTTCGCATTTTGCAGCAGGAAGATATCTTCTTTGCATGGGAATTATCTGGGACGGTGTTCGGAATGAGTCAGGATGAGTTGAATAAGAAAATGGAGAAACTCCGACTGGAACTCAAAACCTTTCTTCGTAAAGCCACACATGTATTCGTTACGTTCGGAAGTGCTTGGGCGTATCGCTTGCTTTCAGATGGTGAAATCGTAGCCAATTGTCACAAACAAAGCAGTCAACTTGTTCAAAAAGAAAATAGTCAAGTAGCGGAGATTGTCACTTCTTGGAAATCCGTTCTTTCCCTGTTAAAAAAGGAGAATCCAACGTTGAACGTCTTTTTCACGGTGAGTCCAGTTCGCCACATCAAGGATGGCTATATTGAAAACAATCGTAGTAAAGCGCGTTTATTGATGGCTGTCGAGGAGTTGCAAGCGGAGCCAAACGTTTATTATTTTCCAGCGTACGAATTTGTTTTGGACGATCTTCGAGATTACCGTTTTTTTAAATTAGATGGTACCCATCCAACACAGGAGGCGGTCAGCGAATTGTGGGACTTTTTTCAATCCAGTTTCTTTAGCGAAGAAACCATCGAATTACTAGTCAATTGGCAACAGATTCGTCAAGCCGAGCAGCATAAAATCTTGTATCCCAAAAGTCAAGCGGCACGCAAGCACATGGAAAACACCATGAAACGCAAGGCACAATTTCTAGCCGCTCATCCCACGTTTTTCCTTCCTTAATTCCCAATCAACTAGTTTCTTTTTGTCGGATATAATCGTTTAATAACCGATTAATTTCTTGACTTCCATCGATATTTATCCGGTGATTGGATTCTTTTCCATTCATGTATTTTTAAGTATAATTATAAACGAAGCAATGGAATTAGTATACATTAAGGACCGTATTCATGAAGTACGAGGAATGAAAATCATGTTGGATTTTGATTTGGCGCAACTGTATACCATAGAAACTAAAAGATTGAAGGTAGCAGTTCGCAGGAACATTCGACGTTTCCCTGAAGATTTTATGTTTGAACTAACTTCAAATGAATGGGAGAACTTGAGGACGCAATTTGCGTCCTCAAAGAAAGGATGATCTGCAAATGACTATTTGTTATATAGGAATAGTGATTATTTATGAATTAAAAATTTAATGATTTAAAAATGGAACTGGTTAGAATAAAAGAAAACATTCATGAGCTTCGTGGTCTGAAAGTTATGTTGGATATGGATTTGGCTAAAATGTATCAAATAGAAACAAAGCGATTAAAAGAAGCTGTTCGTAGAAACTCACGACGATTCCCTCCAGATTTTATGTTCGAATTAACCATGGAAGAATGGAAAATATTGAGGACGCAATTTGCGTCCTCAAAGAAAGGAGGTACCACGAGGCCACCATTTGCTTTTACAGAACAAGGTGTTGCGATGTTATCAAGTGTTCTGAATTCTGACATCTCAATTGATGTTAATATCATGATTATGCGTGCCTTCGTACACATGCGTCAGTGGACTTTGTCGCACGAGGAACTCGCTATGCAATTGCGCGATTTGGAAAAGCGCTACGACCGAAAATTTATGGACATCGAACATGTTTTGACGTATCTAATGCAAAAGGATCAAAAGAATGTGAGTCAGTCGAACCGTTCAAAAATTGGATTTAAGGAATAGTTCAGACAAAT
>JBILRU010000066.1:0-11632 GCA_044372485.1 Crocinitomicaceae bacterium
CCATGCAATAGAAATGGAAAAATGCTTCATGAACTTCAAATACAACACAAACTTAATAAAGTTCACCGAAAATGAGAGTGAGAGCGAGCGTGAGGCCGCCGCGGCGGGGAGAGCGACAAACCTACTTTTCTGCAATGACTTGAATAACGGCAGCATTCCCAAAGTGGAACTCACCTTCGTGTACTTCTCGAATTGTTTGATTTATTTTCAACGACGGAAACGTGCTTAAGTCAGACCTTAATTCTTCTTCAGAATAAAGCAACGTTGTTGTCATAGGACCACCTGTTTTATACTTCACTTGGTCTTTATGATAAGACTCCATGACCAATTTTCCGCCATTTTTCAAGGCCTTGAATAATTGTCCATGTACTTTTTTACGCAACTTCTCTGGAAAATGCCCGAAAATAATCACGATTCCATCCCAGGTGTCAGCCTCTAATTCCAAGTCATTCAAATCCGCACAAACCGTTTGAATTTGCACACCTTTCATTTCCGCTAATTGATTCATTTTTTTTATTCCTTCTTCGGAATAGTCTACACAGGTAACATCATGACCTTGTTCTGCTAGAAACACACCATTTCGACCTTCTCCTTCTGCCAAACAGAGAATTTTTGATCCTTCTGGAAAGCTTTGTTCTTGTAGGAAATCATTTGCTTGCAATCCGTATGCAAACACTTTTTCTTTATACCGTTCATTCCAAAATTCAACGTGCATATTAATCTATATTTACTTGAACAACGCGTGTATACTTGTCGTCAAAAATGAAATTAAAAAAATAACTACCCTTCGTCAACGGTGCATCATCGTTGTAGCGAAATGCTTTCACTCCCGTTTTTTGTTTCTCATAATATTTTTCCATCACAATTTTACCTTCCAAATTGGTGACAAATAATTCTACGTTACCCTTATATGGACATTGAAACTTCATATCCATTTCACCATGTGATGGATTGGGAAATACATTGACATCAAATAAATTAGCTCCGGGAATGACGGATGCTTGTCCAGTGCTTGCTCGAACCAACCAAACTTCGAACATCGTAGACTGCGCTGAAGTCACTCCGGTATTATTCACGGAAAATGGATTTGCTTCGGTGCTTTTTATTCCACCAACTATGTAACCTATACGCAGTGAATCTGCCGTAATTTGCGCTAAATCGATGATTTCGTTCCCTAGAGATGGAACCGAAAAATCGTTAAAAAAACGCGCGGAAGAACCGGTTAACGCTGGCATTTCTATCGAAAACATGGATTCTTCGAATTGTCCATTTTGTGTCATGGACAATCGGCTAATCGTCTTCACGAACGGAACATTCGCATCACTTGTCAAAACACCATTCACATAAGAATACTGACTAATTCCACCAAAGAAAACATGATGCATTTGCTGCGAAGCCGAATCATAGAACGAAGCTTTTGCCGAATGGTAGTGACTTAAATATTGGTTGAAATCTGTTCGAGGCACATGGTTATTCGCGTGAATTTCCACAGGATACAAAAACGGTAAATCTGCATTCAGTTGAAAAACTCCCGCTGAAATCAAGTATCCAAATTCATTGTTCGGATACTTCATCGGCAATAGATTGTAGTCACGTCGGTGTAAATGAACCTGATCCAACTGCTCATTGTAATTCGAGATAGCCAATTGACCATTTACGTTGGAAACCTGAAAGCTTCGAATAGCGCTCACATAAGTTTGTACATACGTTGCTCCTCCCATTGGATTATAGCGTCCATCAAAACGATGTCCTCCAACCAAATAGAAAGTAGAATCTATCATTCCAAGATTTCCACCCGTAACAGCGAAGCGCTCATCCGTAAGTTGAATAAAATTAGGACTGATATCCATTCCATTTAAAATGTCATTGACTAATCCGTTTAAATCAATTTCAGTAAGTTTTGGAAAAGTAATGTGGTCATTCGCACTCGGACTAAAACCATAGCCACCAGTAATGTAAAGTTTATCTCCTACTTGAAATTCATTCATATTGGTGGATTGTAATTGTTCCTTTAATCCAACAGGTAAAGTATTCACTGAAGCTGTCCAATATTGATTATTTGCTTTATCCAAGACATAGATCAACTCATTGTTATTACTAGCCGGAAATGCGTTAAAAGGCTGACGTGCATGCAAGCCATCTTTTCGTCCACCAATGATGATCCATTTCCCATTCAGTTCTGCACTCGCGAAGGAATGTAATCCAGGAAGATCGAGCAAAGAAGTGGGAATCAATTTAATCTCGAATGGAAACTGGGTTGTTTGAGCAAAGAGTCCACTGCTCGCAAGAACGAGTAAAAAAAGTATTTTTTTCATTTTTTTTTATGTTAACGCAACATGACTTGAAACTCATTGTAGAAAATAAAGGCGCCCATCAGCAGGACAAACCATGCAAATCCTTTTCGAAGAACGTTCGTTTCCATTTTTTTGGCAAGTTTTCCGCCGACCAAAATACCGATCACCGCCAGTAAGGTGAGTAATCCTAAAAATCCCCAATCCATCAGCGAACCTTGTGTCCAAATATCTCCTGTAAATCCGACCAACGAATTTACCGCGATAATGAGAAGTGATGTTCCAACGGCCATTTTCATGGATAATTTGCTAAACATGACCAAAGCAGGAACGATTAAGAATCCACCTCCTACTCCGACAAGTCCGGTAAGTACACCAACGATTGCCCCTTGAAACATGAGTGGATAATTATTCCATTCAAACGCTTTTTTTTCTTGCTCCATTTCCGTTGATTTTCGCAACATGTTGAATGCCGCATATAACATAAGAAGAGAAAACAGCACCAACATCGCATTCGATTTTGTCAAAACAAGGTGTTCTGATGAAAAAATCAAATCAGGAATTGTTGGTAAAATCCACTTGCGTGTACTAAACACAGTCAACATGGATGGAAGTCCAAAAAGCAACGCTGTTCGTAAATCCACTTCCTTTTGTTGCCACTTGGGCATGACACCTACTAAACTCGTTGTCCCAACGATAAAAAGCGAATACGCTGTTCCTAGTTCCGGTTGAACGTGAAACAAATAAACAAGAACTGGAACCGTCAGAATGGAACCTCCCCCACCGATCAGCCCCAAAACGAGTCCAATCAGGATAGCGGAAACATATCCAATTATCTCCACTTATTTCAATACTTTACTCTGACAGATAAAATCTGTCGTTGGAACGATAGTTTTCGAAATGGCGGCAAATCCACCATCAACCTCGGAGAAATTTCTGAATCCACGTGCTTGTAAAATACTTGCAGCAATCATGCTGCGGTATCCACCTTGACAATGTAAAAAGAAATGCTCGTTTGGATTGATGTCTTTTGTCCACTCGTTAATGTACGCAAGCGGCTTACTAAACGCTTCTGACACGTGTTCAGCTGCGTATTCACCTTCTTTACGGACATCGATTACGAGTGATTTATTCAACTCAAACTGTTCAGCAAAAGACTCTGGAGTGATGCGCGTCACCTGATCCACCTCTTTTCCAGATGACTTCCAAGCGTCAAATCCACCATCGAGGTAACCAACAACGTGGTCAAATCCAACACGGCTTAATCGCGTGATCACTTCTTCTTCCATTCCTGGATCTGTCACCAATAATATTTCTTGTTTTACGTCTCCAATCAAGGCGCCAACCCAAGGGGCAAAATCACCTTTTATTCCAATGTTAATGGAATTTGGCACAAATCCAACGGTGAAATATGCCGCCGAACGCGTATCCAAAATAAGGGCATTTGTTGATTCAGCTACCAATTCAAATGCTTCGGGAGCAAGTGGTGTCAATGAACGTAATTTCACCTCATCAAAAGGATCGTAACCACCTTTATTCATCGCTACATTGAATCCAAAATAAGCCGGAGGAGGCAAAAGTCCATCCGTTACCGCCTCAATGAATGCTTCCTTGTTTGGTTGATTCAAGGCGTAGTTCATTTTTTTCTGGTTCCCTAAGGTATCTACCGTTTCCTTCATCATGTTTTTACCGCAGGCTGAACCCGCTCCGTGCGCCGGATAAACGGTGACATCATCCGCCAAAGGCATGATTTTCCCCATTAAACTTTCATATAGAAATCCAGCCAATTGATCTTGAGTCATATGCGCAGCTTTTTGCGCCAAATCTGGACGTCCAACATCTCCAAGGAATAAGGTGTCTCCAGAAAACAATGCCACATCTTTTCCATGCTCATCGATCAAAAGATAACATGTACTTTCCATGGTATGTCCTGGCGTATGCAAGACTTTTATTTTAATGGAGCCAACTTCAAAGATTTGCTCATCTTTCGCTTCGATTGCCGCAAACGCTGGTGCAGCAGTTGGACCATAAACAATCGGTGCTCCTGTACTCTTGCTTAAATCTAAATGTCCAGAAACAAAATCAGCATGGAAATGTGTTTCAAAAATATATTTCAAGGTTACACCATCTTCTTTTAATCGAGTTAAATAAGGTTCCACTTCTCTTAAAGGATCAATGATGAGCGCTTCGTTACCACTAACCACATAATACGCTCCTTGAGCTAAACATCCAGTATAAATTTGTTCGATTTTCATCTGATTCATTTTAATAACAGTACAAAGATAAAGTACCTATTTCAATCCAAAGGTGATATAAGTCACAAATTGAAAAGAGACCTTTATCAAAAAAAAAAAGACATCCGAAGATGTCTTTTCATTTTTTTAGTTTTCCATGGACTATCCTTTGCCCAACATTCCTTTTTTCAAGTTCTCATCGGCCGGTTTTGAACCAAACCAAATGGAGAAAAGTGCTTTTTTGAAATCGTAACCAGCAATGGTTCCTTTTACGACTCCGTTTTTCGTTACTTTCAATCCTTTCTCAGGTGTGTAATCGAAATGAATCACATCGCCGATTTTAAATTCATCCGAAAAGAAACCGATGAATTTCTTTTTATCCTCTGCTGATGCTTTGGAAGTAGCATTCGCGAATCCCTCGTTTACTGATTCAAGAAAACGCTCACGTGTTACACTGCTGGAGATAATTTTGATGTGAATCGCCATTTCTTCTGTACCGTAAATCACTTTACTTGCGTCTGTTGTTTTTGTCTCTAAATAAAGCGCCGCAACGTATAAGTCCATCCAGTATTTTTCGCGCAAGCCACCACCGTTTAAAACCAATTCGTTATTACCGATTTTTTCTGTCAATGGAAACTTCACTCCATTAATCGTTTTTGTTTGTGCAAAGGATTCAATTCCAATAAAAAAGAAAAGAATTAAGATTAAATTTTTCATAATATACGTTTTTTAGGTTTTTCAAAAATAAGGAATGAAAAGTTATTATCCAAAGTGTTTATTAGGAATCTTTCCATTCATTTGGATCCGAATTCTCTTCAATCAATTTCTTCCAATTGTAATTTAGGTCCTCTGTGTCTTCAATAATGGACATGTAATCTTTGTTATCGATATCGTAACGCAAGATCTCTTCTCCAGTATAGGCCTCGATGGCATCTAAAAAGGCCACCTCTTCTTCACTGCAAAAGGACAGCGCTTGTCCGGTTTGTTGTCCACGGCCAGTTCGACCACAACGGTGAACATAATTCTCCGGGGAATCAGGTAAATCGTAGTTAATGACGTAATCCATATTGGGAATATCAATTCCACGGCACGCAACATCAGTAGTAATTAACACTTGATTCTCTGTTGAACGAAAACGATCTAAGATCGCAAAACGATCTTCTTGTTCTTTTCCACCATGTAAGGCTTCGGCCTTCACTCCTACTCGTTCCATTGCGGAGACGACACGTTCCGCACGTACTTTAGTTCGGACAAACACCAAGAATTTAAATTCCGGGTATTCCTTAATCATGTTCTCCAGAAAGAAACGCTTGTCATCCATTTCAATAAAAGCTACAGCATGTGTGACATTTTTCGAAACGGGATTCTTTGGAGAAACTTGGATGCGAATGGCATCTTTCACCACATCGTAAGCCAAGGATTTAATTTTTTTCGAAATCGTCGCTGTAAAAAACAAAGTTTGACGATTTTTCGGGATTTTCTTTAATACATCGTGGATATCCTTCGTAAAACCAAGGTCCAACATTAAGTCTGCTTCGTCCAAAACAAGAATTTCCAATTTACTGATATCGATAAAACCTTGCGAGATAAGGTCAAACATGCGTCCGGGTGTCGAAACCAAAACATCCAAACCACTGTTCAATTTCGCAATTTGTTTCTCTTGTTCCACTCCTCCGTATAATCCTAGAACACTAACTGGAGTTTTGGCGCCAATCTGAACTACCACTTCTGAGATTTGCTTCGCTAATTCTCTTGTCGGAACGAGTACTAATCCACGAATTCCTTTGTAGGAACCTCTTTTCTTCGTGGCAAATTTATGCAACATCGGAATAACGAATGCTGCTGTTTTACCAGTTCCTGTTTGAGCAACTGCCATGACATCCTCACCATCTAATATAGGTTTAATAGCACGGTGTTGTATATCGGTTGGACGCTTAAATCCGAGGATGTCAAGTTGGTCTTTAATTTCATCGATAAGGGAATAGTCCTTGAATTTCATGTAACAAAGGTAAGAATGTTTAGGAAGGAAACCTGCATCCAATGGACAAATCAACTTTCGACTGAACCTTTTCCGAAGTCGGATGTAAGCAAGAAAAAAATGACACATGAAAAGAATCTTCTTATTTACGGCACTAGCGACTTTCAGTTGGAAAGCGCAAGCCACAGAAAAAGACCTAGTGAAAGCAACACTTTCAGAAGTAACTGTTTATTCTCAAGGCGCTCAATTGCATCACAAAGCAAATTACACCGCAAAAGTGGGAGTAACCGAAGTGAGTATTGAAGGAATTAGTCCATACATCGATCCGAAAAGTATCCAAGTAAAGGCAACGGGAAATGTGGTCATATTAGACTCTAAGTATGTGCTCCACTATCCACAGCCTGCACAAGTTACCGAGGATGGAATTCCATTGAAGATCAAACGTAGTATTTCCCTACTTGAGGATTCTTTGCGTTCTTGGGGCTTCGACATTCAAGAAATCGATGACGAAATCGGCGTTCTGAATTCCACTAAATACATCATCAGTAACAATGGTTCGATGAAAGGAACAGGAAAAGTCAATGACTCCATTCTCTTATTAAAATCTGCTGTGGATTACTACGCCTTAAAAATGAATGAAATCAACAAGAAACTTTTGACTTTACAGCGTAAAAAGGCGCAAAAGGTTGATACGAAACAAGAGATGGAAGCACGTTTGGAAGAACTTAGAAATTACCAAAATGGAAATGGCATGAATAGAGAAATCAACAAAGCCATTCCGCGCATTGTGATCACCCTTTCATCGAACGAAATCGTTTCGGGAAAACTCAGTTTTTCGTATGTCGTTTCACAAGCTGGCTGGACACCACTCTATGATTTGCGCAGTGATTCTTCTACGGGGAAAATTAATTTAACCTACAAAGCACAAGTGCGACAGAATTCCGGTTTGGATTGGAACGATGTACGCTTGAACATCTCCACGAATAATCCATACGCCAACAAAACGAAGCCAGAATTGAATCCATGGTACATCGATTACCAAGCTGCGTATGGGAGAAAGTTACAGGAAACAACCGTTTGTTCTGGAACAAATGCTGGACTCATCAACACGCAAGCGATGAACATGGGCTACTCTTTTACGCAAAAAGAAATGAATATGGATGATGCTTTAACAGCCGCAAATTTCACGACAGTTGTTCAAATGCTCATCGCAGCAGAATTTAAAATCGATTTACCTTATTCGATTCCTTCCAACAATGACCAACACATGGTTCTTATCAAACAAACCGACTTAGCAACAACGTTTAAGTATTACGCCGTTCCGAAATTGGATCCAGGAGTTTACCTTGTTGCTCAAATGACCAAATTGGATGAACTTCAGTTAATTCCTGCAAAAGCAAATATTTTCTTTGACGGATCCTACATTGGTGAAACGTACATCGATCCAACACGCATGGAAGACACCCTAAACTTGTCTTTAGGGAAAGACCCAAACATTGTGGTAAAACGAACGCTTTTGAAGAAAGAATGCAAGGACAGAGTGATTCAAGATAAACGCGAGCGTACTTTTGCTTATTCCATTGAAGTACGAAATAGTAAATCAAGTTCAATCGACATTGTTATTCAAGATCAAATCCCAATTACACAAAACACGGATATCACGATTGAATCAGCGAATTTAGCGAAAGGACGCTTGAACGAACGAACTGGAGTCATTGAATGGTCTTACAACCTGAAACCGAAAGAAAACAAAGTCATCGATTTCGACTACAAGATCCGACATTCAAAGGATAAAGAGATTAACATCTAAATGAAAAAAGTCCCTGACAGAATCGTCAGGGACTTTTTTTTTGAATTATGTTAAAATTAATGACTAGCTACATACTTTCTATATTCCATTTTGTTGGAATCGAAGGTCATGAGTTTCGCTAGAGAAGTTGCATTCTCGCGATCTAACAAACGATCTGATAAGAATTTTGCCACTTCTAATTTGTTTTCATCGAATGTATACAATTCAATGATCTTTCCAGCTTGCTCTGTCGTTAAACATGTATTCTTCAATGCTAATTTCACCGCCTCGATTCGATCATCCTCAAAACTTTGATCCTCCAGTTCTTCCAAGAATGTAGGTAGGTTATTTAAGGTGCGGTTACAAGTAATTAATGCACTCGATGTGTTGATGTTTGCCTGTGAATTAAGTTGATTCTGTTGATTACTTGCTTGATAGTTCACATTTCCTCCTGAATTAGTGGTGGTCGTTGTCGTCGTCGTTGTAATGGTGGTTTGTCCGGAATTTTGTTGAGTATTTAGACCATTTGAGTTTACATTCATCTGAACATTACCATTATTACCATAGGAGTTTTGCGTTTGCATGCCATTCGCATTGACATTCATGTTGATGTTTGCGTTATTAGACGGAGTCACGGTTTGATTCATTCCAGTCCCGTTGACATTCACATTCATGTTCACATTGGCGTTTGGATTCACTTGTTGTTCCATCCCCGTTGCATTCACATTCATGTTCACACCCATGTTTCCGTTTTGCATGTTCGGATCCATTCCTGAAACATTGATACTGATACCAACATTACCACTTTCCATGTTTGGATCTATTCCACTTCCGGAAACATTCATATTAAAACTTGCATTTCCATTTTGTGTGGATTGCGTTTGATTCATTCCTGTTCCCGTAGCATTCACATTGACATTCATTCCCACATTTCCGGATTGAGTCGTTTGCGTTTGATTCATTCCCGTTGTGTTTACATTCATGTTCACATTCGAGTTTGGATTCGTTGTTTGTTGATTCATTCCGACAGCGTTCACATTCATGTTCACATTTCCATTTGTAGGAACTTGTGTATTTACTGTGCCATTTGTGGTTTGAGTTGTAGTTGTCTGAACAGTTGTTGTTTGCACTACTGCATCTGAATAAACTGCTGTGTCAGATGGACGATACACAACTGCTCCGGGAGTAATCACACCTTCTGAAGCAACCAAACTCACTAACTGTAACTTCCCTTTCCCCTTTTTGAAGGTAATTCGTGTGGTTATATCACTTGGAGCATCGATAAACAAATTTTTGTCGACATCAGCGGTTTTTCCATCAGCGAAAATAATCTTCAAGGAGTAACCACCATTTTTGATTCCAGAAATATACACATTCGTTTGTGCCTGAGAATTTTGTTTAATCCCGTTCAAAATGGCATAAAACTGTTGTCCACCGTTATTAAAAATAGTCAAGTTACTTTGCGCCATCGTAACTAGGGACGCAAAAGAGAATAAAATACTTGCAATCAATTTCATCTTGTTCTTTTTTTTCAAAAATACACAAAATACATGTAGACATCAAATTCGGAATTCAAACCTTTTCCTAACTTCGCACTCATGAATTTTGTCATTGTCGATGTGGAAACAACCGGAGGAAATACCAAAGACTCCAAAATCACTGAATTAGCGATGTACAAATACGATGGAGAAAAAGTCATCGATTCGTTTATTTCTCTTGTCAATCCGGAACAAACAATCCCGGAGTTCATCGTTCGTTTGACGGGCATCACTGACTCCATGGTTGCAGACGCACCCAAGTTTTACGAAATTGCGAAACAGGTCATTGAATTCACAAATGATTGCGTGTTTGTTGCGCACAACGTTGCATTCGATTATGGGATGTTTCGCAGTGAATTTAGACGACTTGGATTCGATTTTCGTCTTCCGCACATGTGTACGGTTCGCGCTTCGCGTTACGTGATTCCCGGTCATGCAAGTTACAGTTTGGGGAAATTGTGTCGTGAAATCGGTATTGACAATAACGCACGCCACAGAGCAGATGGCGATGCAAAGGCGACGACCGAGTTGTTTCATTTAATCTATCACAAGGATCCAAATAACCTCAGCACCTTTATACAACAAGAGTTAAATCCAAAGTCCATTCACCCAAACTTAAGTTTAGATGTAATCGATAATCTCCCGTCCAAAACCGGAGTTTATTTGTTATACAATGAATTCAATCAGTTGATTTACATTGGTAAAAGCATCAACATTAAAAAACGCATCGAGCAACACCTGCGGAATACTAAAACCGCAAAAGGATTGAAAATGATTCAGGATATTTGTAGAATCGAACACGAACTCACAGGAAGCGAATTAATTGCTATGCTTCTTGAGTCAGAGCTAATTAAACAACATCAGCCGATTTACAACCGTAAGTTGAGAAAAAGCTTCTTTCCATTTGGCATCTTTGATGAGGTTGATGAACATGGATACGTTCAACTACATGTAAACTCTTTGGCAAAGAAAGAGGAGCAAGCAATTATTCAGTTCAGCACAAAAAAAGAGGGGAGCGATTATTTAAGTCATGTGGTACAAAAATTTGAACTCTGCCAAAAATTATGTCACCTCTACCCGACTAAATCTGCTTGTTTCCATTACACCATCAAGGAGTGCAAAGGCGCTTGTGTTCAGGAGGAAAATCCAGATGATTACAATCAACGCATTAACAACTTTTTAGAACATATCAACTTCAAAGGATCTTCCTTCTTCATCGTTGATAAAGGACGAAATAAAGGTGAGAAAAGCCTTATTTGGATTGATCGTGGAACCTACAAAGGATATGGTTTTGCACCTTTCCATTTTCACGGAAAAGAACCCATGCATTGGATGAGGTACATTGAATTAGCATCAGAAAACCGTGACAATAAGTCGATTATTAATTTGTTCTTACGGAAGGACAAACAGCATCGAATTGTCAGTTTATAGTATCTTTAAGCTATGATTGGAAACGTTCGAATTTTAGGCTCAGGAACATCACAAGGAATCCCAATGATTGCCTGTAGTTGTGAAGTTTGTCATTCATCCGACCCACGAGACAATCGACTTCGCGCATCGATTTTATTGGAAATGAATGGATCCAACTATTGTGTGGATGCTGGTCCAGATTTTCGCTATCAAATGTTGAGAGAAAAAGTAACGAACCTTAAAGGAATTTTATTTACACATGAGCACAAGGACCACGTCGCTGGACTAGACGATGTGCGCGCATTTAATTTTTTCTCACAGAAACCCATGAATGTGTATTGTTCGCAAAATGTGGACAGTGCGCTTCGAAGAGAGTTTCATTACATTTTAGA
>JBILRU010000067.1:0-11458 GCA_044372485.1 Crocinitomicaceae bacterium
TTCACCATTTAACGAAACCGACATTTCAGCAATCGCGCGCTTCATAGAAGGACTAATTACTGTGTTTGTCAATAAGGTTACTGATTTAGCTGTTTTAAGTGCTGATGAAATCGCTTTGTCAATGGAAGACCAAGCAGCATTCGTTCCACCCGCAGTTGGTTGTGTCAAACGCTCGCTATCGTACAATCCTAAAACGGATGCGACGATTTGAGGATTCACACCACCTTTGGTAAATCCAAAGTCTTTATTTCCTTTAATAAAGATTGGACGCGCCTCACGTGTTTTAACAAGAATACTTGCGTATGAATTACCATCATAATAAGTACTCGTATACCATGTCGGCATACCTGGAGTAACATTTTCTGGTTTGATTACATAAGGTACAACCTTTGTAACCGGAGCTTCACAAGCCGCTAATGTTGCCGCAGCAACAGAGAATCCTAAGAATTTAAGGAAATCTCTTCTAGCAGTAGAAGTTTCAGCCAATTTTTCGTCAGATAAGAATTCCTCAACCGTTTGTTGATTCGGAAACTCTTGCTCTTTGTGCTTAATGAATTCAGGAGTCTCCTTTAATTCTTCAAGTCCTTTCCAATATTTTCTAGTCATTCCCATGGTCTTTTCTTCGACAAGAATATTATTAATTTATTAATAGTGGCATTTCGCACATTCCCAACCTCCTAATTCACTCACAGTCACTTTACCATCTTGGTAATATTTCTTGTAAAGTGCCGGGTCTTTTTTCAAACGACGGTGAATCTCATCATAGTAAGCATTTTTACCATCACCGATTTTCACGTCTTTTTTACCGTGACATTCAATACACCATCCCATTGTTAAAGTTGGTTTTGTTAATTGAATGTTTCCTTCGATTTTATTTAATTCAGAAACCGGTTGAACTTTCACCGCTTCATTCATAACTTTCATGTCACCATGACATTGTTTACAATCTACGCCACCTACAACTACGTGTTGAGAGTGATTGAAGTAAACGTGATCAGGAAGAACATGCACTTTATTCCAAACGATTGGTTTTGTTTTTCCAGTGTATTTTCCAGCTCCAGATGAAATATCCCATCCAGCTGCAGCATAAATTTTCTTGATTTCTCCTGCGAAAGGTTTTCCTTCACCATTGATTTGTTTGTGACAGTTCATACAAACGTTTACAGATGGAATTCCAGCTGATTTAGATTTAGTCACTGAATTGTGGCAATACTTACAATCAATACCATTGACACCAGCGTGACGGTCGTGAGGGAATGCAATCGGTTGAGATGGTTGGTAATCTTCCATGACATTAATACGGTACAAACCTTGGAACAAGGTAACGATTACCGCAATGACTGTCACAAGAGAAGCAAGTCCAACCCACAATCTGTATTTCCATGCGATTGTGCGAAGTTCTTCGCCGTATGTAAGTTTCTCTTGGTGCTCTGGATTATCAGAAGTTGCGATTTTCAATTGACGACGAACACCACCTACCGCAAGAATCACCACGATAAAGATTATACCCATCACAATCCAAATCCATCCAACTGATCCTTCTTCTTCCATTGGATCTAACGACGGATCATTTGGGTCCGTTGGACCACCAGTTGTTGTTGCGGTTGCAGGATCTGGTTGCGCATCAATCCAATCGAAAATTGAATTAATTTCTTCTGGTTTCAAATCAGGGAACGCAGACATTGCCGTTGGAGACCATTTGGAAACCTCAGCCGCATACGGATCTGCCGCAACAGCACTTTGCCAATTGTTCACCCATTTAATGATGCTTCCTTCCTTCGCACCACCCGCAGCCCATTTGTCGCGAACCTGGAACAATTTTGGTCCAGTGCTATTCTTATGGGTTTGGTGACACGTAGCACATTTTGATTTGAAAAGTGCCTCTCCTTGAGCTTTTGAAAAGTTGGTCAAACCAACAAAGCCTAACGTTAACGTAACGAACGCTACAGATTTTAAACGATTAAGCAACTGAATTCTAGATATTTCCATGTATAAACTACTAATTCACTCTTAAAATATAGTGCGGTCAACCCGCTTTTTATCGGTGACAAAATTAGCTCAATCAAGGCATTTTATGACATTTTCGTGACAAAAAAAGTATAAAAAAAGCTAATTTAAAATCATTCTAAATAGGCTCATTTATCCGATAGATATAAATCACTAATTTTGAACTATGAAAACAAGAAAATTCCTATTTGTCCCTTTTGTAGTCATAACTATATTGACACAGCATATTTGTGCACAAGTGAGTATTGAAGCGGACCAAAGAATAGAGCAGCAAATTACAAGAAAGGCGAGTAAACAAATGGCTGGTTACCGATTACAAATTTGCTTCGACTCAGACAAATCGATTATTGATGAGACGAGAAATCGATTTATTAGTCTGTACCCAAAGATAGACACATACGTGACCTTTGAAGCGCCGAACTTTAATCTTATGGTTGGTGATTTTCGAACATTGATTGAAGCGGAGAAGATCCAAGCCGAGATTCATGGAAAATTCACCATTGTCATTGTGCACAAAACACAGATTAATTTACCTAGGATTGACTAGAGAATTAAAAATGCTTCCAGCCTTGAGCTGTTAATGTGATTGCGGAACCACTTCTATCCACAAAGTAAGTTCCATCCTCTGGACTTGTCATATGTCCAATGATTGAGAAATTCGGGTTTGACTGAATGACTTCGAAATCACTTTGCTTAATCGTAAACAATAATTCATAATCTTCTCCTCCATTTAATGCGCAGGTACTTGGATCTAAATTAAAGTCCAATGCAGCCATGGATGTTTTTGCATCGATTGGAATTTTCTCATCATACACATGACAACCTACATTGCTTGATTTACATATGTGAAGAATTTCACTTGCTAATCCATCAGAAACATCAATCATTGCCGTTGGCTGAACACCAAGTTCCTTTAGGTATTTTATCACATCCACCCTTGCTTCAGGTTTTAATTGACGTTGCATAATGTAGTCGTGTCCATCTAAGTCAGGCTGAATGGCTGGATTCGATTTAAATACATCTTTTTCCCTTTCCAATAGTTGCAAGCCCATATAGGCTCCGCCAAGATCACCAGAAACTACGAGTAAATCAAACTCCTTTGCTCCAGATCGGTAAACGATTTCTTCTTTTTTCACACGGCCAATTGCCGTTATAGTAATCATGAGTCCAGACGTTGAACTTGTTGTATCGCCACCAACCAAATCCACTTCAAACTCCATACATGCTAATTTAATTCCAGCGTATAATTCTTCCAGTGCTTCCAAACTAAAACGGTTTGAAACAGCAATAGCGACCGTAATTTGTTCCGCCTTACCATTCATCGCACAGATGTCTGAAACATTGACAGCAACAGCTTTGTAACCGAGGTGTTTCAATGGCATATACATCAGATTAAAATGAACACCTTCTATTAATGCGTCCGTAGAAACGAGTAAATACTCGCCATTTCCTGCATCAATCACCGCGGCATCATCTCCAACACCTGTGACAGAAGAATCATTTTTTAATTCTAGTCCTTTTGTCAGTTGATCAATGATTCCAAATTCACCTAATTCACTAATATCTGTGCGTGTTTCGCTCATCTTTCCAATTTTTTACAAAGATACGTTATAATCAATGAAATCAAATTTAACATGGGCCCGCATCAAAAAAGGCACGCATTTTGTAACTTTGAGAAAAAGCTCAATATGAAAAAACAACTTCTTTGCTTCATCACTTTATATCTCCTTGTTTTACATTCTTTTCAATCCTCTGCACAAGCTGGAATATTCAAAGTGCGGTTGATGGTGGACAAAGCACTTACCAGCTCAATCACCTTTACAACCGCTAATCAAACAAGCAATGCTTATTCAAATTTTAGGTTTCCTTCAAATTTGCAAGATTCGATAAAATCAGATATCCAAAAAACCGTAAAAAGCCACTTGTTCAAAGAATCCAATTTTATTTATGACCTTAAAGCAGATGGTAGTAAACGGGCTACCTTGGAAACCGGGACATATGCTGGTGGCTTTCCAAAAATGACAAAAAAAAGAGCGATTTTCGGTTATGAAGAGGAAGTATATATAAAGGTGAAAATAAAAGTTCAAGGTTATAAAGGTCCTGCTTTCGGTGCGATGGGCGTTCAATATTCGAATATTCATCCAACCGTGAAAGTGAAAATTAAAGCATTCGATATAAATAAAAAGAACGTTTACTCTCGAAAAATAAGGCTTTGGGATTTTGACAAACTAAGTAGTATTAGTTACACGAGTCCACTTGGTTCCATTACAAATACAACTGCACTCAATCCTCAACAAATCTATCAAATGATCAAACATACACTGATGGTTTTCAACGAGGAAGAAGAAAGAAACCGTTAAAATAAAAAACCCTTGAGAACGCGCTGTTTCAAGGGTTTTTATTTTTTTAAGAGTTGGCCCACTAGGGCTCGAACCTAGACTCTTCGGTACCAAAAACCGACGTGTTGCCAGTTACACCATGGGCCATTCAACATTTTCTCAAATGCGAGGCAAATTTAAGAACATTTTTTCTTGTTGGCAACTAGATTTGAAAAATAATTTCAGCGTTCTTACGTAATTGCTGTTAATGAGTGCTTTTTCAATGCGAATATTCTTAAATTCGCAGTACTTAAAACAGAACTAATTCGCATACACATGAATTACACTAAATGGAATACCCTACTCGGCTGGCTTGTTTTTCTGATGGCAAGCACTGTGTACCTAATGACGATTGAATCCACCGCAAGTTTATGGGATTGTGGTGAATATATAACTGCTGCGTACAAATTGGAAGTTGGACATCCCCCTGGCGCACCTTTGTTTATGGTTTTGGGACGTTTGTTCTCTTTCTTCGCGGCGCCTGAATCTGTTGCTGTTTGGATCAATGCACTTTCAGCCATTTCTAGTTCTTTGACCATACTTTTTATGTTTTGGTCATTAACGTTATTGATTAAAAAAATCATTCTTTCACAACAGAAAGAATTGACATGTGGCAATCAAATCGCCATTTTTGCTTCTGCGGCGATTGGATCACTGGCTTATACATTCTCAGATTCCTTTTGGTTTTCTGCTGTTGAGGGAGAAGTATATGCAATGGCTTCGTTGTTTACGGCTGTTATTTTCTGGGCGATTCTGAAGTGGGACGAAGAAATGGGCATGCTAACAACAGGAGATCTTTCCGATGACTTTCGTCCAAATAGATGGATACTATTGATTTTCTTTATGCTTGGACTTGCGATTGGAGTCCATTTGTTGGGAATCCTCGTTGTTCCTGCCATCGGATACATGATTTATTTCCGAGTGAAAGAGGAGGTTAATCTTAAGGGGATTGTTCTCACTGGGGTTATTTCCATATTTGTGCTTGGATTTATCCAGGAAGGTATTATCCCGGGATCCATTGCAATGGCCTCTAATTTTGAAGTAGCCTTTGTAAATAGTTTAGGTCTCCCATTCTTTTCTGGAACTGTATTCTTTTTCATTTTATTGATTTTCGCTTGTGTTTTTCTTGTTCGTTGGGCAAGAAAAAAAGGAAATACCTTGGTTTACAATTCCATGATGGGATTGGTATTTCTTTTAATTGGATACAGCTCTTTTGCTGTTATCGTTATCCGTTCGAATGCAAATACACCCCTGGATGAAAATGACCCTGAAAACTTAGTTACACTTCACTCCTATCTGAAACGCGAGCAATACGGTTCTGCCCCTGTTTTCTTTGGTAATTATTGGAATTCATTCCGAAATGGAGAGGAAATGACGGAAAATGGAGCACGCATTTTGAGTAATGACGCTTGGAAAGATTTATCAGCATATTACTTGCGTCGTTTTGTCATTACTGAAGGAGATGTGGAAGTGAAAGCCTTCACCAAAGAAGCTGACGCACAAAAATGGGTCGCTGAACATGATGGAGCTTATTCAATTGAAGAGAAATATTATGAAAGTAATGCCTCCATCCGCCATGGAGCTGTAGCTACCTATGCGCAATCAACCATTTTTCCACGTATGTACTCCGGAGATAGTCCAGTTCATAAACAAGGATACGCAAAATGGTCAGGTTATGATGAGAATGACGGCACAAATACCGAAATTGGCCGGGATGGAAAACGATTACCAAGTTTCGGGGAGAACCTTACCTATTTCATGCGTTACCAAGTGAATTGGATGTACCTGCGCTACTTCATGTGGAACTTTTCTGGACGCCAAAATGACATTCAAGGTCACGGAGATAACCTTCATGGAAACTGGATTTCAGGAATTTCTTTCTTAGATGAAGCTCGTTTAGGAAGCCAAGAGTTTCAACCTCACTATACGACTGAAAATCCAGCTCATAACAAATTCTTCTTGTTGCCGTTGATTTTAGCGTTAATTGGACTTGTGTTCCATTACCGCAAAGCACCAAAAGACGCTTTCGTGTTAACACTTGCCTTTGTTTTTACCGGCTTGGCCATTGTGGTTTATTTGAATCAAAAACCAATGGAGCCAAGAGAACGTGATTATGCTTATGCTGGTTCATTCTACTTCTTTGCCATGTGGATTGGCGTTGGAGTTTATGCGATTTATAACTTCGTTCAGAGTAAAATCAAATCACAGGTAAATAGTGCCGTTCTTGCAAGTGCACTTGGTATTGCTGTGCCTGTCATTATGGGAGTACAAGGTTGGGACGATCACGATCGAAGTGGAAAAACTTCCGCAAGAGATTTAGCTACAAATTACTTACAATCATGTGGTAAAAATAGCATCATCTTTACCAATGGAGATAACGACACCTTCCCTCTTTGGTACCTTCAAGAGGTGGAGGGAAAACGAACGGATGTGCGTGTTTGTAATCTATCGTTGATGGGAACAGACTGGTATACGAATCAAATGAAAATGAAATCTTATGATTCGGATCCACTTCCAATTAAATTCCGTGAAGATCAAATTTTGATGTATGCAGGAAATACGGATCAAGTCTACTTTATGCCATTGCTTCAATTATTCTCCATGAATGCTAGTGAGGAAATGATCAACAAAGTATTGAATATGCGCTTGAAGAATAATCCAACAGAGGCGGTGACGGCAGCGCGTTATTTTGATCAAGAAGTTCAAAAAATCTTTGCAAATGTATCGATTACTAATCCTGAATTTGAAGCAACTCGATCAGCAATCTCTAGTACAGATACAACTAATCTCATTCAAGCTACCATTCAAAAATACCTTGGCGTGTTTAAATTGTTTGAAGGAGCAAGAAGCGGTTCTGTTGAATTTAAAAACGGTTCAGCCGAACAATTACAAGAATTGCTTGAGCAATATGAAAAGATTTGGTCTGCTGTTGACTTTAAAGATGCCATGGCATTTGTACGCGACGATAACAACATGTTGACTGACGAAGGAAAAAAATACAGTTTCTTCCCATCGAATCGTTTTACGCTGAAAGTAAATAAAGAAAATGCGTTGAAAGCTGGAACGATTACACAGAAAGAAATGGCTTCTTGTTCAGATGAAATCAATTTTGAATTTAGTACGGAAAGAGATCCGGCCTTAACACGTGACGAAGTCATGATGATGGACATTGTAGCAAATAATGACTGGAAACGTGGAATTTTCTTCTCTAGTAGCCGTGGTTCATCGTTCTCTGTAGCATTACTCTCCGGTGGACATGTTAAGCAAGTTGGAATGGCCTACGAGTTGAGTCCAGTTAAAGAAGAACCGATGTTCTACAATGTAGCAAAAATGGTTAAAAACATGATGAGCGTTTATGAGTACGGAGATATGGCAAATCCTGATGTTTTAACCGATTACTACGCAAGACGTCACACTGTTCAATACCGTTCAAATTTCTTGTTATTGGCTGAACAATTACTGAACCGCAAGCAAACTGCTAAAGCGATTTCAGTTTTGGACTACTCCTTAAAATTGATGCCACTCGAAAGAGTTCTTGATTTTGGTGAAGTAAATTCATGTGATCCATTCATGTCACTAAAATTCAATGAACAACACGGAGACTACAATTACCAGGGTCAAACGTTGAGAGCAAAATGTAGTGGTTCGTTGCATGAATACGTTCAATTATATTTCTTGGCGGGACAAAAATCCAAAGCGGAAGCTCTTGGAACGAAACTACTGGCAAACTACAAAAGTATCATCGCTTATTTTGAACACAGTGATGCAGAATTTGCTGGAAATCCTGAAAATGCTGAAGATCTAATTGCGGCGATCGACGCCTGTTTTAAAATG
Source organism: Crocinitomicaceae bacterium (assembly GCA_044372485.1). Taxonomy (GTDB): domain Bacteria; phylum Bacteroidota; class Bacteroidia; order Flavobacteriales_D; family Crocinitomicaceae; genus UBA952. The sequence goes on from JBILRU010000067.1 coordinate 8,220, forward strand.
AATGATTTGGCTCAAAATCCACGCTACGGAAATCCTTCTTCTGTTTTTTCGAAATCTCTCAAAAAGGAAATTACACATGTTTACAAGGTTGTGATGCCTCGCATTTATAGTGATTTAGAACAATTGGCCCTAGACAATGGGGAAAGTGCTGAAGCATATTCAGGAGCCTATTCAGAAATGATTGGAAATCTTCAAACGTTTATGGGTGCTATGGCCGAACATTATGGTTTTATTAAATCGACTAACCCGGTTTCAGAACCACTTGCGCCAAGTCCATCAACAATTGACCCAAGTGCATTGATGCAAGGAGCAAGACCCATGGAAACGATTCGTTAATGTGTTTCCTGATTCCCACCCATTTGGTGCGGTTTAAAGAGACGAACAAGCATTGCCGAAATAAAAGAAAGAGAAGGCTTTGACAAATATCACCGTTTCTGAAGCTAAAAAGAGAAATGGAAAACTTGATTAAAATCGGTTTACAACTGAGGAAAACAACTTACAATATAATCTAACTTAAGATGATTGATTTACCAAAATTTGAATTGCCCTTTTTTGCTGCACTTCTTTTGTTATTGGTTCTTGCACGTTTCTTTGGTGAACTATTTGAACGTATGAAACAACCTGCCATGATTGGTGAAATCATTGCAGGAATCATTTTAGGTCCAACACTGTTAAATTTTATTCATCGAACGGAAGAGCTAAAAGTGATATCCGACTTAGGGGTCTTTCTATTGGTTATTCTTGCCGGACTCGAAATAAACTTTGATGATATATTAAAATCCATGAGAGGGAGAAATATAGTTATTTCTCTTTTAGCATTTATTCTGCCTATTCTTAGTGGATTTATGATAGGTAAACTTTTTGGTCAAAATGTAATGACTACCGTTTTTATTGGATTATGTGTAGCTATTACAGCACTTCCAGTGAGTATACGAATACTAATGGACTTAGGGAAACTGAACACTGAAGTTGGACAAAAAATAATTTCTGTAGCCATTTTTGACGATGTACTTGCGCTAACGATTTTAGGTATTTTGTTAGACATGAACCACATTGATAAGTCATTTTCGGCGATTACTACAGCAACAATTTTTACGGGAATTAAATTAATTGCCTTCATCCTCGTGGTCTACGTTTCCTATCGTGTTATTCAACATTTTACACAAAAAGAAAACTTCGTTGAAAATCAAATTGATCGTTTATTGGCTGTTCTTAAAGGAAAAGAATCATTATTTGCCATCTTGTTCATGTTTATATTACTTTTTGCGACCCTAACAGAAAGCATTGGCTTACACTTCATTATCGGTTCATTTTTCGCCTCTATGCTATTGAATAAAAAGCTAATTGGGACAAAGAACATTGATCTCTTTCACAAAACAACAAGCAGCATGGCGATGGGGTTCCTAGCCCCAATATTCTTTGCTGGGATTGGCCTGGAATTCAAGTTTTCCGCTATTGAAAACTATGGATTACTTTTTTCCATAATTGTTGTGTCATTTCTTTCTAAAATCCTCGGAGGATATCTTGGTGGTAGGTTTGCACACATGGGTCATAGACAGTCCATGACTTTAGCATATGGATTAAACGCACGAGGAATCATGGAACTTGTCATTGCAAATATCGCCTTCAGAGAAGGATTTATAAATGTGGAGATTTTCTCGATGCTCGTCATTATGGGGTTGGTAACTACACTTTCTACTCCCTTTCTTTTGAAACAATCCTTTCAGCGATTAAATCCTTAAAATTTACTATAGTGTCATGAAAAAGCAAGCAAATTTTTTCTTGATTATTCTAGTTATTTACGTTTTTCTTCAATTTATTTGGTGGGGAAACTTACTCATTCGCTTAAATGGTCAATTGGCTATTTCTTCAGGAGATTATCAGCGTCGCGTATGGATGGTCATTGGAGAAGGCAGTGTTTTCATGGTGCTATTATTTTTAGGGATTTGGAAAATGAGAAAAGTGATCCTGAAAGAAATTGGATTAACGCAAAGACAATCCAATTTCTTACTCTCCGTTACCCACGAATTAAAAACTCCCATCTCATCCGTTAAATTGTTTCTTCAAACATTATTAAAACATGAGTTACCCGAAGAAAAAAAGACCGATTTACTAAAAAAGGCCATGGATGAGAATGAACGTTTAAGTTTACTCATCGATAATATTTTGCATGCGTCCAGAGTAGAAAACAAATCCCTGAAAGCAGTAAATAGCGACATTCAGCTAAATAACTTGGTTCAAGGTATTGTAGATCGCTTTCATAAACGTTATTTGCAGGAATTTATTACCATCACTTCCACGGAAAGCATCACCCTTCACGCCGATGCATTTATCCTTGAAATGATCATAGTGAATTTACTTGAAAATGCCTGTAAATATGCGGGAATAGATGCTCACATTAGCATTTTCTTGTATAAACAAGGTGACTTTACTGTTTTTGGAGTTAAAGATGAAGGACCTGGTATTCCTTCGAATGAACGCGCATCCATTTTCGACAAATTTTACCGAATTGGGAACGAAGAAACACGACAAAAACAAGGTAGTGGTTTAGGATTGTTTATCGCTTCCGAATTTGCTCAGTTACAAGGGGCCACAATAACATGTAAAGAAAATTTCCCGAAAGGAACCGTTTTTGAGGTAACTTTGTCATATGACAAATCACTTCGGACTCATCATACTTGATGGCTGGGGTATTGGAGACAAATCTGCTTCCGATGCCATCTCAGCAGCCAATACGCCCTTCATGGACTCTCTTTTGCAGACTTTTCCTCATGCGAAATTAACGACATTCGGTGAGCAAGTTGGTTTACCAGACGGACAAATGGGTAATTCAGAAGTTGGACACTTAAATATTGGTGCAGGCAGAATCGTTTACCAGGAACTCACGCGCATTAATAAATCCATCCGCGATGGGGAATTCCAGAAAAACCCAGTATTACTATCTGCATTTGATGTTGCTAAAGAGCGGGGTTCGAAAGTGCATTTTATTGGACTCGTCTCGGAAGGTGGAGTTCATAGTTCTCAGGCTCATTTACACACACTTTGTGACATGGCAATTGTGCACGGATTAGAAAAAGTATTTGTTCACGCTTTTACCGATGGGCGTGATTGTGACCCTAAAAGTGGACTAGGATTTATTCAAAAACTAGAAAATCATTTAACGAAAGGCCCTGCAAAAATTGCTAGTATCATTGGTCGCTACTACGCAATGGACCGCGACAAACGCTGGGAACGAATTG
>JBILRU010000021.1:0-23647 GCA_044372485.1 Crocinitomicaceae bacterium
GTGTTGGGAAAGTCCTAGAAAGAAAACCAAGGCTGGAACAATAATAACTCCACCTCCTACTCCAACGAATCCGCTGAGCACTCCAGCGAAGATTCCAATGATAGCAAGGATAAGGATGGTTTGTGGTGTCATTTCCATTCAAAGATATTAAAAATAGCTTATTGATCGACGAGAAGATTACATCCGCGAACATCTGCTTCATCAAAGCGTCCCTCTAAATAAAACCCGTCTCCTTCTATTCGTCCCAAATCTTGCGTTTGGATAAATGCGCAACTGTGTTGATTAGCTAAATCGATGACATTGATTCCACCGGATCGTTCTTTTGGAAAAAGCGTAAATGGATCATATGGATCACGAATGAGAATTTTCATCCACGGAACGACTTGAAACTTGCCGTCTTTCAGCGAATAACCTTGGGAGAGCAATTCCGTCATTCCATATTCAGAACGCACGTGATCGACACCAAGTCCTTCGATGAGCGCTGCATGTAATTCCGCTTTTGTTAATTCCTTTCGACGTCCTTTCATCCCGCCGGTTTCGATGATGATTGCTTCGGATAAATCAATTTTCAATTCAGCTAAATCAAGCAAGGCATAGGAAACACCAAAGATGATCACTTTTTTCCCTTCGGAAATTGCTTCTTGATATCGATCTACTAGAGAAGATGGCTCATTTAATATGAATCCAGAAAGGTCTTGTTTGGAGTGTTGAATGAGTGTGTTCACCATGTAGACCAGCGATGAATCACCTTGATCAACATAATTTGGCAACAATGCAAGCACCACATAATCCTCAACTGGACCAAAGAAATGAGTGAATCCAGATGAGAATGAATCATCGTACCACTGTTTATTCCTAACAAAATGTTGACTTCTTCCAGAATTTCCGGTCCCACTACTTTGAAAATGAAGATCCATTTTCGCCGTTTCCTCATCTACAATGCGTGCCGTTTTGAAAAAAGAAATCGGCAGAAAAGGAATTTCATTCAAGGTTTTTGGCTTATTCCGATGAATTAAGTCCACATAGGATCGATAAACAGAAACGTTTTGGTATTGGTGATGAAACAAAGCCAAGGCTCTTTCCTCAAAGTTATCCGTATTCGTACTCAGTAAATATTCCCGTGGATTCATGAGACAAAGTTAAGATGAAATGTCTATTCCACATCGTCAAGCCAGGAAATGTGTGTAATTTTGAACAAGCGTTGAAGAACGTTGTTAAATTACAAATACACGATTGGTATATGAAAAAAACGGGAGTCCTTTTACTTCAATTGGGAACACCAGACAGTCCAAAAACGAGTGACGTTAGACGTTACTTGACGGAATTTTTAAACGACCCGCGTGTCATTGACATTCCATGGATATTACGCAAAATATTGGTGAATGGAATCATTGTTCCATTTAGAGCACCGAAATCAGCTAAAATTTACAAGGAACTTTGGGAATTAGGTGATGGGGTGTCGCCACTAAAGACGCACACACTGAAAGTTCAGGAAATGTTGCAACATGCATTTCAAAATGAACATGTTACGGTAGAAATGGCCATGCGCTACCAGAACCCATCCATGGATAGTGTTCTTGAACGCATGCACCAAGCTAATTATGACGAAATTATCATCCTTCCATTATTTCCGCAGTACGCAAGTGCGTCCACTGGATCTGCCGTGGAAAAAGCGATGAACATTATTCGTAAATGGTGGGTCATACCGGAAATTAAAATCATCAGTCAGTTTTGGGACAACGAAGGATACATTGATTCGATTGTAGAAAACACAAAACAATTCAACTTAAAAGATTTCGATCACGTGCTATTTTCCTATCATGGATTACCGGAAAGACAAGTAGACAAAGTGTATGAAGGAACTGACTTGTGTGCCGATGAACCCTGTGAAACCGAGCTGAATGACCGTAATAAATTCTGCTATAAAGCAACGGCATTTGCAACAACTAGATTGATTGCAGAAAAAATAGGTTTAACACACGACGAATACACGGTTTGTTTTCAATCCAGACTGGACAAAAAATGGCTGACACCGTTTTCAGATAAAGTCGTGGAAGAATGGGGTAAAAAAGGCGCTAAAAAACTGTTGGTTTTTAGTCCTGCCTTCGTTGCCGACTGCCTAGAGACCTTGATCGAAATCGGGGAAGAATACCAAGAGATTTTTGAAGAACATGGTGGTGAAAAAGTACAATTAGTTCCAAGCTCGAACACACACCCTTTATTTGTCAATGGATTAGAAAAACTGATTCGTCAAAAAATGAACTAGGATTATTAGTGTATCCTTTTACGTTTACACATTTAAGTAGTAAATTTGCAACCGATTACATAAAACAAATAGATAAAATAAGTATGGCTTATAAAGTAAAAGACATCAGCTTAGCTGAATGGGGTAGAAAAGAAATCAGATTAGCTGAAGCAGAAATGCCCGGCCTTATGTCGCTTCGTGAAGAATACGGAACAACAAAACCATTAGCTGGAGCAAGAGTTGCTGGATGTCTTCACATGACTATTCAGACAGCGGTTCTTATCGAAACGTTGGTTGAATTAGGAGCTGAAGTTACGTGGTCATCATGTAACATTTTCTCTACACAAGATCACGCCGCTGCTGCTATCGCTGCTGCTGGTATTCCAGTTTTCGCGTGGAAAGGAATGAACGAAGAAGAATTCGATTGGTGTATTGAACAAACGCTATTCGCTTTTGAAGATGGAAAACCATTGAACATGATTTTGGACGACGGTGGAGATTTAACAAACATGGTTTTCGATCGTTTCCCTGAATTAACAAAAGATATCAAAGGATTATCAGAAGAAACAACGACTGGTGTTCACCGTTTGTATGAGCGTGTGAAAAACGGAACGTTGGTGATGCCGGCAATCAATGTGAATGACTCTGTAACGAAATCTAAATTCGATAACAAATACGGATGTAAGGAGTCATTAGTAGATTCTATTCGTCGTGCTACGGATACAATGATGGCTGGAAAAGTTGCTGTTGTATGTGGTTATGGTGACGTTGGAAAAGGATCAGCTGCATCCTTGAAAGGTGCTGGAGCTCGTGTAATCGTGACTGAAATTGACCCAATTTGTGCGCTTCAAGCAGCAATGGACGGATTCGAAGTAAAACGTTTGGATTCAGTGGTTCATTTAGGTGACATCATCGTAACAACAACAGGTAACAAAAACATCGTTGTTGGACGTCATTTTGAAAACATGAAAGACAAAGTAATCGTTTGTAACATCGGTCACTTCGATAATGAAATCGATATGGCTTGGATAAATGATAACCACGGAGCTTCTAAAATCGAAATCAAACCACAAGTTGATTTATACAACGTCAATGGTAAGGACATCATTATTCTTGCGGAAGGACGTTTGGTAAATCTTGGTTGTGCAACTGGACATCCATCTTTCGTTATGTCGAACTCATTTACAAACCAAACGTTAGCTCAATTGGAAATCTGGTTGCATGCTGACAAATATGGAAATGATGTGTACATGCTTCCTAAGCACTTAGATGAAAAAGTAGCTCGTTTACACCTAGCGAAAATCGGCGTAGAATTAGAGACACTAAGTACAGATCAGGCTGACTACATTGGCGTAGCGGTTGAAGGTCCATTCAAAGCGGAACATTACCGATACTAGAATCTTATTACAAATAAAAAAAGCCCTGACGAAATCGTCAGGGCTTTTTTAATGCGTTTACTTTTCGCCTTAAAACTTGTAGGTGTATTGAACGGAGAAAAGTGGTCCTCCAACTCCAACCTCAGCACCCAAAGCAGAATTGTAATTAAAGAAATACCTAAATCCATAACACAATCGAGCCGAAACTGGAAGCGCAACCAAATCTGCCGATTTGTAGCTATAGTTTAACAAATCATTTTTCCACTGTTTTTCCCAACGATTGTTGGTTCCAATAGCTAATCCAATGTAGCTATCGACGTTAGGACTCGAACTCGGTAATAAAAAGTTGAATCGTGCTTGAACTCTCAACCGAGACTTTAAATCAGTATAATTAGAGCTAATATAGTCCCATTGATTATTAACAAAAACAGTGTCAGTAGAAACGTAGGACTGACGATACGAATTATACATCACATCGATTCCAACACTAACATCGTTCGTAATCATGTACGAATAACGAAGTCCACTTGGGGGTATACTCATCGAACTGGAAACACTCGTGGAGTTTGGACCAAATCCAAAAAAATCAAATTTCAAAAAATTCGGACCACCACCATAAAGTTCAAACGAATGATTACCTAAAAATGAAGCTTGTCCATGAACAATACCAATTGTTCCAACAAATAAAAGAGCTAGTAGTTTTTTCATTTCTTATGACTCCATTAATTTAATCAAATTCAATGCGGAACCTGCTTTAAACCATTCGATTTGAGAAGCGTTATAGGTATGATTCAACATGATCACTTCACTCGTCCCATTGGAATGATTCAATTTCAAGCTAAGTTGTTTTCCCGGAGTAAAAGAGTCTAAATCCGTGAAGTCGAATGTATCGTCCTCCATGATTTTATCGTAGTCTCCTTCGTTCGAGAAAGTCAAACCTAACATTCCTTGTTTTTTCAAGTTTGTTTCGTGAATTCGAGCAAATGATTTCACGATTACTGCACAAACACCTAAGTGACGTGGTTCCATAGCTGCATGTTCACGAGAAGACCCTTCACCGTAGTTATGGTCGCCCACAACGATGGTTGGAATCCCTGCTGCTTTGTAAGCACGCTGAACTGCTGGAACTTCACCATGCTCACCCGTCAATTGATTTTTCACTGAATTCGCTTTCCCGTTGAATGCGTTCTCAGCACCGATCAGCAAGTTATTTGAAATGTTATCCAAGTGTCCACGGTAACGCAACCATGGTCCAGCCATAGAAATATGATCTGTCGTACACTTTCCTTTTGCCTTGATCAACAAACGAGCTGACTCAATATTTTTTCCGTCCCAGATTGGGAAGTTCTCTAACAATTGTAAACGTGAAGAATCGGGAGCCACTTTAATTTCAACTCCACTACCATCTTCCGCTGGTGCTTGGTATCCGTTGTCATCAACTGCAAATCCACGTGTTGGTAATTCATCACCATGAGGAGGATTCAATTTCACTTGTTCTCCTTTGTCGTTGGTTAAGGTGTCTGTTAAAGGATTAAATCCTAAATCACCTGCAATTGCCAACGCAGCAACCATTTCAGGAGAAGTTACAAAGGCATGCGTATTTGGATTTCCATCTGCACGTTTCGAGAAGTTACGGTTGAATGAGTGTACAATTGTATTTTTCTCTTGTTTCTCTGCACCTTCTCTTGACCATTGCCCGATACAAGGTCCACACGCATTCGTAAACACTTTCGTTCCCATTTTTTCGAAGTCAGCCAAAATTCCATCGCGCTCTGCGGTGAAACGAACTTGCTCAGATCCTGGATTGATTCCAAATTCCGCTTTCGGCATAATTCCTTGTGCTACTGCCTGTTGAACGATGGATGCCGCACGCGCTAAATCTTCGTATGATGAGTTTGTACAAGAACCAATTAGTCCCCACTCTACTTTCATTGGCCAATTATTTGCCGTTGCTTCTGCACGCATTTTAGAAACGGGTGTTCCTCTATCTGGTGTAAACGGACCATTGATATGTGGTTCTAATTCACTTAAATTAATTTCAATGATTTGATCAAAATATGCAGATGGATTATCATACACTTCTTGATCTCCTGTTAAATGCTCCGCAATTTGATCAGCCGCTTTCACTACTTCCTCGCGTCCCGTTGCCATTAAATAACGACGCATGGACTCATCATATCCGAATGTTGAGGTAGTCGCACCAATTTCAGCACCCATGTTACAAATCGTTCCTTTTCCAGTACAAGAAAGAGAAATCGCTCCTTCGCCAAAGTATTCAACGATTGCTCCAGTTCCACCTTTTACTGTTAGGATATCTGCCACTTTTAAGATAACATCTTTCGCAGAAGTCCAGCCACTTAATTTACCTGTTAACTTCACACCAATCAACTTTGGAAATTTCAATTCCCAAGCCATTCCCGCCATCACATCTACAGCATCAGCTCCACCAACACCAATAGCAATCATTCCAAGTCCACCTGCATTTACGGTATGTGAGTCAGTACCAATCATCATTCCACCTGGAAATGCGTAATTCTCTAATACAACTTGGTGAATGATTCCAGCTCCTGGTTTCCAAAAGCCAATTCCGTATTTATTTGAAATCGAAGACAAGAAGTTAAATACTTCGTTGTTTTGATTTAACGATTCTTGTAAATCTTTGCTCGCACCTAATTTCGCTTGAATCAAGTGATCTGCATGTACTGTTGAAGGTACAGCGACACGTTTTTTACCAGCTTGCATGAATTGCAACAATGCCATTTGAGCGGTAGCATCTTGCATCGCTACTCGATCCGGAGCAAAATCAACATAAGAGATTCCTCTTTCGTGTGCTTCTTGTGCGTTTCCATCCCAAAGGTGAGCATACAGAATTTTTTCTGTTAACGTTAATGGTCTACCAACGACTTTTCTTGCTGCTGCAATGCGCTCAGGATATTGCGCATATACCTTTTGAATCATGTCAAGATCGAATACTTTCATAGTGCTAATGTAATTTTGATGTGCGCGCAAATTTAAGGAATTTGTCCTAGTTAAAGAAATTGATTTTAAAGGAATTATTTGAATATTCTAGTAAAAGGTCTTAACTTACTCCTTCAACGAACAAAAAAATGCGAAAACTCCTCGTTTATTCTTGCCTTATCATACTTCTTTCAAGCATTGTGAATACCCTTGAAAAAGGGACCGCTTCCTATTACAGTAGTTCAATGAATGGACACAAAACATCCTCCGGAGAAGTCTTTCAAAACAGTGGCTTTACAGCAGCTCACAAAACGCTACCGCTGGGTTCTTACGTGCGTGTCACAAACCTTAAAAATGACTCAACTGTCGTATTAAAAGTCAACGATCGACTCTCGAAAAGTTCAAGTCGTTTGATTGATGTGACCCTAGCAGCGGCAAAAAAACTTAATTTTGTCCGAAATGGGATAACAACCGTTACCGTTGAACCCGTGACAAAACCAGATGAAGAAACTAAACAGCGTTAAAGATTTAATCATATTGGATGTTTCGACTGTGTTGGCTGGTCCATCCGTTGGAATGTTTTTTGCCGAACTCGGGGCAAAAGTGATAAAAATCGAACATCCTTTGCAAGCAGATGTCACTCGTGCTTGGAAACTTCCCTCTGAAAACAATGCCTCACCTGTTTCTGCTTACTTTTCCAGTGTGAATTATGGAAAGTCCTATGTAAAACTAGACCTTAGCGACAAAAACGAACATGGGTCCTTTTTGGAATTAGTCCGAACTGCCGATGTCATGATCAGCAATTTTAAAAAAGGAGATGATAAAAAGCTACAACTTGAAACATCCTTTCTCCATTCCATCAATCCAAAATTAATCATTGGAAAGATCAGTGGATTTGGCAGCGAAAGTGACCGAGTAGCTTACGACCTAATTCTTCAAGCTGAAACCGGATTTATGTCCATGAACGGCACAACAGAATCCGGTCCAGTCAAAATGCCTGTCGCGTTAATCGATGTTCTTGCTGGACACCAACTGAAAGAAGGGATTTTATTAGCGCTCTTGGAACGACAACTTTCCGGAAAAGGTTCCGAGGTCAGCGTTTCTTTGTTTGATGCCGCTGTGTGCAGTTTAGCGAATCAAGCATCAAATTACCTCATGACCGGACATATTGCACAAAGAATTGGAAGTTTACACCCAAACATTGCACCTTATGGAGAATTGTTCACAACGAAAGACCAAACTTTAGTCACTTTTGCGATTGGATCCAATGCGCATTTTCAAAAATTAACAACTGTCCTAGGACTTCCGGAAATAGCTCAAGATAATCGCTTTGTAGACAATCAAGCAAGACTAAAAAACAGGTTGGAATTAAAGAACATACTTCAAGATTCCATATCAAAGATGGAAAGCACCTCACTTCTTTCGGACTTACATCATCAACATGTTCCCTCCGCAAAAGTGAAAACGTTGGATGAAGTATTTAATGAAGAAAATGCCCAGAACTTAGTACTCTCCGAAAAAATAGATGGTGTTGACACGAAACGCGTACAATCCATCGCCTTTAAATTGACGGATGATTCGCAGTCCTAAAACACCCGAAGAGTGGGATCACTATTTTGATCTTCGTTACCGCGTTTTGCGGGAGCCTTGGAAACAAGCACGTGGTTCCGAGCGGAATGAAGGTGACGTACATGCCGAGCATTTTGCCTATTTCCTAGAGGGTCGAATTATTGGCGTCGGTAGATTTGATATCATGAGTCCGACCCAATGTCAAATTCGTTTCATGGCAGTAGACCACAAGAACCAAGGAACGGGAATTGGAAAAGCCCTCATGCTCCACATGGAGAAACGTGCATGGGAACATGGTGCACATGAAATCATTTTGCATGCGCGAGAAATTGCCATCCCGTTTTACACAAACTTGAATTACACGATTATCGAGAAATCACATTTACTTTTTGGTGAAATACAACATTATTTAATGTCCAAACAACGCGAACAATGAACGAAGACGAATTTGTTTTAAAAGAATTCTACGACATAATTACGCCCAACAAAATCAATTTGTTTGACCGCATTGCAGCTGATCGCACCCGTCATTTGACTATTGCACTTGAAAATATTTACCAAGAGCACAATGCTTCGGCTGTCCTTCGCACGTGTGATTGTTTTGGGATTCAAGACTTACACGTAATTGAGAAAGATAATCAATACCAAATTCAGCGAGATATCGCTTTGGGTTCTGGACGCTGGGTAGATATTCATAATTTTAGTGATGAATTTGGTCCAACAGAAACCTGTATTTCCTCATTAAAGGGACAAGGTTATCAAATCGTAGCGACAACACCTCATACGGATGCATATACCGTTCATGACTTACCGATAGATAAACCGCTTGCATTCTTTTTCGGAACAGAACTTAAAGGACTGAGTGAAGAGGTAATGCAAGCAGCGGATTTGCAGGTGCGGATTCCGATGTACGGATTCACAGAAAGTTTTAACATTTCAGTATCTGTTGCTGTGTTACTGCAAACAGTTCGCCAACGTCTCGAAATAAGTCAACACAAATGGAAACTTACAGATAGTGAACAAATTGCACTAAAAATTCAATGGTGTGAAAAAATTCTTAACGGTGGAGAAGCACTTAGCAAAGAATTCCGTGCGAGGTATCAAAAAGATTGATAAATTTGTGTAGTTATTTATCAAGATAAACAATAATATTATGGGAAGAGGAGATAAAAAAACAGCAAAGGGTAAACGTACCATGGGCTCGTATGGTATCACCAGAAAACGCAAAGAGGAAAAAGTTGTCATCGTTCCGAAAGTGAAAAAAGAAAAAAAGGCTGACACTGCAACTGCTAAACCAGCAGCGAAGAAACCGGCAGCGAAGAAAACCGCAACCGCAAAATCTGAATAAAAAAAAGCTGTCAATTGACAGCTTTTTTTTTAACAAAATCTCACATTAATTCACAATCGATGAGTTATGTGAAAAGTATTCATGAATTTTGACTCAAATTAATCAACAATGAAACATAATTTCGGAGCAGGTCCCTGCATTTTACCTCAAGAAGTATTTCAACAGGCGGCAAATGCTGTGTTGGACTTTAATGGACTTTCCATTCTAGAAGTATCTCATCGACACAAGGATTTCGTTGCGGTAATGGATGAAGCGATTGACCTTGTAAAAAAGGCCTTGAATGTCCCTGCAGGATATTCCGTTGCATTTCTTCAGGGCGGAGCGACATTAGGATTTACCATTGTTGCATTGAATATGATGCGAGATAAAAAAAAAGCAGGTTACATCAACACTGGAACTTGGGCTACTGGAGCAATCAAAGAAGCTAAAAAGGTTGGCGTTGATGTGAACGTATTTGCATCTTCTGAAGATAAAAACTTCACCTACATACCAAAGGGATACACTGTGTCAACAGATGTCGATTACATTCATTTCACATCAAATAACACGATTTACGGTACGCAATTCAAAGAAATTCCCAAAACAGATTTGCCACTCGTTTGTGATATGTCCTCTGATATCTTCTCTAAAGAAATCAATGTGGCTGATTACGACATTATTTATGCCGGAGCTCAAAAAAACCTTGGTCCAGCAGGAGCAACGTTGTACATCGTTAAGGATGAAATCTTAGGGAAATCTACTTCACCTTTTATGCCGACGTATTTGGACTTAAAACAACAAGTGGAGAAAGAATCCATGTTAAATACACCCCCTGTATTTTCGATTTATGTTGCTATGTTGAATTTACGCAACCTCATCGCTAATGGCGGAGTGAAAGCAATGGAACAACGAAACAATGCAAAGGCGGCCTTACTTTACAAAGAAATTGATGAGAACCCTGCTTTCAGAGGCGCAGTTGAAGTGGAAGATCGTTCCAATATGAACGTGACATTCTTGTTGAACGACGAAAGTCGAACAGAAGAATTTGACACCATGTGGAAAGCGGCTGGAATCGTTGGATTACCAGGTCACCGCTCTGTCGGTGGATACCGGGCATCCATTTACAACGCCTTACCAATCGAAAGCATTCAAGTTTTAGTGGACGTTATGCGTGCATTTAATCACAAATAGATCAACGAAACAAATGAAAATACTTGCAAACGACGGAATTTCAGATTTAGGAAAACAACTCATCGAAGCGGCCGGACATATCGTCATAACAGAAAAAGTTGCTCAAGAATTTCTTGCAAAAGAAGTAAATGATCAAGGAATTGAAGCGATTTTAGTTCGCAGTGCAACAACCGTTCGCAAAGATGTCATCGACGCCTGTCCAAACATTAAAATTATTGGTCGTGGTGGTGTTGGCATGGATAACATCGACGTAGACTATGCTAGAAGTAAAGGGATTCACGTAATTAACACACCCGCTTCATCATCTCAATCGGTAGCAGAATTGGTGATGGGGCAATTATTCTCCCTTTCTCGTTTCTTGAATGATTCATTCAAAAACATGGAGTCTGGAGATTTCTCGACATTAAAAAAGAACTATGCAAAAGGTGTTGAACTTCGAGGTAAAACATTGGGAATTATTGGATTTGGTCGAATTGGCCAAAGTTTAGCATCCTACGCGTTGGGTGTCGGCATGAACGTAATTGCCATCGACAATAGTAAATATGAATGCTCTATTGAAGTGAAAATTGGAAATCAAACCATTTCCATCCCCATTTCTACAGAAACAGATTTACACGCCCAATTAGGTAAAATGGATTACATTTCCATTCATGTTCCGAAACAAGCTGATGGAAGTGCAGTTTTAGGCAAAAACGAATTTGGTAAAATGAAAAAAGGAGTATTCATTGCTAATGCTGCTCGAGGCGGTGTTGTAAATGAAACGGAACTTCTAGAAGCTTTAAACCAGGGAATCATCGCCGGAATCGCATTGGACGTATTTGACAACGAACCAAATCCACGAAAAGAACTTTTGAATCATCCTAAAATTGCATGCACCCCGCACATTGGAGCAGCTACACTTGAAGCGCAAGACCGCATCGGAGAAGAACTCGCACAATTGATTATTGGATTGGCTTAAACCCAATCGTTAGACATAAAAAAAGGGACACATTTTCATGCGTCCCTTTTTTTGTTTTATGTGAGATTGATTAATCTCTAATAATTTCGATAGAATCGATGCTGTCACCTTCACGAATATCATCAATAACATCTAATCCTTCCGTTACTTTTCCGAAACACGTGTGTGCACGGTCTAAGTGAGAGGTATTTCTTCTTGAATGACAAACAAAGAACTGAGATCCACCTGTATTTTTTCCGGCATGAGCCATGGAAAGTACTCCGCGATCATGGTATTGATTATCTCCAGTTACTTCACAATCAATTTGATAACCTGGACCACCTGTTCCTGCCATTCCTCTTTCACCTTCACGTGTGTTTGGACAACCACCTTGAATAACGAAATCAGGAAGCACTCGGTGCCACTTTAATCCATTGTAATAACCTGATTCAGCTAACTTTACAAAGTTCTCTACTGTCTTTGGCGCATCGTTGTCGTAAAATGTCACATGCATTTCACCTTTGTTCGTTTTAATGATTCCTTTCATAAGCTAAATTTGATGCTGCGAAATTACGCCTTGAAGTTGGATTGCTAAAATGGAGTTTTGAACAATCAACTATGGGTATACTTGTTGAAAACTTAGTTGATAACGTCTCAAGTAGTGGTTTCATGTGGCTTTATGGTAATGTTAAATTTGTAAACAAGGAACCAACAAACGAATTTCTATGTTCAGTACACTTACCAAACGAAAACTTACCGACAATCAAGTTGCCAACGTTTTCATCAACGCTATTTTTGATAGTGTTGATAATGGCTTTTCTGAAGTGTCATCGATAATCAACGAAGATTCTGCTTTTGTCAAATCACCGGCTATTGACGCCAGTAACAATGGTGAATTTGGAATGATTGTCCTTGTAGGAAATTTATCTTTCCTAGAAAGTACATTCGAAGCGGATCAAGCGGAGCGAGTGGAAAACATCATTTTCGACAAAGTTTCCAAAATGTATGAAATGGATATGAATTCCTTTAGAACTTTGGTTCGTGAATACCAATCATTTATCATGCGCGTAAATCATCCGTCAAAAAACTGGATTTACGGAATGTCAAAGGCTTTATTTCATAAATATAACTTGAACGAATGCCAGGATGAATATTTCCGTCGCATGCAAGCACCAAATCCATTATTCTTGAAAAGAATGGACGAAGTGATGTCCAATTTCATTTGGAATTGGGATGCATTTTTCAAAAAATACCGAATCTAATTTTACGATATATAAAAAAAGGAGCGAATTCGCTCCTTTTTTTATATCCAAACTTTTTAAACTTCTTCTGCCTCGATAATAGGCTTACGAAAAACCATCTTGCCATCAAAGACATCCATCACAATGTTTCTTGTCCGGTCAATAGTCCCACTTAACAAAGCTTTAGACAACTCATTTAATACTTGTTTTTGTATTACCCGTTTTATTGGACGCGCACCAAAGAATGGATCGTATCCAACTTCTGCGATATGATCAAACGCATCCTTCGTTACAAATAAGGTCAATTCCATTTCCTTTAACTTGTGCTTTAAAGCATCCAACTGTATCTGAACAATCTGTCTGACATTTCCCATTGTTAAGGGTGTAAACATGATGATTTCGTCTACGCGGTTTAGAAACTCTGGACGAATGGTCTGACGTAGAAGTTCCATCACTTCAACCTTCGCTTTTTCAGCGGTCTCCTCGAAATCTTTTTCCTTCACCTTTTCAAAACGATCATGAATTATGGAAGACCCAAGATTGGACGTCATGATAACAATGGTATTTTTAAAGTTCACCAGTCGTCCTTTGTTATCGGTTAATCGTCCATCGTCTAACACTTGTAACAACACATTAAATACATCCGGATGTGCTTTTTCGATTTCATCTAACAACACAATGGAATAGGGTTTGCGTCGAACAGCCTCCGTTAATTGTCCACCTTCATCGTACCCCACGTATCCTGGAGGCGCGCCAACTAAACGACTAACCGTGTGTTTTTCTTGGTATTCACTCATGTCTATTCGTGTCATTGCATTTTCATCATTGAACAAATATTCAGCAAGTGCTTTGGCAAGCTCCGTTTTTCCGACTCCCGTTGTTCCAAGAAAGATAAAGGATCCAATTGGACGTTTCGCATCTTGTAATCCAGCGCGACTTCGGCGTACGGCGTCTGACAAAGCAGTAATCGCTTCTTCTTGTCCAACGACACGCTTATGCAACTCATCTTCCAACTTCAACAACTTAGAAACTTCACTTTCCAACATTTTATTTACTGGTATACCCGTCCATTTCGAAACCACATCGGCGATTTCTTCCACATCGACTTCCTCTTTAATCATTTTCGAATTTGCCTGAAGAAGCAGAAGTTGTTCTTTAGATTTCTCTAATTTTTCCTCCGCTTGCTTGATTTTCCCATAACGAATTTCAGCTACCTTTCCGTAATCACCATTTCGTTCCGCTAAATCCGCCTCGTATTTTAAGTTTTCTATTTCTTCTTTCACCAGTTGAACTGAATCAATTACATCGCGTTCTGTTTGCCATTTCGATTGCAAGGAATTTCTTTGCTCATTGAAGTTGGCTAATTCACGTTCCACATTTTCCAATTTCTTGGTGTCGTTCTCTCGTTTCAAAGCAGCACGCTCAATTTCCAACTGCATGATTTTACGCTCAATTTCGTCTAATTCCTCTGGTCTGGAATTAATCTCCATCCGTAATTTCGAAGCTGCTTCATCAATTAAATCGATTGCTTTATCGGGAAGATGACGGTCCGTAATGTAGCGTTGCGATAATTCTACCGCCGCAATAATCGCTGCATCTTTGATGATCACTTTATGGTGATTTTCGTATTTTTCTTTAATGCCACGAAGGATTGAAATCGCATCTTCTGTGGTTGGTTCGTCCACCAAAACCGTTTGAAAACGTCGAACAAGCGCCTTGTCTTTTTCAAAGTATTTTTGGTATTCATTCAAGGTTGTTGCTCCAACTGCTCTTAGCTCTCCTCTTGCCAATGCAGGTTTCAAGATATTTGCCGCATCCATAGCTCCTTCTCCCCCTCCTGCACCAACTAATGTATGTATCTCATCGATAAACAAGATGATTTCGCCTTCCGCCGCGATGACTTCTTTCACAACAGCCTTCAAGCGTTCCTCAAACTCACCTTTATACTTTGCGCCAGCAATTAGAGCTCCCATATCCAACGAATAGACAATTTTGGACTTCAAATTTTCCGGAACGTCACCGTTAACTATGCGATGAGCGAGTCCTTCTGCTATAGCGGTTTTACCTACACCGGGCTCACCGATTAGAATGGGATTGTTTTTCGTTCTTCTTGTTAATATTTGGAGGACACGACGAATTTCATCATCACGACCGATCACTGGATCCAACTTACCCAACTCCGCAAGTTCGTTTAAATTCTTTGCGAATTTCTCCAAGGATTGATAGGTGTTTTCTTGGTGTTGGGAATTTACTTTCTCCCCTTTTCTCACATCCATAATGGCGTCTTTTAATACTGATTTACTTATTTTATTGTCTTTTAGTAATCTTCCAATGGTATCTGTTGAATCCAACAACGAATAGAACAGTAATTCGATGGAAACAAATTCATCACCGAAATTCTTTAATTCACTCAGAGCATATTGCAAAATGCGATTCGCACCTTGGCTTAAGAATATTTGTCCTCCAGTTACTTTTGGATAGGAATCAACGATGCGATCCAAAGCTGCAAGAAACATGGGTTGATTAACAGAAAGCCTTTTTAAGATAAATGGAATCACCTCCTGATCGACAGCAAATATTCCTTGAAGTAAATGTCCCGTTTCGATTGACTGCTGTCCTTTTGACTCCGCAATATTCTGCGCTTGTTGAATTGCCTCTTGTGTTTTGATGGTGAATTTCTGTAAGTCCATTTGTTCTTTTTTTGAATACGCATGAATGTCGTCAAAAGCCAATCCAAGTCGAAATATTCAGCCATTTTTTCCGAATTCGTATCAAAAGAATGTCGTTTTTTCCGGATTTATCAAAAATTACAGGTTATTGACCAGACAATGTAACCATTTTCGCTTTTGCTCCGTTAAGAACAATCATGAAAACGAAAAGGATTTTTGGCTTATCACTTATCGTCCTCTGCTGTTCCTCTTTGAGAGCGACAACAGGGAATGATAATCCAATTATTCCTAAAAAAGCAGTTGCCTCGATTCAAGTAAAAGAAGGACAAACTTTATACTTAATCAGTAAATCGAATCAACTAACCCTACGTCAATTACACAAGTTTAATGATTTCGGTCCTCAATCCGATGTCCTAGAGCCAGGAACAAACGTTTACCTAGCGCAGAAAAAAAGAAAATCAACTCACAAAGAGTTTGTTATTGTGGAATCCTCCGCCACACTTCGTCAAATTTCAAATCAAGAAGGAATTCGACTTAAATCACTGATGAGAATGAATCAAGGTTCTTCTCCGGACGAACAACTACCGAAAGGAGAAAAGGTATTCCTTCGCTAACTTGCATGGCAAGTGAAGGAATTTGTTTGTTGTTTGTTAAAAGTCCCGCTCGTCGGGACTTTTTAGTTTTAATGATTTCCAACACGAACAATTATTTCCTCTGGCCGTTCAAAACTCAATCCTTGAATCGAAACAGTTCGATTAAAATCTTTATTTTTAACGTATAATCTCATTCATGAAGTCACTTTTCTTGTCCTTATTTACATTAAGTTGCTCTTTTTCTTTCGCCCAATTGGGAAACACGATGTATGGACTAGCGCGAACAACGAATCCAGCAGCAGTTTACATCGCGACGATGGATCCTGTGACGGGAATAGCAACGAATATTGGACAGACTTCGGTTTCATCCTCCATTAATTTAACAGGGGCAGCATTGAATCCATACAACAATCGCTTTTGTTTTTTTGGCGACAACGGACTTAAATCCATAGATTTATCGACAGGACAAATAGCGAACACAACTACTGTGAATAATCCAAATGGAACAGGATACTTTGATTTATTTCGTTTCAACACATCGGATTCCTTGATGTATGGATTATCGAGAAGAAACATCACCAATCCACAGACGGGACAGGTGACTGCATCGATGTATTTAGCAACAATCGATGAACTGACTGGAACGGTAACAGAAATTTCACCTAGTTCGATTGGACAAGGATTCGCTTATTCCGGAAGTGCGATTGACCCACATCAAATGGTGTTTTATTATTCCAATGGATCTCAGTTGGTTGGATTAGATATGTATAACGGAAGTATGTATTCAAATCCAACATTGACTTTTCCAAACGGCGGACAACACTTTGATAATTTCACATATAGCTGTTCTGATACCACGATGTACGGCTTAGTACGAACAAATTATTATTCATCCGTATTAAATCCTCTTACAGGAATAACAACACAAGTTTTTGATTCAGCCGCAGTTCATCTTGGAAAAGTGGAGGCGATGTCCGGAGCAGTGACGAAAATCGGTACACAATCTATTGGAGTAAATTCCTTTTCCGTAAATGGAAGTTCAACGATTGATCCAGTAAATCTGATTTACTATTTCATCAGTGGTTCATCAAGCGGTGGGCTATCAATTTATGGTGTTTCATTAACAACTGGACTGGTTGTTAGTCAAGGAACGATTAGCAATGCAGGTTCACTGTATTTCGACATGATGCGCATTCAAAGTGATTGCTACGAATCGCGTCCAACTCGACTTGCACCATCTTCAACCATGGATGAAACATTAACAAATACAAATAAAGTGAACGTTTTCCCGAATCCATTCACTGATCAAATCACGATTTCCAGTGAAGCGGAATTACAAAAAACCGAACTCATTCAAGCGAATGGACAAGTTGTAAAAAGCATTCCTGTTTCTGGTAAAGAAATCACTTTCGAAACAAGTCAATTGATTAACGGTATTTATTTTCTTCATGTAACGAATGTGGAGGGAATGGAAATCATCAAAATCATCAAATAGAAATCCTGATAAAAGTCAGTATGAAAAAACTAAAATACCTCAGTGTACTTTCTCTTCCTGTTTGTGTTTGGATCAGCTTTCATCAAACCGGAATGCTAACGTTTCTGCCTGCCATAGTCTATTTCGGGGCCATTCCATTTTTAGAATTGATCTTAAGTTCATCTAAAGAGAATTTATCCGAGCAAGAAAAAGAATTAGCAAGTAAGGATTCGTTTTATACGATTTTACTGTGCTTGATGCTTCCTATTCAAGTTGGATTTCTCTGGTTTTTCTTGACACACATCACAGAAACGAAAAATACGACGGATTTAGTTGGGCAGATTCTTTCCATGGGCATCATGTGCGGGGTGATTGGAATCAACATTGGTCATGAACTTGGACATCGGTCGAATAGAATCGAACAGCTCATCGGAGAATTGCTTTTATTGACCTCTTTGGAAAATCACTTTGTTCCTTACCACAACCGTGGACATCACACCAATGTTGGAACGAAGAAAGATCCAGCAACCGCACGAAGAAACGAATGGGTGTATCTATTTTGGTTTCGATCCCAAATCGGTAGTTACATACAAGCGTGGCAAATTGAAAATACGCGGATGAGTATCATCGGAAAATCACCATTGAGCTTTCAGCACAAAATGATTCAGTACACCTTGCTTCACTTCCTATTTCTCACCGCAATATACAGCGTATTCGGTGGAATGGTACTGGTTTACTTCCTTTATGCAGCTACAATCGGAATATTATTATTGGAAACGGTGAACTACATCGAGCATTATGGTTTGTACCGCCAACAACGCGAAAATGGAACCTTTGAAACCGTGAAAAGAAAACACTCTTGGAATTCCAATCACCTGATTGGACGCGTTGTTTTGTTTGAATTAAGCCGTCATTCCGATCATCACTTCAAAGCAGACAGACCTTATCAACTTTTGGAAACATCCGATGATTCACCGGTAATGCCTACTGGATATCCAGGTATGATGTTGTTGACATTTATTCCCCCCTTGTTTTTCAAAGTCATGAACAAACGTGTGGACGCAGCCTTAAAATAACTTCTGACGCTTTAACAAGTATTGCAATAACACTTGATTATATCCTTCGTGAATGTCTGCGGTCATGAAATCCACACGGTGATTGACACATCGCATTTTCACTTCGTTGAAATACGCTTCAATTCCTTTTACATAATGCGCACGCACCTCTGCTGGCTGTAAGTTCATTTTCTCACCTGATTCCATGTCGATCAATTGATACGGACGATTTTCCAATTCGAAATTTCGTTCCAACTTGGAATCAAGCACATGAAATAAAATGACTTCATGCTTGTTATGTTTTAGATGTTGAATGGCACGAAAGAATTCATCGATCCGATTTGGATCATCCAATAAATCCGTAAATACAACAATCATACTGCGCTGATGCGTCAACTCAGATATATCGTGTAAGGCTTGAATGGCATCCGTTCCTGAACGACTCTTTTCTTCGTAGTCCTTCATGCGTTTCTCTAACTCGCTGTACAAAAAACGATGGTGTGTTAAAGATGATTTCGCTGAAGTATGGATGTCCAATTTATCTGAAAAAACCGACAATCCCACTGCATCGCGTTGCCGTTTCAACAACTCAATCAAACTTGCAGCAGCGTAAACGGAAAATTCAAATTTCGTTAGTCCACCTTTTGGAAAGAACATCGAACTAGAGCCATCGATCACAATTTGACAACGCAGATTGGTTTCTTCCTCGAACTTTTTAGTAAACATTTTTTCCGTGCGTCCATAAAGTCTCCAGTCTATGTTTCGCGTAGACTCACCGGGATTATATAAACGATGTTCTGCAAATTCAACGGAGAAACCGTGAAAGGGACTTTTGTGCAGACCGGTAATAAATCCTTCAACGACTTGTTTGGCAAGAACCTCAAGGTTCCCAAATTGCGCTAGTCTAAGTCTGTCTATCGTTGGATTCATGGTTTATTTTATGGAACAAAAATAAACAATAATCAACGTTTCTGCGCAACCATAATGGAATCAGCACGTCATTGGACTATAAATCATTCCATATGAAAAAAATATACATCAAAAGTATTGCCTTAACCGTGTTGTTTTTGGCAAATGTATTATCCTTTCACACCCAGGTAATTGGATTCGCAATAAATGGACTTACAACTCCAACTACGATGCCGACCACGATCTGTGGATTGACCGCAAACATGAGTTTTTCCGCTTTAACCCCAAGTACAAGTTCAGCTGGAACGGCAACGATTCCTTACGTGATTACTGGAAATAATTTTAGCGGATTTCAATTTGTTTCTCAAGTCAATTGGGGTGATGGAGTAACAACAACATCAAACGGTGGAACAGGTACAAGTGGGACAAACATCAACATGAGTCCAGCGATTACGCATACTTATACAACACCAGGAACGTATAGCATTCTCACGACTGTATACAATCAAGCGAATCAAACCTATGCATTGGATTCTGTTTTATTAACTGTTGGATCATGTACGGCATATTTTTACTGCCTAATTCAAGTAGACTGTAATAACGACGGAACAATTGATTCTCAAATCAACGCCCCTGTTCCAGTGATGTTAACGAATGGAATCGATTCTTACACGGACACCACTCAAAATAATATGTTCATGATGAATAATATTTGGGCGGGAACGTATACCTTATCGATTGATCCAACTTGGCTAGCAGCGAATAACTATGTTATTGGAAACATTATTCCGAGTCCATCTGTAACAGTTGGTAGCGGGACAACAACGACGCTTATCACCTTAAATTGCGCCTCACAAACAACGATGCTTTGTGCCACAGGTCAAGTATATTGTGATGCAAATGACAATGGAATGATGGATAATGGTGAAACACCAATCGCAAATGCTCCGATTTCTGTAAACGGAACAGTCGTTTACTCGAACGCAAATGGTTTTTACAACATTAGTTATCCTGGAATCATTAATGACACGGTATTACTCAGCTTGAATGCGAATTGGTTGACTCAACATGGTTATGCCATTTTAAACAACAATGGAAGCAATTTAAATTACATTACTGGAACACCTTGTAATAGTGGCTTACCTATCAATACCGTCAACTTCCCACTTCAATGTGGAGGAACAGTTACACCGACCATGTGTTATTCCGGATTCGTTTTCTGTGATGCAAACGGAAATGGTGTCATGAATCCAAATGAAGCACCTTTGGCTGGCGCACCAGTCATTTTATACAACAATTCAGCTACAAACAGCTCCATAACCGTTTACACAGACTCAACAGGTTATTTCATTTACTGTGGACAGTACAGCACAAGCACTTACGTGTTTGCGACGATCAGTCAATCTTGGTTAACCTACAACGGATACAATCCAACCGTAGGTGTCATCACCTTGATTGGAAGTCCAGCAGGTACGACTAGCACCGGCTACATCGCAATAAACTGCGGTGGAACAACGACAACTTGTGCTGACTTATGGACAACTGTCACACCTTGGATTGGTTATTACCAAAACAGTACGGCATACGTGAAGATTAACTGGGGGAATTATGGCCCAGGAGCAGCAGGAAATTATACAATGACAATGAGTTTCCCTGCAGGCGTAACTGTCAATGCATCGACTATTGCGAATGGAGGAATCGTTAGTGGAAATACCATTACTTGGAATTTGAATTCGGCCTCTAGCTTCTTCAGCAATTACGACGTGATTACCTTCAACGTACCAAGTGGACTCACTTCTGGAACGTCACATTATTTTACTTCTACGATTGCACCGACAACAGGAACAGATTGTTCAACCGTTAACAATGCCGGAAGTTTACTTCAATTAGTTGGAAATAGTTATGATCCGAATGACAAAGTTGTTGCTCGTCCGGCCTCAACCATTCAAACAGTTGGAGACCCAGTGAGTTCCTTAGATTATGCAACTCAAGAAACCTTAACATACACCATTCGTTTCCAGAATACAGGAACCGCACCGGCTCAGAACATCTACATCATCGATACTTTAGATGCAGATTTAGATTGGTCAACTTTCACACGAGTAGAAGCTACACATCACATGGAAATTGTCAATCTTGGCAACGGAGTGATACGTTTTGAATTCCCAAGTATTTGGCTCGCAGATAGTACAACGAATGAACCAGAAAGTCACGGGCATTTGGTTTATAGCATTAGAGAGAATGCCTCAGCTACAGTTGGGACAGAAATTGAGAATACTGCTTACATATTTTTTGATTGGAACGATCCAATCGTTACCAATACAACGTACAATATAAACGTTATTGGCACCGAGGGTTTAACAGACAATAATGCAACGAATGTGCAGGTATTCCCGAATCCATCAAGTGAGTTTATCACCATTTCTTGCGAGGGTAACTTTAACTATCAACTCGTTGATTTGTCGGGAAGAATCATTTCCAGCGGAACCGGAACGGATTCAGAAAACATTTCTATTTCCAATGCAGCAGTTGGGATTTACCAATTGAACGTACAAACGAAGCGAGGTAATTCAAGCTTGAAGGTGATTAAACGATAAGATATACATAACATTTTCATAAAAAACGCCCAATTTCATGGGCGTTTTTTTTTGTACCTTGCATCCGTGAACGAAATCAAAAAAACAGCGACAAAAACAGCCATTCTGAGCATCATAACGAACTCAGTCATGGCCGGAGTAAAAGGTACTGCTGGAATTTTTGGACATTCGGATGCATTGATTGCCGATGCCATTGAATCCACTGCGGACATCTTTGCCAGTTTCCTCGTTTTATTTGGTTTAAATTACTCGACAAAACCTGCGGATGAAGATCATCCATACGGACATGGAAAAGCGGAAGCACTTGTGACCTTCGCCGTGGTTGGATTCCTACTTATTTCTGCGACCATCATTGCCGTTGAAAGCATCCGAAACTTAAGTGAGCCACAGGAAAAACCTGCCTTTTTCACCTTGTATGTGTTGGGAGCAATCATATTTATCAAGGAGCTTTCCTATCAATACGTCAATCGAAAAGCGAAAGAAACGAATTCATCTTCGCTGAAAGCCGATGCCTGGCATCACCGCAGCGATGCTATTTCCTCAGGAATTGCGTTTATTGGGATTTCACTCACCTTCATTTTCGGAGAAGGATTCGAAAAAGCAGATGATTGGGCTGCATTAGTTGCTTCTGTATTCATCGTGTACAACGCATTTTTAATCTTTCGTCCTGCACTTGGGGAAATCATGGATGAACACTTACACCATGAACTGATTGATGAAATTCGACAATATTCGACAGAAGTTCCGGGGGTGATCGATACGGAAAAATGTTTGGTGCGTAAAACAGGAATGGTCTACATTGTTGATTTACATGTAGAAGTAGCCGGAGATATCAGCGTGTTTGACGGACATGAAATCTCCCATCGATTAAAGGATCATTTAATGGAATGCATCCCAACAATTGCCGATGTGTTGATTCACATTGAACCAGCGAGACAGTCGAATTAAACTATCCCTTTTTCTTCGTTTGCGTATAACCTTCCTTCACGAGTAAATCGTAAATTTTGTCCTTGAAATTCCCTTGAATCAAAATCTCGTTGTCCTTTACGGTACCTCCTACCCCACATTTACTTTTCAATAACTTCCCGAGATCTTTCAGGTCGTCTTCTGTCCCTGTGAATCCTTCGATTAAGGTCACTTCTTTCCCGGCGCGCTGTTTGCGGTCGATGGAAACGTATAAACGCTGTTGGTTATTCGGAAGTGTATCTTGTTCTTCGTCCTCATCATGTTGAAATTGAAAATCTGGATTCGTTGAATAAACAACATTAACACGGCTCTTTTCTTTCTTTGACATAAACAAATGTACAAACAACTCCGAAATTCATTTCATTTCAACAATAATTTCGATGAATTAAAGTTATGGTAGAAGCTAAACTTTATCTCATGAAGAATCCACCCTATCAACTTCCGAAGCCATCCATCAAAATGTGGGCGGAGGACGACCGCCCGAGAGAAAAACTGCTATTAAAAGGTAAGTCAAGTTTATCAGATGCGGAATTACTAGCG
>JBILRU010000054.1:0-14911 GCA_044372485.1 Crocinitomicaceae bacterium
GGGACAGGTTACCGTAATAAAAGTGCATTGGATTTAGCACAGGATGTATTGGAACACGGACAAAACGACTGGCATAAAATCAGTAAAATGTCTGCCATCGAATTAATGAAAATCAAAGGATTAGGTCCCGCAAAAGCCATTAACATCATTTCCGCCTTAGAAATCGGCAACAGAAAAGCTGCTTCCGTTATTCCGGCTAAAACTAAAGTAAGGAACTCAAAAATGATTTATGATCATTTAAAACAACATTTTTCCGGACTTCCCCACGAAGAATTCTACGTCGTTTACCTCAATTTTGCCAACGAAATCATTGAAACGAAACAACTTTCAATTGGTGGAATGACAAGTACCGTTGTCGATGGGAAGCTTCTTTTTCATTATGCACTTGCGTGTCAAGCAACTGGATTTATCTTAAGTCACAACCATCCCAGTGGACATGTTGGACCAAGTGAAGCCGACCGAAAACTCACCAATAAAATGCGAGATTTTGCTAAACTCATCGACATGCAACTAATTGACCACCTGATTTTCACAGATAATGGTTATTTTAGCTTCGCCGATGAAGGCCTTCTTTGAATATGCCAATAAAAAAAATCATTACCGTTATCGGGGCACGTCCCCAAATAATTAAAGCTGCCGCGATAAGCCGCGCTATTTCAAGTCATTACTCCGATCAATTGGAGGAGTTTATTGTCCATACAGGACAACACTACGACGAAAACATGTCCGAAGTGTTTTTCAACGAACTGGGCATACCGAAACCAGCGTTCAACTTAAATGTTGGAAGCGGTTCACATGGCGCAATGACAGCAAAAATGATGGAAGGACTTGAATCCTTATTTCAAACAGAGAAACCTGATGCTGTGTTAGTTTACGGAGACACGAATTCAACCCTTGCCGCAGCGTTAGCCGCAGCGAAAATTCACATCCCCGTGATTCACGTAGAAGCCGGACTCCGAAGTTTTAACAAGTCCATGCCAGAAGAATTGAACCGCATTGCTTGTGACCACATGAGTTCCTTGCTTTTTTCTCCGACGAAAGCGGGAATGGACAATTTAAAGAACGAAGGATTTGACTTGATTCCAACTAAAAAAGCACACATTGACCGTCCAAACATTTATCATTGTGGAGACGTCATGTACGATAACAGCTTGTTTTTCTCTGAACTATCCGAGGAGAAATCTACCGTTTTGGCCGAGAACAACTTATTGAAAAATAACTATGTTCTGTGTACAATCCATCGGGACACGAACACGGATAATGCGGAAAACCTCCACGCCATTTTTAGTGCTTTGCTTCAGATTCAGAAAGAATTCAATTTAGACATCATTTTGCCTCTGCATCCACGGACAAAAAAGAAAATGGAAGAATTGTTAAGCCCTGAACTGCAGGCTCAGATGTCTGATTCCAATGGATTTAAAATCATTCCACCGGCCGGATTTCTAGACATCATTGCCTTAGAAAAGAATGCTCGAATCATCGTTACCGACAGCGGTGGACTTCAAAAAGAAGCGTTTTTCTTCAAAAAACCATGCGTTATTTTAAGAGAACAGACCGAATGGATTGAAATCGTGGAAAATGGTAATGCGCACTTGGCAGGATCAGACCAAGAATTAATTGTTCGCAGCACCAGAGAAATGCTCGGAAAAACAGACTTCACATATCCAGATTTGTTCGGTGATGGAGAAGCTGCATCGTTCATTTGTCAAAAAATTATGGAGGAGTTATTATGCTAACCATTTACGTTGATCAAATATCGACTCGTTTACAATACACCTTGAACTTTATGTTAGCCGTTCGAGGAATTGCCTTCGAATTATGTAATGATTTCATTCAATTTGAAAGTCAAGAAGGAATGAAATTAAATTATTCTGAGCGTCATTTTGAAAACATACCACAACTCATTCCGAGTTCTCTATTGTTCGAGGATGAAATCAGAACATATCAACTGAACAAAGGATCTTTTCACCATGAAGAATGTTTGACTTTTGATGGAATTACTGATCCCTTGGCAAGTGTGTTTTACATCCTTTCCAGAATGGAAGAATATACCTCCGAAGACAAAGATACTTTCGGACGTTTTCAAGGAAAGAAAAGCATATTGTTCTATTTTGGCTGGCATGAAAAAGTCATGTGTGACCGATGGGCAAACGACTTTTGTCATTATTTAAAAAATGTCCTTGGACTAAAATGGCATCCAAAACTAGAACGAATTGAAAGTATTCCTACGTTCGACATAGACAATGCCTTTGCGTTTCAACACAAGAACTTTTTCCGCACGCAATTAGGAACGTTAAAGGATCATTACTTGAAACGTCAACGACGTATTTCAGACCGAAAAAAAGTACTCGCAGGAGAAATGAAAGATCCCTACTACACCTTTGACTTCATGCAGTCTATTGCTCAAATGGGTCAAAAAATTCATGTTTTTTGGTTGCTGGGTGATTACGGACAATACGATAAGAACCTTCCACATTTCCACCCCGTTCAACGAGCGCTCATTCAACGCATGAATCACGTGACAGAAATTGGTATTCATGCGAGTTTTGCATCCAATGAAAACGAAGCACAACTTGGAGTTGAAATCGAACGACTGCGCGACATCATAGAAATGCCCGTTACTCGAAATAGACAGCATTTCCTGATGTTAGATTTACCTAAGACCTATCAGTACGCAATTCGACAAGGAATCACTGATGATTTTTCCATGGGATATGCAGATATTGCAGGATTCAGAGCTGGAACCGCACGTGTATTCGATTGGTTTGATTTACACTCAAACGACACCACTTCTTTGCGTGTTCATCCGTTTACGTACATGGATGGAACTTTACACGAATATTTGAAACTGAGTCCAGAAGATGCAAAGAAGAAAATCAAGACATTATATCAAGAGGTATGTCAAAACGGAGGGCAATTCTCCTACATCTGGCACAATGAAACCATTGGTGATTACGCACATTGGAAAGGTTGGAAAGATGTTTTTACGTATACCATCAATTTAAATCAAACGGATTTTATTTAAATTAAAAAGAGATGAAACGTTATTTAATCATCGGAGTTTTACTAATCACCTTTACTTCATGTAAACGTGAGTGTCTAAAGAATCAAGAAGCTGCATGTTTGGAACAAGCTCCTGACGGAACAACATGTCAAGCATACTGGGAAAGTTGGGTATACAACCCAGAAACAGATAATTGTGAATACAAAGGTTATAGCGGTTGTAGCCCGATTGGATTTCAGTCAGAGGCTGAATGTGAAAGCTGTGAATGCCACAAATAAACTAAATGTGATGAAACAATTCCTGGTATTACCGCTCTTTTTATGCTGCCTATTGACTGCCTGTGAAAAGCCTGATTTAGCAGTTTCGGTGCCTGATTGCATTGAAAATAAAATTCAGGACATTCAAAACGCACCTGTTGAAAATCCACCAAAAGAAGTATGGCTGTGGGTATACAATGGTGTAAGTTACTATTACTTTACAGCTGCGTGTTGTGATCAATTTAGTGAACTGTATGATGCTGACTGTAACTTAGTTTGTGCACCAGATGGAGGATTCTCAGGGATGGGTGATGGGAATTGTGTTCCAGGAATTTTGAATGCGACGAAAACCTTAATCTGGAAAGATCCTCGTTGATCAGTAAAAACAGATTTTCTCTCGACCAAGTCGCAAGGCAATGGTCATTCCAGAATAAACGTACCAATCTTTTGTGGAAGGATTACCTCGTACACCATATTTAGATCCATCTAAGCTCCGATTCGACAAATCAGCAGCCATTTGTGACACTTCCTTATCAATGACCTTAGCATTCGCATAAGTAGCCGAACCAACATCATCCAAATAATCTGTGAATGTTTTACGAATAGCCAAATCAAAATTAACGGTCAATTTATTTCCGATAGCGAATTTCACGCCCATCCCGAGTGGAACGCATAATTGGTAATTTCTGTATGGTTTTCTATTTGCAATCGATGTTCCTTGTCCTTCGGTGGACATCGGCTGTAAGGCAACTAATGAATCTTTGTACATCGCCTTTGGATTCATGTAAAATCCACCAAGTTGAGCTAACAAATAAACGGTACCTGCATTTTTATTTCCTTTTCCAAAGGTAAACGGCACATAATGGAATTCTAGTCCACCAGCGACTTCGTGAATTACCGAGCGAAATTCTAGGTTTCTATTGATAAACAGAGGATTGGAACTTTCTTTATCGTACGCCTCCACTTTTCCATAAAGGTAATTAAAGCGCAGGGTAATTCTTGGTTGTAAATTGTAGCGGTACATGAGTCCACCAGACCAATTGCTTTGATAAAATGGTTTAAATTGATTGAGGTCCCCGATGTAATACATCTGTCCCACATTCAAACCAAATTCTGATTTAGAAAAAAAAGTCTTGCGCTGGGCTGTAAAGCTTCCAACGCAAGACAATATAAGAAACATAAAAATCAGTTTTCGCATCGTAATAGATAACGTATAAACTTACGATTTATTACGCTTTTCCGCCACGTTTACGATCTCCTTCTTTCAAAAAGATTTTACGGATACGTAAGTTCTTAGGTGTAACCTCAACGTATTCATCAGATTGAATGTATTCTAAACACTCTTCCAAACTAAATACTTTCGGTGGAGCCAAACGAACTTTGTCATCAGAACCTGATGCACGCATGTTCGTCAGTTTCTTTGTTTTCGTTACATTCACACACAAGTCACCTGCACGAGAATTTTCTCCGATTACTTGTCCTTCGTAAATATTCTCATTTGGCGCGATAAAGAATTTACCACGTTCTTGAAGATTATTTAAAGAGAATGGAATGGATGTACCTTGTTCCAAAGAAATCAATGATCCATTTTGACGACCTGGAATCTCACCTTTGTACGGTTGGTAATCCAAGAAACGGTGATTCATGATTGCTTCACCAGCCGTTTGTGTCAATAAGTAATTACGTAAGCCGATGATTCCACGAGAAGGAATTTCAAAAGTAACCGTCATACGCTCACCTTTAGGAACCATATTTTTCATTTCACCTTTTCGACGTGTCACTGCTTCAACAGCTGTTCCACTATGTACTTCAGGTAAATCGATTGTTAACTCTTCAATTGGCTCACATTTTACACCATCAATCTCTTTGATGATTACTTGTGGCTGTCCAACTTGTAATTCATACCCTTCTCTGCGCATTGTTTCAATCAAAACAGACAAGTGCAATACACCACGTCCGAATACCATGAATTTATCCGCTTTGTCAGTGTCATGCACACGCATCGCTAAATTTTTCTCCAATTCTTTTTGCAAACGGTCAGAAATGTGACGAGATGTCACAAACTTCCCTTCCTTACCGAAGAATGGTGAATCGTTAATGGAGAACAACATACTCATCGTAGGCTCATCCATTTTGATGGTTGGAAGAGGTTCTGGATTTTCAGCATCACAAATAGAATCTCCAATTTCGAATCCTTCGATACCTGTTACAGCACAAAGATCTCCTGCTTGAACTTCCGCAACTTTCATGCGCTCAATTCCTTCAAAAACAAACACTTCTTTGATTCTGTGTTTTTCCAAACGTCCGTCAGATTTCGCCAAGATGATTGGTTGATTTTCTTTCATCACACCTCTCGACAAACGTCCAATCGCAATACGACCAACGTAAGATGAGAAGTCCAAAGAAGTAACCAACATTTGCGTATTTCCTTCTTCAATTTTACGAGGCGGGAAATAGTTCAAAATGCAATCTAACAAAGGAGTAATGCTGGTCGTTGGAGTTTTCCAATCTTCCGACATCCAACCATTTTTCGCTGAACCATAAATGGTCGGGAAATCTAATTGATCTTCGTTAGCATCTAATTCGAACATTAAGTCGAAAACTTTTTCGTGTACTTCTTCTGGTGTACAGTTTTCTTTGTCCACCTTGTTGATGACCAACAACGGTTTCAATCCCAAAGAAAGTGCTTTTTGCAATACGAAACGTGTTTGTGGCATTGGACCTTCAAAGGCATCCACCAAAATACACACTCCATCCGCCATGTTCAATACACGTTCCACTTCACCTCCAAAGTCGGCGTGACCTGGGGTATCAATGATATTAATCTTCGTGCCTTTGTACGTAACAGAAACGTTTTTAGAAACGATGGTGATTCCACGCTCGCGCTCTAAGTCGTTATTATCCATGATCAAGTCACCTGTTGGACGATCACGTTCGTTGATCATTGTTCCTGCTTCAATGATTTTATCTACCAACGTCGTTTTACCGTGGTCAACGTGGGCAATGATGGCTATATTTCTAATTTCCATAATACTATTATGATATTTTGTAGCTACTTAATTGAGTTTTTAATTATGAACGTTTGCGGTCTCCACCGAACGATTTTCTTTCTCCGCGTGGACGATCTCCGCCTTCGCTTTTACCGAATCCACCACTGCGGCTAGATCCACCTGTACTTCCTCCTTCAGAGCGACCAGCATAACCACCGCCACCTGATCCACCAGAGCGACCAGCGTAACCGCCGCCACCTGATCCACCAGAACGACCTGCGTAACCTCCGCCACCTGAACCGCCTGAGCGTCCAGCGTAACCTCCGCCACCTGATCCACCAGAACGTCCAGCGTAGCCTCCGCCACCTGATCCACCTGAGCGACCAGAGAATCCTCCGCCACCTGAGCGAGAATCACCTCCAAAACGTCCGCGACCACGACCGCCTTCGCTGCGATCTGACCCACCTTCTTTTTGTGCAGTTACTTCTACGTTTACTTGGTGACCTTCGAAATCTGTACCATTCACATTTTTCAAGATTTTCTCTGTATGTTCTTGGTCTGCCTCAAAGAATGAGTAAGATGTCAATAAGTCAATGCGTCCAACTGCTTGAGAATTCAAACCTGTTGCATCACAAACAACTCTTAACAAGGCACCTGGATTCAATCCATCGCGTTTTCCGAGGTTTACAAAGAAACGTGTTTTTCCTTCGTCACGTGAGCGATCAGATTTTCCACCTTTGTTGCGTTCGCCACTACGGTCATCTCTTGCTGCAGCATTTAAATCTCCAGCGCGATCGTAATAATTAATGAAACGGTTAAACTCAGTAGAAACAAAACGCTTGATGATGTCTTCTTTCGACAAACTTTCGAATGCTTCAAGGATTTGCGGCATAAATTTCGCAATGTCATCTTCTTTTACTTCTGTTTCAATGGTTTTGTTGATCAATTTCATCAATTGAATCTCACAAATTTCCTCTGCGTTTGGAATTTCACCTACGGTAAACGTGGTGCGCATTTGACGTTCGATGGCTTTAATCTTGCCTATTTCACGTCCATTGATTAACACCAATGACTCACCTTTTTTACCTGCGCGAGCTGTACGTCCACTTCTGTGCGTATAGTTCTCGATATCATCAGGTAAATTATAGTTAATAACGTGTGTAATGTTATTAATGTCTAGTCCACGTGCTGCAACATCTGTAGCAACAAGAATTTGCAATTCTTTCGAACGAAAACGTTCCATCACACGGTCACGCATTGCTTGCGTTAAATCTCCGTGTAAAGGTTCTGCGTTGTATCCCTCGCGACCTAATTTCTCAGCAACGGTTGCTGTTTCATTTTTCGTGCGACAGAAAATTAATCCATAAATACTTGGATTAAAATCGATTAAGCGTTTTACAGCTTCGTAACGATCACGTTCCTTCACCATGTAATAGATGTGGTCGATGTTTTCGTTACTTTGATTTTTGTGTCCAATAGAAACCTCTAATGGATCATGCATGTATGTTTTCGCAATACGCGCAACTTCCGTTGGCATTGTTGCTGAAAACAACCAAACATTTTTATCGACTGGTGTTGTTTCCAATACCGCGTCAATGTCTTCTTTGAATCCCATGTTCAGCATTTCATCTGCCTCATCTAGAACGACATAACGCACTTGAGATAGTTGGATGACTTTACGATTCATTAAATCAACAAGACGTCCAGGAGTAGCCACAATAATGGATGTCCCTTTTTTAATGTCCGTGATTTGTTTTCTGATATCTGTACCTCCATATACCGCTGTAATGCTACAGTCAAGGTATTTAGCGAAAACATTTAAGTCCTTTGTGATCTGCAAACAGAGTTCGCGTGTTGGACAAATGATCAAACCTTGTGGAAGTCTGGCTTTTGTATCGATGTTATTAATTAACGGCAAGCCGAATGCCGCTGTCTTTCCTGTTCCTGTCTGCGCTAGGCCGACAAAGTCGCAATCTTCCTGCATCAGGTAGGGGATTGCTTTTTCTTGGATGGGGGTCGGTGCTTCAAAACCCAATTCTGTTAACGACTTCAGCACCTCACTCCTCAATCCGAGCTCTTCAAATGTCATCTTGTTATTTTAAATTTGGGTGCAAAGATACACATAATAAAGGGATAAGTTGTTAATAAGTTGATTCTTAATGTTAAAAAACCATTAAACAACTTAAATCATAGCGTTTTATGAAACGCAAGCGACCTGTTTTCGTGGATTACTGTTTGTAGATAGCAAAACAAAAATTGACATGCTTTGTGTGTCTTATCATCGTATCTTGACTTACTATTTTACATCCTTTAGTTTTTAAGCACATCACTTTAGTTATCCACGGAATCCTGCTTTGATTGATCTAAGGTGATTTAGCTGAAGTTGTCTATACACTTCTAATAAAAACGAGCAGTCAAATAATCGTGCATCAGAAGGTTAATATTTACGATTGAAACTCACTTATTATCAACTTATTTCGTTCATAACACAACATGAAATAAAAAAGCAACGTTTACATAGACTAAATTTCCTATTTTTGACCCAAATTAAAACGAACACATGAATCTGACAGGTATCATTTCCATCTCTGGTAGACCCGGACTATTTAAAGTAATCGCACAAGGAAAAAACAGCGTGATTGTTGAATCCATGATTGACAAAAAACGTTTTCCAGCTTACGCTACCGAGAAAATCTCTACGTTAGAGGACATTAGTATTTTCACGTACGAAGAAGATGTGAAATTGACGGAAGTGTTGTCAAAAATGAACGAAACATTTACCGACGATTGTCCTTCTAACAAAGAAGACATGAAGGTTCTTGAGAAATCATTGGAGGCGTTCTTACCAAACTGGGACAAAGAACGCGTGTATCCATCTGATGTGCGTAAAATTTTCCAATGGTTTCATTTAATCAAACAAGCTGGATTATTCGAGGCGACAGCGGAAGGGGCAGAAGGAGCAGAAACACCTGTGAAAGAAGCAAAAGCGAAAGCAGAACCTGCAAAGAAAAAAGCAGCAGCAACAGCCGGTCCAGCAAAAGCAGCGAAACCAGCAAACATCAAAAAGGCAGCGCCAGTTAAAACGGGTAGTTCCCGCGGGAAATAAAATTAAATACATTTATAATAATTCACCTGTCCAATCGTCAGGTGAATTTTTTTGTCCTAAAAATACGTGCACATGATTATCGAAAAAAACAAACGAAACTTTATAAGCGAAGAACTGAAAATTCAATCTTGGGAAGATTTGAAATCCTATTTCGATGATTTACTCGCAAGAGAAATCGACAACAAAGAAAAATTTCATCAATGGTTATTGGACCGTAGTGAATTAGATGCCGTGCTCGAGGAAGATCTCGCTTGGCGCTATATTCGCATGTCCATCGAAACAAACAACGAAGAACTCGCTTCTGCCTACACGTTTTTTGTGACGAAAATTCAACCGGAATTAGCTCCCTTAGACGATGCCTTGAATCGAAAATTCATGGACTCCCCTTTCCGTCACGACTACAAAGATTCCGCGCATCAGATTTACTTCAGAAGCATTGAAACGCAAGTGAATTTGTTTCAGGAGAAAAACATATCCATTGAAGCAGAACTGAACGAATTGGCTCAAAAATATGGAGCAATGAGTGCGGCACAGTCCATTGACTACCTTGGAGAAACAATGACCATGCAGAAAGCAAGTCAATTATTGAAAGAGCAAGATGAAGTGGTTCGTCAAACGGTGTTTAATAAAATGGTGGAGCGACGTCGCGTCGATACAGACTCCTTGGATGAATTGTATACGCAATTAGTAACGAAACGACATGCATTAGCCCTGAACGCTGGATTTGACAATTTCCGAGATTATAAATTTCAAGCACTCGGACGCTTTGATTACTCGAAAGAAGATTGTTTTGCGTTCCATCACGCCATTAAAACACACATTGTTCCGCTTGTGAAAGACATTCAAGCGAAAAAATTGGCCCTTACCGAGGAATTAAAATTCAAACCGTGGAATACAGAAGTCGATCCAGAAGGAAAAGCGCCATTAAAACCGTTTGAAACGGGCAAAGAGATGCTAGATGGATGCATCCAGATGTTAGGCAACTTGAATCCATATTTTGCTGACTGCTTGAAAACCATGGAAGAAATGGGTCACTTGGACCTAGACTCCAAAGCAGGAAAAGCGCCAGGCGGATACAATTATCCTCTGTATGAAATTGGTGTTCCGTTTATCTTCATGAATGCCGTTGGAGCTCAGCGCGATTTAGTGACAATGGTTCACGAAGCTGGACATGCCGTTCATTCGTTTTTAAGTCGAGACTTGTCCCTGACTGGATTTAAGAATCTACCATCCGAAGTAGCAGAATTAGCATCGATGTCCATGGAGTTACTTTCCATGAAAGAATGGGGACATTTCTATGCCAACGCAGACGAGTTAAACCGCGCGAAACGCGAACAGTTAGAAGGAGTGTTGAAAGTCCTGCCATGGATTGCACAAATCGATGCTTTCCAGCATTGGGTATATGAACATCCAACGCATACCGTTTCAGAACGACATGCACATTGGTCGAGCTTATCCAAAGACTTTGGAACAGGATTAACCGATTGGACTGGATACGAAGATCAAATCGCCACATCTTGGCAACGACAATTGCATTTATTCGAAGTTCCTTTTTACTACATCGAGTATGGCATTGCGCAATTGGGTGCTTTAGGCGTGTGGATGAACAGTTTAACAGATTTCGAGTCCGGATTAACAGCATATCAAGAAGCCTTGAAACTCGGATACACGAAGTCCATTCCGGAAATCTATGAAACGGCTCACGTTCCATTTGATTTCTCCTCGGAGCGACTGAAATCCTTAGCAGCATTTATTCAGCAGGAATTAATAAAATTGAACTAGAAATAAATTCAGCGTGAATTTGCGCAGATTTTAAATTTCTCTTTATATTTGCACCCTCCGGCGAGATAGCTCAGTTGGTTAGAGCGTAGGATTCATAACCCTAAGGTCCCGAGTTCAACTCTCGGTCTCGCTACAAAAAACCTTGACGATTCTGTCAAGGTTTTTTTATGCCTTTTTTTTTGAGATAGCTTATCCGCCGCTTCGTCGCGGCGAAGGGGGTTAGAGCGTAGGATTCATAACCCTAAGGTCCCGAGCTCTGACGAGCTTTTGTTTTGCAAAAGCTGTCAGAATGCTGACCATTGTGTCAGCATTCAACTCTCGGTCTCGCTGATCCGTCTGCGACTATCAGAATAAACGCTACAGAAGCCCAGATAAATTGTTTGGGCAATTTTTTAATCCTTTTTTTTATAGCTCATCCGCCGTGGCGGAGGTTAGAGCGTAGCCTTCATAACCCTAGGGTTGGAAGGAGATTATTGGTACAACTGAAAAATCTAATAGGAATCAATATAAAACAATAAATACTTCAATAATTCGTTCGTTTTATATTTATGAAGTTTCAAGTATATATTCTTTATTCAGAAAAAATAAATTCCTTTTACAAAGGGCAGACGTCAAATTTAACTGATCGCTTATACCGACATAATCATAGATATGAAAAGGCAACGCGGGCTGGTGTACCTTGGAAATTAATTTGGACCTCGGAAAAGCCCTCAAGATCGGATGCTTTGATCTTAGAGAAAAAACTTAAGAATTTATCTATAAAAAGAACAATAGAATTTATTTTGAAATACAATCAAGGTATCCCGAGCTCTGACGAGCTTTTGTTTTTGCAAAAGCTGTCAGAATGCTGACCATTGCGTCAGCATTCAACTCTCGGTCTCCCTGATGAGTCTCCGACTATCAGGATAAAACGCTACAAAAAACCTTGACGATTCTGTCAAGGTTTTTTTTATGCCTTTTATTTTGAGATAGCTCATCCGCCGCTTCGTCGCGGCGAAGGAGGTTAGAGCGTAAACCCTAAGATCCCGAGCTCCGATGATACAGTCAGTTTTTTTTACAATGAAAAAGTGGTGATTTTATTTTTTTTTATTTTTGATCAATGAAGAAGTATGTATTGTTAACAGTTTCATTTCTATATTTACAGATCGTTCTGGGGCAAGAAAACATGTCAATGCTCAATCCAAGAGGGGACTATAAAACTGGCTATTGTTTTCGAATTTTAGGACCGACTCCCTTTTTATCTTTTTCCATGAATCATTTCATAAATGAAAGAATAAATTTAGAAGCAGGTTTAGGCTTAGTTGGAGCATATGGCGGTATTCATTTTTTTGCAAGCAAACAGGATAAAAAGAATTTATTAGCTCCCTATACGGGAATCAATTTAGGATATATGACGCTGCCTGATATTCAGGTAGGAATTGGAGGAAGTTCCGGTGGATGGGGAAAATTCATGACTTTTTACATTCCTGTTGGAGTTCAATTAATGACTAAAAATGGATTTCATCTTTCCATTGAAGGTGCGATGTTTGCTATTACAGGAGATCGTTCTAATGCGACACCATGGGGATCACTGAAAATTGGAAGAAATTTTTGACCTGAACAATAATCCGTGTCCCCTAAATTTATGGTGAATTTAATCATCGCCTGAAGGTCCTAATCAAGATTTTATTGCCCATTTTTTCTATCCAAACAAATCTTCGTACTTTCATTCTCTTCGAAAAACACACTTTAATGAAAACCCTGCTTTCCACCTGTATCAGTCTCTTCATATCTTTCCACTCTCTCGCCCAAGCCTCCACCTACAATCTAACAGTCAAAGTTTCTGGAATTGCGGTAAAAAAAGGAATGGTCGAATTTGGACTCTTTCGGGATGCGGAAAAGTTCACGAAAATTGGGGGCACGTATCGCATGCTGCGTGTGAAAGTCGATGCTGCGGAGGAAACGGTTACTTTCCATAACCTGCCAAAAGGAAAATACGCGGTTTGCATCTACCTCGATGAAAACAACAACAATCAATGTGACAAGAATTTCTTTGGGATTCCAACGGAACGATTTGCATTCTCCAACAATTTAAGGCCCATGTTAAGCGCTCCTTCGTTTGAATCTTGTTCCGTATTTTTAAACGAAAATAAGTCCATTGTCATTCGCGCGGATTACTAATTTTAAGGCATGAAATCTTTACTCGTTTTTCTCTGCGTACTTTTTGTTTCGCATTTTTCGTTTGCGCAGGATTACAACATTCATTTTCTTCAAGATGGAATAGAGATTCCTCTCCTCCATGAAAAAGTTCTGTTAGCGAAAAAACCGTTTCAAATCCAAGTCGAATTGTTGAAGGTAAATGGTGTGTATGGTTCCTGTTCACTGAGTGATTCGCTGTTCCGAATTCCACTGAATCAATCCTTGCCGGAAACGGACCTCATCCAATGGAAAATTGCGGTTGAACCGGAATTCAATAAGGATCAGGACATGATTGTTTCCAAAGATGGATACTTCTATTGGTTTTACAATCCAAAGGTCGATACGTGGCATCGCTTTGACCCAAATCCGAAAGTGGAAAAAGGACGCGTAATTGCAACGAAAACGATATCAAGTCTATTTATTTCTGAAAATAACAACAGTGACACACAAACGCTTGTCCTTTCGCAAGTGAAGCAACCCTTGTACCTTCTTTTCTTCATGATGGATGAAAAAAACACCAAAGACTATCAGCGAGAACGCATTCGAGTGGATTGGAAGTGAATTACCTTAGCTGTATGAAGAATAAGGTAATTTAAAATCAACCATTCACCTTAAACATCGATGAACTAAATCCTTCAAAAAGGAAGAAATGTCACTATTTTTTTTCGTGGAACTGAAATCAGTCAATGAAGGTAAATTATTCATGAAGAAACTCTGAAAATGAGCCATCTATATTAATGTGGAAGCTAATGATTTTGGGTATTTATAAACTGGATGACAAGCAGAAATTATTTGACCAATAGCTGCACACAAGTCCTTGTACGATTTAAAAAATTGCTGTTGATTATCCAAACCAACATGCTTTGTAAGATAAGACTTTGATCCTTCAGAAATAATAATTTGATGCAATAACCGCTCATTCACATACTCCGTTTTTTCGTCATCTTCGATTGGCGAGGTTAATAGCTCAATGACCTTTTCTAATTGCATGTTTGGGTTAATCATATTATTTGTATGATAACTTATCTGAAATTCCAACCATGACCAATACCAAGCAGTCAGATACAGAAGGATTTTATGTTTGTTTTCAAAGTAACGATAAATTCCTGCTTCAGTGGAGTGGATCTCTTCAGCCAATTTCTTAAAAGTAAATGACTCAAAACCTGACTTATCAATCAATTCAATACTGTGCTTAATGATTTTTTTTCCAAGTTCTGAACTTTCAGGATTGCGAAGAAACAACGCTTCGTTCATTGTAATTTTTAAGGGTAATTTCAAACGTAGTGAATTAGTGATTAATAAACGAATACCCAAATATACAAAAAAAATTTCTTACTATTTAAATTAATAGCATTACTATCTTTTTAAATATTATTACTATTTTTGTCTCGAAATTAAATTGTATTCAATGCTACTTAACAAACCCAAAATACCCTTGTATTATATTCTGAATAAAATTAAATTCGATTTATTATATATACTCATTGTATCATTAACGGTTCTTTTCCTTACGGATAAATATGTCATCTTTATGCCTGAAATGCCTTTAACAATCCCGGCATTTATTGGTACCGCAATTTCCATCCTTCTCTCT
>JBILRU010000168.1:0-2938 GCA_044372485.1 Crocinitomicaceae bacterium
TGATCTAAAATTGATCTTAAATGCATATTCTTCCCATTGACTTGGAAGGAATGGATTGAAACTTAACTGTTCATTCACGAGCATCATGCCACCAAATCCTTTAACAATGGACATCCAGGTACCTGCCATGCTGGTAATGTGGCAACCATCCTCAGTATCATTGTTGTAATCATCTAAATCTAAACGCGCAGCTCGCGTATAGAATTCATATGATTTGTCTTCTTTTCCCAATTTTGCAGCTAGAATATTGTGCACACATGGACTCAATGATGATTCATGAACAGTTAAAGGTTCATAGAAATTGTAATTACGCTCAATTTCTTCTTTGCTGAAATCAGTTTCAAAGAAATACATGCCTTGCAATACATCAGCTTGCTTAATATAGCAAGAACGTAGAATGCGATCCCACGACCAGTTTTGGTTGATCGGTCTTTGACCTGCTGGAATGGAATCAACAGAGGCAATTACCTTATCCAAGAATCCATCTTGTTGTAAAAATATGCCTTTTTGTTCATCCCGTGGGAAGTACATGTTTTGAATGATATGTTCAAATTTGGTAATCTCCTCGTCCTGGAAATTCGTTTTTGCTAGTTTCTCTTGAGCAATTTCTGTGTAATTTGATTTGATTTCCTTCAACACAGCCAACGTATATTTCAAGCACCAAACAGCGAAATAATTCGTGTACCAGTTGTTATTTACGTTGTTCTCATACTCATTAGGCCCCGTGACGCCTAGCATCACATATTTTTGTTGGTTCTCTGACCAGTTCACGCGCTGCGCCCAAAAACGTGAAATACCGATTAATACTTCCCAACCATAGTCAACTAAATGCTTTCGGTCGTTGGTATAATCTACATAATCTTTGATTGCATAAGCGATAGCCCCATTACGGTGAATTTCTTCAAAGGTGATTTCCCACTCATTATGGCACTCCTCTCCGTTCATTGTAACCATCGGATATAAGGCGGCACCTTGATTAAAACCAAGTTTTCCTGCGTTTTCGATGGCGCGATCTAATTGTTTCCAACGGTAGATTAATAGATTTTTGGAAACATTTTGAGGTGCCGTTGCTAAATAGAATGGAATACAATAGGCTTCCGTATCCCAATATGTAGATCCTCCGTACTTTTCA
This sequence comes from Crocinitomicaceae bacterium, assembly GCA_044372485.1. Taxonomy (GTDB): domain Bacteria; phylum Bacteroidota; class Bacteroidia; order Flavobacteriales_D; family Crocinitomicaceae; genus UBA952. The sequence continues at coordinate 1,133 of JBILRU010000168.1, forward strand.
CCGGTAAAACCTTTTGGTCCAATATTTAAGCGATCATCTGCACCCGTATACGTTTGATTTAATTGAAATATGTTAAAACGAATGCCTTGTTGGGCCGACACGTCCCCTTTAATCACCACATCATTAATCGCCCACTTCGCTTCCCAAGCTTCAGCTTGTTCTTTTTTCATGGTATCGAATCCCTTTGTGCAAATACGGTTTAAGTAGTCAATTCCTCGAGTTTCTAAGGTTGTGGCTGGGTGATTTTCTGAACTTAAGTTGACAGCAAATTTGGTGATACTCAATTTTTCACCTTGAGCTGTGGGTACTAGATAAGTTAAGGAACTGTACTTTTCTTTTGTTTCATCATGCGAAGGAATTGACTGTTTTTGTCCATTAACAGCTAATTCAATCTTTTGGCCTGTAAATACTTCAAAACCTGTTTTCTTTGTTTTGGACCAAACGAAAGAAGTATTTTCACGCGAACCTACTTTTACTTCATCCCAAAATTTCTCATCGTAGTTCGAATCCTTATTTTTAATATCACCGTCTACGAATGCTTTGACGGAAATTTTAGCTGAAAAATTAAGTGGAATTAGTTGATATGAAATGACGCCAGACTCATCATCAGCCATGCTATTTAAGCGAATGGACTCAATGGAAATAGATTTTCCGGAAGGTAATGTCACATCACATTGACGTAGGATGAAACCTTCTTTCATGTTTAATTCACGGTAGAAGGAATTTATTTTACTTGTGTGTAAGTCTACTATTTCTCCGTCGATGCTAATCTCTAGGCCATTCCAATTTGCCGCATTTAGTACTTTGGCAAAATATTCTGGGTACCCATTTTTCCACCAGCCTACACGTGTTTTATCTGGATAATAGACACCGGCTACGTAATTACCTTGAAGTGTTTTCCCTGTGTAAGTTTCTTCAAAAGAACCGCGCTGGCCCATGCGGCCATTTCCTAGTGAAAAGATTGATTCGGTTATTTCGTTGAACTCAGGATGAAATTTGTCTTCGATGATTTTCCATTCATCGAGTTTTAAATATTGTTTCATGTAAACTCAGGGTTATTAGGTAATCTGTACAAAATTAAACGAATGTCTCTTTTTGTAAATTCTGTGCTAGTGTGTTTCTTAAAATTGCAATAATTCAGAGGCTTGAATACCTACAAAACTTGGGATAACTTTGTCGGCCTGACTCAACATGTCAGCATCTCCTATTCCGATAGCACGCATATTTCCAGCTTTGGCAGCTTCTACACCAGCTTGCGCATCTTCGAAAACGATACATTCTGTTGGTAAGAAACCTAAACCAGCAGCTCCTTTTAAGAATACCTCAGGATCTGGTTTACTTTTAGTGACCTTATTTCCATCAATGATTAAATCGAACCAGTCGATTAAGCCAGTTTTGGATAAAATAATTTCAGCATTCTTGCTGGCGGAACCTAGTGCTATTTTAAAACCTGCTTCTTTGATTTGATGTAAGAAATCCAACACGCCAGGTAAGATTTCACTTGGATTCATATTTGAAATCAATTCTAAGTAATTTTCATTCTTATCTAGTAACCAGGCGGATTTTTGTTCCTCTGTGGCAGAATAATTCGCCCAAGCTAAAATTCGGTTTAATGACTCTACGCGTGATACGCCTTTTAATTGTTCATTTTGCTCTTCGGTTAACGCATAACCAAACTTGGTGCCTAAGTTTTTCCATGCTTGAAAATGATAAATTGCTGTGTCAACTAATACGCCATCTAAATCAAATAGGCATGCCTTGTAAGTCATTTTGGGTGATATTTTATGAAAATCTGTTTAATTGAAT
>JBILRU010000069.1:0-11239 GCA_044372485.1 Crocinitomicaceae bacterium
ATCAAAATGGAAAGAATCCCGATTAACACGGATCCTTCCTGGAACGCATTCATGGAATAGGCTAACTCCGTAAACGTGTTATGTCCGTCCAATTGCCAAAAAGACTCATCACCAAAAAAGTCTTTGTCGTAACCCAATAAGTGGGGGATTTCTTTCAGTATTAAGGTAATGCCGATTGCCGCTAACATTCCTTTAATCACGGATGTTGGGACATACTTTGCAATAATTCCTAATTTGAAAAAACCAAAAACTAATTGGATAATTCCAGCTAAAATGACCGAAACTAAAAATGCTTCATAGCTACCTAGGATTCCTATAGATGAAATAATAATGGTGATTAATCCAGCAGCTGGGCCCGAGACCCCAAGACGTGAACCGCTAATTAATCCTACGACAATCCCTCCAATGACTCCAGCTAAAAGCCCGGGGAAAACACTCGGTAAAGAGGTGATACCTTCCACATTTGTGGAGGCCAATCCTATTCCGAGACAAAGTGGCAAAGCCACCAAAAATACTACTAAACCTGCGAGAAAATCTTTCCCTGGGAATTTGTTAAATACACTCATTTTAAACGTTTTTATGAACAGTTAAATTAAACTTATCTTTAAATCGTCTTCGGGAGGTTGATGGTATTTAAATGGAAATAAAAGAGATTGTGAATGAATATACGTGAAGAATCCATTCTTTTTGGTTGGGAAGAAAAGGTTCCTTTCATAATGTAAAAAATATTCCTTCTCGAGTTCTTCCTCCAATAACAGGGAGAAATCACCTTCATCTGATGAATCTAATTCATCCGAAAAATCACCTTCGGAGGTTAATTCAGTATCGAAAGTAATAATGTTTGAGTCCATTGTAAATGAAACTAGGGTTACCAATAATAATTGGCTGATGAATACCAGCAAAAAAAACGTTGACAACTTTTTTGATTTCATTTTACGACTCATGTAAGAGGTTCTTTTTCTCAGATTACGTTTAAGTTCTTTCCAACTTTGATAAATGCTGCAATTGCTTTATCCAAATCTGCCTGTGTATGTGCAGCAGAAATTTGTGTGCGAATACGTGCTTGTCCTTTCGCTACAACCGGATAAAAGAAACCGATGGCATACACACCTTCTTCCAATAACTGATTCGCAAACTTTTGAGAAAGAGCTGCATCGTATAACATGATTGGTACAATTGGAGAGTCTCCAGGTTTGATGTCAAATCCTGCTTCAATAATTTGCTTTTTAAAATAGCGCGTATTTTCTTCGAGGCGATCTCTTAATTGAGTTGTAGAGCTGAGAATCTCGAAAACTTTAATAGATGCTCCTACAATGGATGGTGCCAAGGAATTCGAAAATAAATAGGGGCGAGAACGTTGACGAAGTAATTCAATGATTTCTTTTTTACCAGTCGTGTATCCACCCATAGCTCCGCCCAAGGCTTTGCCTAGTGTTCCGGTAATGATATCTACTCTATCCATAACACCACAATGTTCTGGCACACCTCTTCCAGTTTTACCAATAAATCCAGCGGAGTGACATTCATCTGTCATGACAAGTGCATCGTATTTATCTGCTAAATCGCAAATTTGATCCATTTTGGCGATGTCACCATCCATGGAGAAGACACCGTCAGTTACGATTACACGAAAACGTTGGTCCTGTGCTTTGATCAATTGAGCTTCTAAGTCTTCCATATTGGAATGCTTATAACGGTATCTAGCTGCTTTCGAAAGACGAACACCATCTATAATAGAAGCATGATTCAATTCATCGGAGATAATCGCATCTTGTTCCGTAAATAACGGCTCAAAAACACCACCGTTCGCATCAAATGCAGCAGCATACAAAATTGTATCCTCTGTTCCGTAGAACGCTGCAATCTTTGCTTCTAATTCCTTATGTATATCTTGTGTACCACAAATAAATCGTACAGAAGACATTCCAAATCCATGTGTGTCTAATGCGTTTTTAGCCGCCGATACAACTTCAGGATGTGAAGACAATCCCAAATAATTATTTGCACACATGACAACAACTTCTTCACCCGTTGATATGGTCACTTGCGCTCCTTGAGGACTAGTAATAATTCGTTCTTTCTTTAAGAGTCCATTTTCTTCAATAGACTTTAATTCTTCAGATAAAAATTGTTTGATTGATCCGTACATATTAATTTTTTGCGCGTTCTTGAATTTTCTTCGTTATGAGTTGTGACAACAACTTTGCTTCCTTTTCAGATAACTTTCTGCCAAAAGTTATTTTCTTTTGGAAATAATCAAAGGAAAAGCGTTCTCCTCCATTAATCCATGGTGAAGATTCCCAAATACCTTGAACGGAACCTTGCTTCGGTATTTCGTAAGTCATATTCTTGATGTTATCGAAATAATAGGGATGAGATTTTCCATAGGATAAGATGCTTTTTTTCAAATGGAATGCTCGGTCATCAATCTTGATGAATTCTTGTCCGAACATGATCCAAAGAAATGATTTCGTTACTCTAAAGGCATAGTAGCACCAGAATACCACAAAAACCCATAGAATAATGACTTCCTGTTCTTTGAGAGGCATCACATTGAGTGCCCAAAAAACCGTTCCTCCAATTGCATACCACATGGCAAGCCACGAACCCATAATTGCATTGATCCACAGATTTTTTTCTGGGTCCACTACGATTGTTGTTTTCGTACGTTGGTCAACAAAACTGATTCTATTTCCTATCCACTTCACTCTACAAAATTAAAATAAAAAAGCCCCGTTTTACAACGGGGCTTTTAACTTATTCGATTATTTTAGAAATGCCATAAATCGTGTTCCCATTTACGGATATCTTCTTTAATTCTCTCTGCTTCATACAATGCATCAACACCGTATTTGTAGTCTTGAATCTCACGATCAAACTTATCAGATACTTTGTAGATTGTTGAGTTAAACTTACGTTTCCAGAAAACGTCATCCATGGACATCCATTGTGCATCATTTCGATCATTGTACACGTAATAGTTTATGATTACGTTTCGCAACTCTTCAAAATAGATCCAGAACATCTCACGTTCTTCAACACGTCCTTCATACTCTTCAAAGGTATTTCCAGTAGAACTGAAAAGAAATGGCTTACCTGTTTGATCGTAAACTAATAATTCACCGCGAGTAGGAAGTTCCCCTTCTCCTGGTTCTTCATATGTGTAACGAGCAACGGGAGCAATTCCGATAATTCGACGGTCTAACAAAGAACGTTCCTTATCAAAAAACCAATCCTCTTTGATATTGTATGCAACAATATTGCTTGATGGAATGTACATCGTAATTCCGTCTTTACGAACTGGAGAGTTGACAGAAGCGAAGTCCCACCATTCTTGCAATTTCGTTATTTCAATTCCGAATAAATCCTCGTAATCGGGATCAGAACGCAATGAATCCAAATATGCAGTTAATGTTTGATCCGTCTTAACAATGTCAAGCGTGTCTTCAGAAACTGGACGATAAATGCGCAATTTAGGACCAATACCACCTGAAGTAACCACACCGTTAATTTCGTTACGGTATTTTTTGACATCAAAATAGTCGTTTTGACCTTGGTGTGCAATTGGATACTTAAAGCTGAATCCATCCTCAACATCCGGATAAAATTCACTCGAAACGCGGTACATTGTTAGATCTCCTAACATGAGGTGACGTAACATGATCGTCCAAAGGGACCAACGACGTTGATCTTTGTTCCAAGTTGGATCATCGATATCGTTGGGCGAAGACGGACGGTAGGAAGAGCCAGAAGCTAAATCACCATCAAAGTAATCGTATGGTAAAAAGATATCATGATTTATCCTTTCACGTGAATCAATTCGCGAAAACACACGTTTCGACCAAACTAAGTCCGCTTCACGAACATATTCTGGTTGAACAGCTTGTCTAACTGGAACTTCTTCCTTAATTACGACCCCGTCTTTTACCCCATTGGGCAATGTATTATAGGGTCCTCTTTGAGGACGATCTTGGCCATAGCTCACTACTGCAAACATACATCCGACAACCAACAATACATTTTTCATACGCATTTCATTTAATTTATCACTATTAAGGAACTACCTTAAGAACTCCTGAAGCAATTGCTGGAGTTGCTGTACCCGTTCTTTTGTAGGTTACATCAATCGCAATTTTCTTACCTGCTTTAATTTTTGCCACTACACTTGAAGGAACACGGTCTCCGGAGAAAGGAATAGTTTCGTTTCCGATAGAAATCTCACCACCCATAACCGTAAATCCTACACCCGTAAATGGACTATCTGGACCTAAACTAACCACAGCTTTAAAACCAGTAGTTTTTGAAATCGTCGTTCCTTGTAACTGTGCACTTGGGAAAGGTTTTACTTTGTATTTAAATGTACCAAAACCTTTCGATTTTCCATCTTTATCCTTACCAGTCAACGTAATTGTAACAAATTTAGAAGGACCTGTAATATTCACATAGAATCCATTGTATTTGTTGCCATCTGCATCTGTCCAAGAAGCTTTTGTTTTCGTGCCACCATTCACAGTAATATCTGAACTAACCATTCCTGCTACAACGGGAACAACTTTATTATTCCATCCTTTGTAAAGAACACTCATTTCAGGCAATGAAATAGATCCTTGAGGTTTAGCGATTGCTACTTTCCAAGACCAAGGACGACGGTATTCAACACCTGACTTGTTACGTATCATTACCGTACCACTTAAATTCATTTCACCAGAACCTGAAGCTCTCGTTTTTACTGTACCAATTCCGTCTGTTACTACAACCGAACCTGGACCAGTAACTTCCGGATTGTTATCTGAATCATACGCAGCCATCGTTACTTTCAACTCAATATCTTCACCTTCTGTAGCCACACCAGGACCAGAAACGAGTTCTTGAATTTTATTGAAAGAGAACTCTCCCACAGTTACCTTACTTTTCAGCAAGTTCACTGCTTTCGCACGTGCACTTAAAATCTCATTTTGCATAGAAGATAATGAAGCCAAAGCACCAACCATCGGAGCATGGTCAAATGTACGACCTAACCAATGGATGTTTTTTTGCTCATGGTGATCTGCGAATTCGATTTTAGTCAACTCTTGGTATAGTCCAAGCAATACTTCCTCGTCCTCTGGATTCACTTTATTCGATTTAGCATTGATCATTTTCGCTATCTTGTCTTGCAATTTTAGGTTAGGAATATTATCGTTGATATCCGTTACTTTAACTTTCCAATTGTTTTTCTCGCCTTCACGGTAAGTTCCGGTTTGCTCAACAATGAATTTACGGAAACTGTTATACTGCTTCCACAATTTAACTCCATGTTTCGTTGGGTCAAGTTTTGTGATTTCAGAACCAACAATTTCATGCATTGGAATATCAAATTGATCCTTTGCTTGAACAGCCATTAAATTCAAACGTGCTGGTTGAAGAGGAAATTTAGGATCGTATTTTTTCCAAACGATTACCTTTTCATCATCAGCCTTTACCGTTTTAACATCTTCGTTTGCTTTCTCCATCATTTCAATCTTGATGTCGTCGATGTATTTAATTAATGAACCAGCTTCTTTGTCGATTTTCTCAATCATACCAAGGTATTTCTTGATTTTTTCGATTTTCGCCTTACCTGATTCGTCCTTTGCCGTTGAACTGATTTCTTCAATCAGGGCACTTTTTGCAGCGTTTCCGCGCTCTAACTGTGTAATGCTACCACGTTGAATGTTTTCTTCAATCGCAACGAATGCATCCAAAATTTGTTTGGAAACGTTCAATGCAAGAAGAGCAGTCAAAACGAGGTACATCATACCAATCATCTTCTGTCTTGGGGTTTCCTTACCACCTGCCATAATTTCTAGCTTTTAGTTTGTTTGTAATTAAATAAAATTAGTACCTACTAAAATTAAGCTCTCATGGCTTTCAACATGTTACCATAAACGTTATTCAAATCAGTTGAGTTTTGAGATAACATAGACATGTTTTCACGGTAAGCTGCCGTATCCTTAGCAGAAGCAGCTAAGTCTGTCATAATGTTTTTGATATTTTCTTGAAGTGAACTCATTTGTCCAAGTGTATCCAAATAATCTTGAGAAGATTTCAATTGTAATTCATACACATTATTCAATGCACCTAGGTTTTGACCTAATTTTTGCATTTCAGAACCAAAGTTCCCTTGTCCTTCACCTGCGATACCAGCGATTGCTGTTGCAGACGCAGCATATTGATCAGTTAATTTAGATAATCCAGCAGAAGCTGTTTCTAAACTTTTCACGTAAGAATCTGTTGCTCCAGCAGCTGTTGCTACTGCACCAAGCGATTTTGCATTGTCAGCTAAATTAGACATGCCATCTTTCAAACGAGTTAATAACGCTGAATCGATTCCTGCTTTGTCCAATTCTTTTGCAAGTCCGTCCGCAGCACCACCGCCACCTAATCCACCTTTTTTCAATAAAGGTAGTAAACGATTATCTTCATTATTTTCTTGAACTGCTAACTCAGGGAAAACACGCGTCCAATCTGGATCTTCGTGCATTGGTTCAAGTGCAATGAATGCAAAAATCCCCGCCTCTGTCAACAACCCTGCGATCAACATCGCATCACATCCAGGCCAGTGCATGATTTTAAATAACGCACCAACAATTACCACCGATGCTCCAAATCCAGAAAGGTATTTAACAAATAACTTATACTTTCTTGAAGCAAAAAAACCACCATTACCACTCATAACTTTTGATTTTAAATTAAACTATAGATTAACATTGATTACTTGATTGTAATATCGCTTTGGATTTCTTCTCCGTTCTCCGCTTCGATATTTTTACCACCACGACCCAAGTGAGTCATTGTGTTTCTAAATCCAATATAAGATTTAGCTGTGTCTTGGTATTCGTATGAACGTGTACTGTTCATTAAATAGAACCCAATGTCCTTCCACGAACCACCTCGTGTTACTTTACGTTTTTTAGCTGGATGATCTCCATCTTTCGCATCGTATTCGTAATCAGCACTCATGTCCGTTTCGAATTCATAAGCGGATGGATCATAAGCTGTTGAACACCATTCGGCAACGTTTCCAGCCATACAATACAAACCAAATCCATTTGGATTGTATGAATAAACTTTCACTGTGTAGAATCCACCATCTTCGAAGTAACGACCTCTCATCGGTTTGAAGTTCGCTAAGAAACACCCACTTGCATTTCTGATGTATGGACCACCCCAAGGATATTGTGACATGTCCAAATCTCCGCGCGCTGCTCTCTCCCACTCACTTTCAGTTGGTAAACGGAAATCGTTTACAAACAAGTCACCGTTGGATTGCAACCAAGAATGGAAAATTTGAGTTCTCCAAACTGAGAATGCTTTTGCTTGTGGCCAAGTCACTCCGACAACTGGATAGTTGTCATATGCAGTATTCCAGAAGTAGTTTTGAGCCATTGGTGTATGATTCGCATACGTAAAGTCTCTTACCCAACAAAGTGTATCAGGATAAATATTGATTCGTTCTTTAATGATGAAACGACTTCTATCTGTATGCCCACGAATGGCATTGTGTTGTCCTTTGCTGTCTGTAAAACCTAAGTCTAAATCTTGTCCTGGATTAGCAAGAATAGAACCTTTCAACGAGTTTGTATCATTGATTTTAGTAACACCTTCTGCCCACTGATCAACATAAAGAGTCGTGTCAACCCACACTTTATTGGTGTTTTGGTCGACCGTGTACAATGTTGCACGGTGTTGATCATTTGATTTGTAATCTTTTCCAAGCGGTTCACGACGATCTCTTCTGTAGATGCTATTTGCAGCATCTCCATTTAAACTATCATATGCGAATGATTTACGTGCGTCAATTGCTTTTGTAATTACTTTACCACGACGAGCTGCTTCTTTGTAATCAATCCAGAAGTAGTCGAAGAACAATAAGCGTGTATCGATTTCTCTTCTTTTATAAAAGCTTTCATCTGCACTGTAATACATGTCAGATAACAAGAAAGCAATCTCTGGATCCTCATAATCTACTGGTTCTGCCCAGTTCAACGTAAAATATTTACGATTTTCAATACGTCCACCCTGATTGTAGGTTGTCTTTGCTGTACCGCCTTTTGCCTGTTTGTCTGGAGCGTTTTTCTTAGCTGCACCACTATACATTTGGAAAATGCCTCTTAAGTCGTCATCAGACATCACCACATCAATTTTTTGGTCGGGTGACGAAGTAATTCCATATTTCTTTTGGTCGTATTGAAAACCATTTACTAGTTTCTTCCCTTTTCCTTTTCCTTTGTCATAGGTTCCCATCATCGTCAAATAGGTTTGATCCACATTAGCGTTGTTGGTTGAATCCATAAATAATTGAAATGAAGTATTCCCCCCTTGAATATCGGAACCCATATTCATCAATGTACGGTATGGCTCTTTAAAGAAGTTGTCAGGAACACTTACCCAACGTTCTGCTTCTTCATCGAAACTTCTTCTATACAATTTCTCGCGTGCAATAGAGTCACGCACCCAGTGAACGAATTGACGGTACTCGTTGTTCGATATTTCCGTAGCGTCCATGTAAAATGCTGGAACAGAAACTGTTTTTTTGCGAGCGGTATGCATGCCCATGATGTCTTCGTCATCCTCGCCGGATTGAAAAGCACCAGAAGGAACATAGACCATGCCTAAAGGCATTTTTCCAGGTCCTAAAACATCTGGATACCAGGTGTCTCTACCTCCCACACCTACTAAATTTCCTTCTACATCACTACAAGAGTATAAGAAAGTTAGTACAAATAAAAAACTAATTAATTTTTTCATTCTTTTGTTTTTGGTTCTGCCATTATCCAAATTACCTTGCTACAGGATTCTTTTAACTTGGGGTATAACGTAGGAACTGTAAAAATGGTTACATTATATTTTGTACGTCTACTACAACATACGTGGGTGTCGTGCTTTTGTCTTCGGAGGTGGTGGAATGAAATAACAATATTTCACCATCATCTCATGAGAACCACGAGAAATATTTGCTAATTTATTTACGGTAATATCATAAGAGTAACCTACTTGAAATTTCGGTATCGGAGAGTATCCTAACATCACCGCAATTGCATCTGATGTTCTAAATGACAAACCACCGTATGCATCTTTACCGTCCATTTTAAATAGGTAACGTGCGTTCAAATCTGCTGAGAATTTAATTAAATCCGTGCGAACCAACATTTGAGCATCGATTGTTCCATTTGCGACATCTTTGAACTTGTATCCACCCATGATATAGTAGTGACGAGCCGTTTGGTAACTTTGGGTAACGGTTGCCACCGCTTTTGTTAATTCGGACTCAGTAAGGTGCGTTGAAGAAAGTCCAACATAGTAGTCCTTTGCCTGGAAATACAAACCAAAATTTGCATCCACTGCTGTTGCCGCAAATCCCACAGGCAATGTAGGGTCAATCGCCGATGTCGGTGGGACCCAGTTTGGGTCCATTCCGTAGTTCATGATTCCAATCCCTACTCCAACTCCGAGAATACCAGCGCGTCCTATTCGAACTGGATATGAGTAGTTAAGAAGAAGGTTGTTTTGACGAGAAAAACCAATTGCATCATGGTAGAAATTGATACCAATTCCACCTGGCAAAAATCGAGATAAATTTGACTCAATATTTAATATGGCTGAATTTGGCGCCCCATTGACTTTATCCCACTGATTTCTGTAAATTGACGTTGCACAAATTCCATTGTACAAGTCAAGACCTGTTTTGCCCGGATTGAGACTCATTTTATCAAAAATAAAGTGAGTAACGAGCTTATCTTGTTGCGCTTGGATAGATCCAATTACTGCAACTAACAAGATAGTTAATAGCTTGGTTTTCAATAGCATATGGTTTATTTAACAACTTAAAACAGCAAATCCAGTCGGGAAAATACTATTTTAAGGTGCTAAAATAAGAAATTTAAATTTAAAAATAAAACGAAATCAGAATTTAATACATCCATTAACCGAGTTTTTGATAGGTTTTCCACCACAGATCTGGCATTTCATTATTCATTGCATTGTCATAATCCGATTTATTGCATGGAACCATGTGGTGTCTTTCGTATTTGGTTCCACTTTGAGGTGGATATGGAACTTCCATCCACCAGCGAGCCGACTTATTGCTTTTAAAGAAAATAATTTCTCTTCCAGAATCTTCCAGAAACACCGTAAAACGAGTGTATTCAGATTTGCTGCCAACAGGAAAATCCCCTTTACGAGACATCGTGCCTTGGATAAAGTACCAAATGATTTCAGCAAGCAACTTATCGGACATCAGATTCACACGATCGAAATTAAAAATCCCGAAAGAGGTTACCTTATCAGCAATTCCGGCGTAACGTGCAATCTGACATATTTGTTCTGCATAAAAACCATTCGGAATTCCCTGTGAGTTCATGGTTTCGGATCCTTTTATCGCTTGAAAGTCCACATTTATGATGTCGGAATTACGAATATGGGGTTCTGCTTTGGTGAAATCTTGATTGAACTCACCCAGTCTACAAATATCGAAATAGAGCTTTTCAAACAAATCAAATTCTGTTGCGCTAGCATAAGGGATTTGCAAGCCGATATTTGCATGATTGAACAGGTAACATGGACGTTTAAGTAGAATTTGGCTCAAATAGCCATTCGCATGAATATCTTCTTCTGGCGAACCTAGGTCGAGTGAATGATCAATGGAGCAAATATTTACAAGTTGTTCAAGTTTCTCATAGCCAGAATACATGGCAACCGTTAAATCTTGACTTCCTCCAACGATAATGGGAATGATTTGATTTTTCACTAATTCTGCAACAACCTTCGATACAGCGAAGTAGGTATCTTCCAATGTATTTCCTGGAAGGATGTCACCTAAATCATAAATTGGACTTTTCCAATCTTGCTCATGATGCAGCTTATAGAACGCTGCGCGAAATTTGGATACTGAGGATTTGTTCTCTGCTCCACTGCCCCTGAATTCTGGAACATAAAATAAGGCACAACTATTTTTCTGTAGGACCGGAAATTCCGTTTGGTGTTTGGTCACATATGCCCCGAGTTGTTGTCCTTGCCAAGTTTCAGTATCGTCAACGGCTTGGAAATATATAGAGATATCGTTCATTTAGTTGTCTTTAAACAACAAAACTAAACATCATTCGCTAAGTAATTTATGGGCTTCTAAAAAGAAATGAAAACGATTCCGTGTAAAACTCTATTTATTCAAAATAGCGGCGATATTTGGCTTGAAATATTGGTCAGACTTCATCACTTTTCC
>JBILRU010000169.1:0-2907 GCA_044372485.1 Crocinitomicaceae bacterium
CCGAGAGAAACTAGATTATATTTTTGTTGCGCACAACTACGGGAATGTCGCTCATGGATCCAATCGTTCCGACTTTATGCCAAGTATCGCTACACGTGTCAAACAGCGCTTAGGAATTCGAAACAACAACTGTGTGGCCTTCGATATTATTTTTGGTTGTCCAGGTTGGGTTGAAGCCATGATTCAAGCAACAATTTACATTCAAAGTGGGCAAGCAAAGAATTGCTTAGTCATTGGTTCTGAAACACTTTCCAGAGTGGTTGATCATGCCGATCGCGACTCCATGATTTTTGCGGATGGGGCAGGGGCATGCGTTTTAAGTGCAACAACGAATGAAACAAAAGGAGTTCTTGGACACGCTAGTCAAACTTTTTCGTTCGAAGAAGCAGATTTTTTATACAACGCGAAGTCATTCGGAACGCAAAAAAATGAGCACGATCGATTCATTAAAATGCAAGGAAGAAAGATTTATGAATTTGCACTGAATTACGTACCGTCTGCCATGAAACTTGCCTTAGAGAAGAGCGGAGTTGAATTGTCAGACCTCAAAAAAGTATTGCTTCATCAAGCGAATGAAAAAATGGATGAAGCGATTATTCAACGCTTTTACGGACTTTACGAACAAGAAACACCAAAAGAAGTCATGCCAATGAGCATCCATTTATTAGGCAATAGTTCCGTCGCGACCGTTCCGACATTATTGGATTTAATTTTACAAGGAAAATTAGAAGGTCACGACATTCAACCTGGTGATTGCGTAATGATGGCATCTGTTGGAGCGGGAATGAATATCAATGCGATAGTGTATCGATTTTAAAGCGCCAACTTCGACTTATTCAACCAAATCATTTGAACTTCCGTAGTTTCTTGGAGTCGTTCCGCAAGTTTGAAATAGCGTTCAGACAAAGAGGATAAGAAATCCTGTGCTTTGTTGCCTTCATCGCTCAATCCTTTCATCTTGTCGATGCCCCAGAATTTCACCAAGTGATCGATGATATTTGCGTAGTCATGACTCGTGTACACACCAATCTTTTGGGTGATGGAAGCGTAGTTTACGTATTGTTTTTTGTCCGTCCCAAAGTCCATCAATGAAGCTGGCATAACGATTTTTCTTTTCATCATCTGAACGAAAGCAGCTAGTCCACCATTTGGATCCGCTTCAAAAACTTTACTCATGAAAAACTTGTATGCTTTCTCGTGTAAAGCTTCTTCACCAGCAATCGTATTGCAAATTTTCGCTAACAATTTATCCCCTGATTTGTAGGCGATTTTCCCTGTGTTAACATGGGATATTTTCGTTGCGCGCTCTTGGAAAGAGGTGTAGATAAGTCCGTTATACGGATCCGCGGAAGTTTGAAGATCAACCCCATTATGAATCAAACGCTGAATGGTAATTTCCACCTCACGCATGTCTACTCGTCCACTGAGGTACAGGTACTTATTCAATAAATCACCGTGACGATTTTCTTCCGCTGTCCACAAACGTGACCAACGTGCCCAAGCACTTGTACTGGCAACATTACGTTCCACATTGACACCTTCCAGTAAATTAAAAAACGTTTGGTAACTCGGAAGCGCTTCTTCGGTAATCATATTTCCAATCAAGGAAACCATTACTGTATCTGGAACTTGCGCGATACTTTCCTGAAGTGCACGCACTTGATCCATGAAATCAGCATCCGCAGCATTAGGAATGAAATCCGTCGGTTGCCAACATTCTTCAGGAAGGTTCATTTTGTCCTCAATAAAGGTATGAACATCAGTTTCAATTGATTTAAGTACCTCTATTTTGTGTTCGAATTCCATGCTAGAATGTGGATTATGAATTTTAGTGCAAAAATAAGATTAATTATAGAACTTTTAAGGGGGTTTGTTTAACTCCGTTCGTTTTTACTAGATGATGCAACACGTTCAGGTGCTGGCACCTCATTCGTTGAATGTTTACGTTATTGTAAATAGTCAATTTGTGAAACTACTAAAACTATATACTATGAAAACTCTAAAACTATTATTTTTAACACTTTTCACTGTCATTTCTGTAAATGTTTTCTCTCAGGCACAAGTCTTCGTCACAAACACTTCCGGACCCAATATGTGTGATGGAACGGCAACCTTGGATTGCACAAATGTGGATACCTTGTCAATCATCTGGCAGCAAATAGCGCAATTACCAGACATTATACCTTCAGCTTTTCCTTTTGCATTGCTCTGTGCGGGCAACTATTCAGTCACTTATAATACAACAAGTGGTTATCAAGACACCTTATTTTTTACGATTTTGGAAGGAGTACCATCGCCATGTCAAGGATATGAATTGAACATGTCCACCACGAATTCACTTGATTCGATTACTTGTGATGGCAGCGCAACCGTTACTGTAATCAATGGCTTGGCACCCTTTTCTTATAATTGGATAGGTATTGGCACACTCACAACAAACACGGTTACAAACGTATGTCCGGGAGCCTATTACTGCGAAGTAACGGATGCAAACGGTTGTATAGATGTTACGTATGGAGACGTCTTAGACGCATCACAACTGACAGGTGACACTTTAGTTATTAATGGTGGTTCAGGTTGTTCGCCAAGTGTAGGCACATCAACAGCTACGTTAGAGGATTGTTTCTTGGACTTCTATTCAGTTGATACAGCATTCATAAGTCTAATAAATTACCCATCAAATCCAATGGATAGCTTAATGGTTGTATGGTCAGTAGTTGATTCAACAGGAATGACAATGTCGAATTACACAGTATACTATCCTGGATTAGGTATGGGTTGTAATGAATTACAATTTATCTTATATTGTTTTCAGAAGAGTTCAACTATCCACACAATCGTTATGACTTCTGCGGTGAGTGTATCGTACTCAGGAATCGAAGAACTTTCAGATAATAGTAAACAACT
>JBILRU010000070.1:0-11150 GCA_044372485.1 Crocinitomicaceae bacterium
GTACGTTACCGAATAAGTCCATTGCATGATAGTAAGCCAAAGCACGCAAGAAACGAGCTTCTTCACGATAAGTACGTATCTCCGCCAACTTTGCCTCAGAGAATCCGCGAGTTATCAATTTCTCTTCGCGTGCTTGCCAGATGAACTCGTTACATAATGTGATTTGGTAATAAATACGGTAGTACATACCTTTCACCCAAACGTTATCCGCATTCCATTGCGATTTATTCAAATCTGGAATTCCTGGGTCAGTAATCCATCCACAAATGGCTTCATCTGTTGGAAGTTCTTGAAGGTTCCACAATACACGGATGTAGGCAGAGAATCCTTCATCAATTCCAGCGATATCAGCTGCTCCTGCAGGACCTTGATTACCAGTCATTGACATTCCAGAATACAATTTCGCTAATACATGAATGTATTGATCTGGATTGCTATAAACTGCTTCGGCGTTTAAACCGTATTTTGGTGATTGATTTAATTGTTTATTACATGAAACCAAGAATAAGGAAGCTGTAATAAAGGTATAGGCGATTATTTTTTTCATGGCTTTCAAATTTAGAAGTCAAATGTTAAGTTCAATGAATACATACGTGGACGTGGATAGAAATTGTTGTCAATTCCACCGTTTACCTCTGGATCTTGTCCCATGTATTGTGTTAATACAAATACGTTTTGAACGGTAAAGCTGGCATTCAATCCCAATTTATTATTTGTGAATTTCAATTTACCAAAGTGGTATCCTAGGTTAACGAAGTCCATTCGTAAGAAGTTTGCTTTCTCCAAGTAATGATCTGATAATAATTGGTTGTTCGTTGTTTTCTGAACTTCATCTTCGTAATATAATGAACTGATATTATTTAAGTACGGCTTCGTACCATCAATCGCTTGGAACGTTGCACTATTCGAATGTAAATTATTGTAAATAGTCGCGCCTAACTCACTTCTCATTGAGAATCCAGCGAACCATTTTTTATACGTAAAGTTCAATGCTGACCCAAGGAATACTTTTGGAGCTGCTTGTCCAGCATAATAGCGATCACCTACGTTGATGATTCCGTCTCCATTTGCATCTTTGTATGCATGGATATCTTTCCATTTATCAGATGCATTTACAACACCATCATTATTGATGTCAATCGATGCTTTCTCACCTACTTGAATCATTGATCCATCGGTGTCGTATTGCTGATTTAACACGAAGTACGTAAATGTAGCATATCCAACTTGATGTACCTGAATGGTATTTCCAATACCACCGCCGATACCACCAACTAACACACCTGGTGATTTTGGATCAGTTACGAGTGAAAGTTTCGTCACTTGATTTTGGTTATATGTTCCATTTACGGTCCAATCTAAGCGCATGTTTTTCTTAGCAATTACACCTGTACTCACGCTTACTTCAACACCTTGATTTCTCATTCCACCAACATTGGTAAGAATATAATTGGTGAAGTTCGTTCCTGCAGGAACTGGTACTGTTGCTAATAGATCACTTGTTTCTTTACGGTAAACATCAATGCTACCTGAGAAACGGTCATTTTTGAATCCGAAATCCAATCCAACATTGTAACTAGCGGTCGTTTCCCATTTCAAATTAGCATCGAATCCAGCTGGTCGCAAAACTTGGTAGTATTGTCCACCAAACGCATATTGTGCAGTTGTCGCACCTAGGAAGTAGTTACCGATGTATGCATAATCACCAATTCCATCTTGTTGTCCTGTTACACCCCATCCAGCGCGTAATTTTAACATATTGATTGCTTTGGAATCTTTCAAGAAATTCTCATCTGAAATGATCCATGCAGCTGAAACCGCAGGGAACAATCCCCATCGTTGCTCAGGGCTAAAGCGTGAAGATCCATCGCGACGTAAAGACGCATTCAAAATGTATTTGCCTTTAAAGCTGTATATTGCACGAGCATAGTATGATAACAATACATTTTTCGAATAATTTGGATATGGACTAGAGGCTGCTTCAACAACGGAATCTTGTGCTTGATTGTATGCAGGATTATTTGGACCTCTACTCATCCAATCTTGGTATGAATATCCCGCTGTCAAATCGATGACGTGATCATTGAATCGTTTTCCAGAATTGTAACTTGCATAAGACTCGATTAACTTATTTTCTTTTCTTGAAAGGTATTCAGAATAGCGTCCATTTGTAAAATATCCCGCAGCAGATAAAGAATCAGTCGTTACGCTTCCGGTTCCTTCTGAGAAGTCACCTCCCACGTTTACAATTGCTTTTAATCCTTCCAAGAATGGAAGGCTATACGTTAATTTCGCATTGGCAATCGCACGATTTACTTTGGATACATCTTCCGTTTGGTTGATGAGTCCAAGTGGATTTCTACCAGATAATGTATTTGGCTTGTTGTTATCTACCCATTCGAAATATCCACCATAATTTTCACTTCCGGAATAAACTGGTTGGGTTGGATCGAAATAAGCCGCTCCTAAAGCACCGCGATTAGCAAAGAACGAATTGGTTTGAATGTACTTGATATTTGATTCAAGCAATAATGTATTTTTAAAAAATGATGGACTCATGTTCAATCCAAGGGATGTACGACTGAATTGATCTCTCTTTAACGTTCCATTTTCATTTCTATTTCCAATAGACAAGCGATAAGGGAAATTCTTGATTCCACCTGTAATCGACAAGTTATTATCAAGAACAAGAGCATTTCTGAAAACTTGTCTTTGCCAATCTGTACTTGAGTCTCCTAAAAGTGCTTTTTGAGCTGCTGTTCCTCTTGCGTTCACGAGTGAGCGAAGGGAATCACCACTCAATACATCTGCGTACTTCGCGATTGTTGATTGAGATATTTTCGTATCTAAAACAATTTTCAATGGTGCATTTTTACCACCATCACCTTTTTTGGTTGTGATAATGATGACACCATTCGCTGCACGTGAACCATAGATTGCCGTTGCAGATGCGTCTTTCAATACTACGAAAGAAGCAATGTCATTTGGATTGATTAACGAAAGGGGATTTGCAACACCTGCAATTCCTCCGTTATCTAATGGAACACCATCAACAACGATGAGTGGATCATTACTTGCATTGATGGAAGTTCCACCACGTAAACGTAATGTACTACCTGAACCTGGAGCTCCATCGTTCGATGTCACTTTTAATCCGGCCACTTTACCCATGATTAACTGCTCTGGTGTGGAAAGTGAACCTTGAACAAAGTTCTTTTCATTAATTACCGTTGCAGCACCTGTTAAATCTTTCGTTCGAGAGGTTCCGTATCCAATTACGACTACTTCATCCTCTTCTTTCGCTTTGGATTGCAGGGTCATGTCTTTCACCAAGGCTTGATTTTCTTGTAACTCAACTGTTGCTTTTATCGTCTCCATACCCATGAAGCGGTAGATTAAGGTGTAGCTTCCGGCTGCCAATCCTTTGATTTCATAGAAACCTTTATCATTGGACATCGCGCCTTTGGACTTGCCCTCTACTGTAACTGATGCGTTATACAATGCTTTTCCATCTGAATCTGTCACCATACCCTTGACACTCGCATTTTGAGCAAAAGAAACAATGGAAATCAACATGAAACTAGCAAATACAGCAATAGTTCGTGTAATTTTCTGGACCATAGAAGTAATTTTAGTTTATAAATTCTCGTTTTAGAGAGTCAAATATATTTTTTATTTTCCTTAATGTCAAGTTGACACATTGATTTTTTATCACCAATTCAACTGAATGTTTTGAACTTTTTCCGTTAAATGCATCTGTAGCTTGATTTTTTGATCAAGTATTTTGAATTTCATTTTCTTTCCATTCACCGAAATACTTTTAGGAATGCGGGCTGAATGTATCTCAACATCAAATACAAATGCATGTTTCATCATTTTCTCACCGTAATTCGGCTCGAAGGTAAGCTTTGTTTTCTTCGCTTTTTGAAACATGTTCATACGAAGTAATTTATAGGCGCCTTTTTCGTATGCTTCATTGGTCAAACCGTCATCTTCGTACCAAATTCCTTGGCTCTCCATTAATTCAGGCGCATCGTAGTAATGAATCGTCACTGATGTATCCGTATAAACTTCGCTTGTTTGAATGATTGGTGACATCGGTACAAAAGATCCTCCTTTCACCAAAACTGGTATCGAGGACAAATCTCCACTCATTAAGAATGATTGTTCATTTTTAAGCGAGGAAGAATGTGCTTTTTCATATTCCTTCAACTTGGAATCTGGCACATACGTTAATTCGGTGCTTTTTAGTGATTTTAAGACTAGTCCAGACTTTAAATCATACCATGTTCCCCTTGGCGCATGTACAACTTCAATAGGAACTGAATTATCCTCCCTTTTTTTTGTAATTGGTTTTACCAAAAAGCAACTTCCCCACATGTACTCATCAGCAATGGACTCTGACCATTTCGCTGTAAGGTCCTCCATGAAAATAGGACGCATTAATGGTGTTCCATTTACATGGTTTTCAAATGCCAATGAATAATTGTACGGTAGCATTTGATAACGCAACTCAATCGCTTCTTTCGCTAGTTGTTTCGTCTTTTCGTCTTTGAATATGGCTTCGCTAGCCACTTCTTCTTGTCCGTGTGGACGAAAAACCGGTTGAAAAACGCCATACTGCAGCCAACGCACATACAACTCCGGATCATCGTTCGGGCCTCCGAATCCACCAAGATCTGAGTGCATGTAAGCGATACCTTGCAATCCCATTTGCAAAGTGATTTCCATTTGTGGACGCAGGCCTCCCCATGTACGATTCACATCGCCTGACCAAGGAATGATTCCGAAACGCTGTGTCCCCGTGCTTCCGGAACGCATTAATATAAATGGACGCTCATTGGGATACTCTTTCTGGTATCCTTCGTAAATCAGTTTTGCCCATTCGTGCCCATAAATGTTGTGCACCTCATCCGCGTATCCAACTGCATGCTTCAATTTCGCTGGATGTACTTCCGGTTCGCCTAAATCTCCCCAGAATCCACCTGCTCCATAACTATGTAAATCTTTGTAAACATCCCAAAACCATGTTCGTGCTTCTAGCTTAAAAACATCAATCAATCCTGTGTTTCCAAAATAGAAATCATAGGTAAAGGGCTCCCCTGACTCATTTGTCCCTAGTATTTTTTTATCAGTTGCTTCCTGCCATTTTTTGGAAGTTGTGAGGATAAATGGTTCTGTAATCAGCACCGTTTTCACACCTTGATTTTTGAAATCGTTGATCATTTCTTTTGGATGCGGAAAAGAGTCGGTGTAAAAGGATAAATTCCCTAGTGTTCCTTGAATTTCTTTTCCAAACCAATAAAGATCGAAAATGATGGCATCTAATGGAATGGAGTCTTTTCGAAACTGATCGACAACATTTCGCGCTTCTGCCTCTGAATGATACCCAAAACGACTCGCGAAATTCCCAAATACCCAACGCGGTGGCATTGGTTGATGTCCGGTTAAGTTCGTGTACTCTGACAGTAGGTCTTTCCAATCATCCCCCACAATCACTTGATAGGTTTTGCGTCCACCAATTGTTTCGTAAGTCAAAACATTGTTCTTTTTTGAATCTAGGTCCAAATAACCAATTTGTGCATTGTCGAAATGAATGGCGTAACATTTATTGGAAACAACCATTGGCATGGTGTAATTCATCAGTTCAGAATGTTCCTCATAACCGTAATGAGCGCGGTTATAGAGTTGTAGGCGATAACCACGACGATTCATACCCAAAGCACGCGCTCCCGCACCATAAAGCATTTCGTCTGTTGTCAGGTTAAAATGAATTTTCTCTGAATCTTCCGCTTTTTCATATCCCCAGTTTTCAGAAATCACCGGTTTATCATGGTGCCAATAAGAGATCTGAAATGGTTTTTGTTGAATGTTGACTTTTAATCCTGAAGACGTTGTTAAACTAATGATTCCGGCTGATTGACTCAACTGAAGCATGTCGGTTTCAACAGTGGCCACCACCGCATGGGATGTCACCGCATGTTTTTGTCCATTTGGAATAAAGGTCGTTTCAACCATTTTGCCCGAATACGCAGAAAAATGGTAAACGCCATCGGAGACAACAACTTTGTAACCATTGCTTGATTTTTCAACATTGACAAATTGACGCGTAGCATTTTGTCCCCAACAAAGCGTAGAAACAAAAAGGAAAAAAATGAGGTGTTTCATCTTTATTTAAGTTCTAGAATGTAAGCAGTTTTAGCTGGAATGACCGCTGTTTTGAGATCGAAATTTACGGTTTGATGTGTAAGTACATCTACACCGCTTTCTTTGCCTTGTATTATTTCTTGATAACGGTCCCAACGAATCGTTTCATCCTTGGTGGAGTTATTAATTACTACCAAAACGACTTGTTTTCCTGGCATATCGTACATTCCATTTGGCTCCTTGTAGCGGGCATAAACGTATACATTGTTTTCCGGGACAAATTGCATCAATTTGCCTTCGTGAATGATTTTGTTGTTTTTTCTCCAATTCAATAATGACTTGGTAAATTGAAAATATGCTTCTTCCTCCGGTGTGCGTCCTGTTTGATATGCATGGCATTTCGCATCATCACTACTGCAAAAGCCGGTGTGACGATCAGCAGCCCATCCACCAGGAAAGTCTCTACGGATGTCAGCATCACCAACATCTTTACTTCCTTTCATTCCAATTTCTGAACCATAATAAATCTGTGGGATTCCTCTAGTTGTGGAAATGAGTGTCAATGCCAATTTATAGTCAGCGATATTCGGACAGTATTCATTGAAACGTTTGGTGTCATGATTTTCAAAAAACACGAGCAAGTTGGAAGGATCTTTGTACAGAAAATCGTTGGCTATATTGTCGTAAAATCGAATCATACCTTTGTCCCAATCTTGTTTCGTTTCATTGAAGGCCTGCATGAATGCATCGTGCATCGTAAAATCCATCACTGTTGGAAGGTAACTGTTGTACGAGTCAATGGCTCCAACCGGACTATCTTTTTGCCAATAGGAAATTTGCGCCTGATTATGCATCCAAACTTCACCCATGATATTCAAACGAGGGTATTCGTCTGTGATTGCTTTTGTCCAAACAGAAATGGCTTCCTTGTCGTTGTAAGAATATGTGTCTACCCGAAGTCCATCTAATTGCGCATATTCAATCCACCAAATGGTATTTTGAATCAAATATGTCAACAAAAGTGGATTGGATTGATTCATGTCCGGCATGGTGGTATCGAACCAACCATCTTCTGAAGCATGTTTGTCTTGATTAGATGCATACGGATCCATTTGCGTACTCGTCCGGTAACTTGATCGCGTAAACGAAGGAAATTGATGAATCCAATCTTGAGTTGGTAGATCGAGTACCATCCAATGTTTGCTGGACCAATGATTTGGGACTTCATCCTTTATGACTTTCAATCCTTGCCGATGTGCTTCCAGCACCATCTCTTTGTACCAAGAATTGGTTCCATATCGTGGGTCTATTTTGTACAAATCAGATTGAGCATAACCATGATAGGAATAAGTCTCTTCGTTATCCTCTAACATGGGTGTTGTCCAAATTGCCGTAGCTCCCAATTCTTTGATGTAACTTAAACGTTGAATAATTCCCATAATGTCTCCTCCGTGGCGTCCTCCCGGATTTGAACGATCCGAGACTTCCTTAGTCTCCGGATGTTTATCTAGTCCCTCGTTGGCATTTGCAAATCGATCCGGCATTAATAAATAGATGACGTCTGCAGATGAATAACTTTCGCGCTGAGCGCTGTTGTTCATTCGTTCTTCTAACTTGAAGTCAAAATGTGCTACTTCTTTTTTCTTTTCGATAAGTTGAATCGGATATGTGCCCGCAACTTTGTCTTTTGTTTCAACGGTAACAAACAAATAATTTGGATTTTCGGTTTTAATGATTCCTAAAATAGGTAATCCTGAAACCTGAACTTGATAGTTAGCAATGTTGGGACCATGTAATACAATTTGTACTTCATGGTGCTCCATTCCTACCCACCAATTTGCTGGCTCCACATGTGTTAAAATTTGCGCATTCACTTGAACGACACAAAACATGAATATTGATAAAAAATAACGCTTATTCATATTCGTATAGTTGTTTAACCGATCCATTTTCATAGCTCACAATTTTGATGCAATTTTTAGATTCTAATGGTATTTCTCTACCTAAAACATCTACAGCTTTTATGGCTTTGGGACCATTTTCAGACGCAAATTCGTCCAATCCTGAAGTACATGGATTCTGAATGTTTTGGTATGCTAATACTTGACTATTAGCAGAACTATATCTGTTTTGAATGTACTCACTAATCGATTGCGTCACGTGAAATCCCCATGCTTGATCGATGGCATCTAAGAAATCTTGATCCGAAAATCCATAATCGTATCCTTTGTAGTCATCGAGCAAAGCTGCACTTGCGATTAAATTTTGTGTTGCCTGAAGACTGCTCTGCATGCTTGACGGAAGGAAATAATTCGTTAAAATATCTTGCATGTGAAAATTAAATCGATCCTTGAAGTAGGGCACTGCTAATAATTTCGAGTAGAGTGGTCGATTGGCATTTGCCCATGTGTAGATGTTTCGAGTGGACCAATCCACATTGAACCAATCTACTCCAAAGGTATTATCTAGATCGTATTCCATGAAAATGAATTTTCCATCTGAAGGACGTTCATACAAAAAGTAATTGTTTTTATTGAATGCGTATCCATCCCATTGTCCGATCAATATTTCAACCGCAAGCGTTCGTAAATACGAATCTACGTCGAAAACATCTTGAATATCACACACAAAATTGGATGAAGTTGAATTATTTAAAACGTTGATGAACTGAATGAGTCCCGAATAATCATTGAGGACTTCATTGGTTTTCAAGATGTACGTATTTTGATAATAAGCTGGATTTGTCCCGTGGTAGGTTAAATCTGAGCCATAGAAGCACTTGAATAGATTCCCTTCATTGTCATTTGGAAATCTCTTTTGAATATATTCTTCATCAAAATGTTCGATATGAATATACAATCCCTTGTATTCATTGTTGATATACAGTTTGATGTAACTTGTACGAGCAGAGGGAAGTCCACATTGGGTTAATAAGTTGTAGGAAACTTTCGAACGCAGAATAGACACATCATTGTGTTCACCATTCAACTTCATTTTCTCTAATCCGCGGTATTTTCTGCCAGGAACATAGCTATTGAATGACAATTCAAACGACTTCTTGGCTGCATCTCTTGAGGTATTTCCACGAACGTGGATCCCAACATTCATCAAGGTGTCTTGAACGGCGCTCGAAGAATAGATCACAGATGTTACAAAGGGAAAGTCGGAATACAAACTATCTGTTACCATTGTTTGCGCATCCACAGCGGACATCGTCACATAAACACTTGCTACTTCATTTTGCAGAAATGCGTTATTATTAGCAGGATGTACGAACTGAGCTTTTATACTCAACTCTATGAAAACGAAAAGGACAAACAGACAACTAGACTTCATTAATGTTGAATGATAAATGCTTCATTGGCTAATTCCTTGCCTAGTCGAATTAAACTGTGGTATGAACCGTTTGACCAATCACTTACATTCATTTGGAAATCATTGAGTCCTGGATTAGCTATGCCTTTTTTAGTGAAAATAATTTGTCCTTGCTCATTGATGATTTGTACCTCAATTGCTTTCACATCCGTGGATTCAAATTGAAAATGTAGTATTTCGGCACTAGGATTTGGGAATACATTCAATTCAAATTGAGAAACCATCATTTCATCTATGGAAGCGGGCGCATCTGTGATCGTCGGTTTCTCCAATCGAACATCCGTATAAATTCGGTATTCCCCAGGTTGAAGTGAGAAATTCATGTTGATATCAGAAACATCCAAGCTATCTCCTGTGAAATACTCATACCACCAGCCAGTGTGGTGGAAATTAGGCGAGCCCGTTTGCGCATTTACATCAAAATTGGTAATGACCACGCCGTTCATCGAAGGATCGGTCAATTTCATTTTTTTCACTGCTCCACTTAAACTGTAATTAAAGTTTAATGAACGAAAGGTTTCATATTCATTGCGCAATTTAAGGGTTGCTGCGTACACGTCATATAATTGTCGTCTTCTTGCCTGTGTGTAGTAATTCCATAAAATGGGTTTATTGCACACGCGACAAGGATTATCAATGGAAATATCGTAGCCCAATTCACCAAATTGCCAAATCATTCTTGGACCAGGTTGCGTTAAAAATATGACTGCCGCAGTTTGCATGCGTCCAAGTGCAACATATGAAGTTTTTGCATTATGCAGTGGGTTTGTTGAATTACCGTAGGTTAAATTTTTAAACATCAATCGCTCCTCATCATGACTTTCCATGTAACTCACTAAATGAGGTACCGTCCATGATCGACTAGAATAAATTCCTGAACTGATATTTGATGTGCTCGTGAAACCCATGGTAGCTTCACCATATCCATAAGTTAAATTCCCCCACAGCATCATGCCATAATTAGCTAATTGAATTTCTTCAGAGTTATCACACCAATGTTCTAAAATGATATAAGCATCGGATTTCACTTCCCAAATCTCATCCGCCATGCGTTTCAATAAATTGATGCGTTGTTGACTAAAGGATGCCGCAGTATTGGCAAATCCTTTGGTATAATCAAAACGGAATCCATCTATGTGGTACTCATCTAGCCAATATTTATTCACTTGGTCCATGTAGTTTTGTGTAGCCAAACGTGTATGGTCAAAATCATAACCCCAACAATATGGTTCGTGCGGACAAATCGCATTGAACCAAGGATTATTTGCTGCTGGACGATTATTCGCTGCGTCCCAGTACATTTTGACCATTGGATTTTGACCAAAGGCATGATTTAATACCATATCAACGATCACAGAAATGCCGCGGTTATGGCAACTGTCAATAAACTCTTTGAATTTTTCTGGTGTTCCGTAATATTTGTCCAATGCGTTATGAAAAGATGGATTGTAACCCCAACTTTCATTGTTTTCAAACTCTCCTGGAGGCATTAATTCAATGGCATTAATTCCAAGTGCGTCTAGGTAAGCTAAGGTATCAATCAAGGTTTGATAATTGTGTTTTGCAACAAAATCGCGCACTAATAATTCGTAAATCACTAAGTCCTTATTCGCCGGCGCCTGAAAGTT
>JBILRU010000005.1:0-37650 GCA_044372485.1 Crocinitomicaceae bacterium
CATTTTTTCGCTTTTGGACAAAAAAAATGTCAGCATGCGTGACATACTGACATTTATACGGTTGGTACCGAATCTTATTTATTTCCTTGAGCTGGCGCTTGTCCTTGCCCTTGTCCTTGTTGTGTTTGTTGAGGAGCAACCGGTTTCGCTGCTTTCGGTTGACGAATCGTCATCACTAAACTCACTACAACAATTGTTGCAGCCAATCCCCAAGTCATTTTATCAATCAACTCGTTTGTTTTTTGAACACCACCCAATTGAGAAGGTGATCCAAAATCTGAGCTTAAGCCTCCACCTTTCGGGTTCTGAACGTAAACAACTAAAATGAGCAAAATACTTGCTGCAATAATGATAATCGACAATAATAAATCCATGATTAAGAATTAAGTTTTCTCTTTAAATTTCTAATTTGGCTTGCAAAGAAACTCTTTTTTTCTGGAAAAATCAAAATTAATTGCTCATAAACGAGAATTGCTTTGTTAATATTTCCTTGCAAGGCAAATACCTGAGCTAAGGTTTCGCTCACAGGCATCTTGTTTTCATCTATACTTTCCTTCGCTTTTTTAACGGGGGAAAAGAATTCTTTTTTTGGTTTTTCGAAGTGATAAAAACTCGGTTTTTTCTCCTCTGGCGCCGGATCTTCGGTGCTTCCATTTAAAATCTCTCCCATTTTCAACCAGTCTGTAAAGGACTTCGGTTCCACTGTAGTGGATGGTTCAAGTACTTGAATCGTTTCCAATTTAACTTCTTCGGGTTGGGTTTCTTCGGTCTGAATATTTTTTTCTTCTGATTCCACTTCTTCAGCCGCACCTGGATAGGCCAATTGCAGGTAAGATGATGAAATTACCGCCGATTGAATCATCGTGTCCACCTCATCTAACTCCCTTGTCTCTTCTATTTGATGCGGAATATTCAAGGAGCTTTCTTCCTCTCCTTCGTCTGAAAGTTCAGACTCCAATATTATTTCTTCGGTCTTAAGAATTTCGGATTTGGCAACTGGTTCGATCAAGGTCTCTAACTCCTCGGTTTCCTCTTCTGTAAAAACAGCCGTTTCCGTTTGTTCGATGGGACTAGGCTCAACTGAAATGGGAACAATCGGCGCGATCGGTTTCTCTTCAAGTGTTTTCTCTTTCACTGCAAAATCCGTGGGAACATCTGCTGAAATGATTTCTTGTGGTGTGTTCACCACTTCCCTTGTGACATTCGTTTGGGTTACCAACAAATCGTACAATAAAGCGCGGTTAGGAATTTGGTACGCGTATTTTTCTAGCTGCGAACTTAAGCGTAAATCATGATCATTCGCCAAGGACTTCAAATACAGAGTGACGATACTAGAAGCATAGGGATACAAATCCATGAGTTCTTTCAATTCATTCAAGTGAAGAGTAGAACAGCTGGACGTATTCCTTATTTGTTGGTGAATGGATTCGCTACTTAACATCACCAATTACTTAATAATTTATTAATCAAATCCTGAACCATTTGAGCGGAAATATCTTCAAACAATTTCGTTTCAACTTGCGAAAGATTCGTTCCAGAACTGAAATCCGCGAAACGCGTGCTGGTCATTGTCCACTGTTCTTCTTTGGGCTTCGTAATGTTTATGGTCATGACGACGGTCATCGTCAATCGATTTTGAGAAGCATTGTTGTTTCCTTGAACAGCCAAGGGTTGAACTGAATATTGGGTAATTTTTCCCTCCATATTTACTTCCCCTTTGCCGTACGTTGTATTTAACAAAAGTGGTGTGTTGTTCTGAACGCCGTCCTTCATGTTTTCAGATAGCACTGCTGCAAAATTCAATGGACAAGTGGCTGCTTCCAAGGACAAGGTTTTTAAGGTAAAAGTTTTCCATTCCTCAGGCATTCCACCAGTATCCCTGAACGAAAAGCTACTTGGCCAACAAGCGCTCAAACCTATTGCCACTAAAATGAAGAAAACATATTTCATTTATTCACCGAGTTGGTATTCCTTTATTTTACGGTAAAGTGTCCGTTCTGAAATCCCTAACTCCAAGGCTGCATACTTGCGTTTCCCACGGTGTTTTTCCAAGGCTTTCTGAATCAATTCCCTTTCACGATCTTCCAAAGATAAGGATTCTTCGATTTCTTCGTGTACTTCAAACGTTTCCGCAGTTGAAGGGTAAGCTGTGTGTGCATCATTCGCAGTTCCGGCAGGCAACATACGTGTAGCAACGGGAGTGTCATCGTATACATCTTGATAAATGCGATTGACAAGGGCAGTTTGATCTTGATTTAAGTTTACGGATTGACCATTATTGATAACTTCCAAAACCAATTTCTTTAACTCCGTCAAGTCTTTTTTCATGTCAAAAAGAAACTTGTACATTAATTCTCTTTCTGAAATAGACTCTTTTGTTTGATCATTTTTGACCAAGAAACTCGACTTTTCCGCAATTGGTTGTAAGTAAGAAGCGAGCATCATTGCATCAATGTCCCGCGCCGTTTCAATAACCGATAATTGCTCCACCAAATTTTTCAATTGGCGAATATTTCCTGGCCAAGGGTAATTTTGGAGTAAAACAACCGCTTCCTCCGATAATTTTATGGCTGGCATTCGGTATTTTTCAGCAAAGTCATTGGCGAATTTGCGAAATAATAAGTGTACGTCTTCTTGCCTGTTTTTCAATGCCGGAAGCTGAATAGGAACCGTGCTCAAGCGGTAAAATAAATCTTCGCGAAATTTTCCAGAATGTATAGCTTGTTGCATGTTTTCATTCGTGGCAGCTACGACACGCACGTTCGTTTTAATCACTTTCGAGGATCCAACGCGAATAAATTCACCCGTTTCCAAAACACGTAACAAACGGACTTGCGTTTGCATCGGTAATTCTGCGACCTCATCCAAAAAAATGGTTCCGCCGTTTGCCACTTCGAAGTATCCTTGTCGACTTCCACTCGCTCCAGTAAATGATCCTTTTTCGTGTCCAAACAATTCTGAATCGATTGTTCCTTCCGGAATGGCACCACAGTTTACGGCAATATACTCACCGTGTTTACGCGAACTTAATTGATGGATGACTTGTGGGATAATTTCTTTTCCTGTTCCACTTTCTCCCGTAACAAGTACGGAAATATCCGTAGGAGCAACCTGCATCGCAACTTCCAAGGCGCGGTTCAACATCGGAGAATTCCCGATAATTCCAAAGCGCTGTTTAACTTGTTGAATATTCATTTAAACTTAAATTAACACACTGAAACAACTTCTCCCATCAGCGTTGCCGAGGTACAGCTGTCGATTCGAACCATTACATATTGTGCTTTCTGATAAGTCTCTTTTGGAAAAACAACCATCGAATTTCTTCCTGTTCTTCCGCATAAATGTTCTTCCGAACGCTTGGATGTTCCTTCGATCAGTACCTTTTGAATCGTTCCGATTTGTTTTTGATTGCTTTTCAATGAATGAGCTAATTGCTTTTCTATGATTTCATTCAAACGTCGTCCTTTTACTTCCTCGGGAATATCATCTTCGAATCTTCTTTCAGCTAATGTTTTTGGACGTTCTGAATACTTAAACATATAAGCAAAATCGTATTCAACGAAATCCATTAATGAAAGTGTTTCTTGGTGTTCCTCTTCGGTTTCACCACAGAATCCAGTAATAACATCCGTTGAAATAGCACAATTTGGAACAATGCGGTGTATCGCATGGATGCGTTCCATGTACCATTCGCGTGAGTATCCACGGTTCATTCGGTAAAGGACATCCGTGTTTCCAGATTGCACCGGCAAATGTATGTAAGGACAAATATTCTCATATTTCGCCATGACTTCAAGAACATCATCCGTCATGTCTTTTGGATGAGAAGTGCTGAAACGCACGCGTAAAAGAGGAGAAACTAAAGCAACCATCTCCATTAATTGTGCAAAATTGGTTGTGGGTTCCTCTGCCTTTTTCACTTCACCTTTGGAACTTAAGTTCCAACGGTATGAATCCACATTTTGACCAAGTAACGTTACTTCACGGTATCCACGGGAAAATAGATCTTTACATTCTTCAACAATCGTATATGGATCGCGAGAACGCTCTCTACCGCGTGTAAATGGCACGACACAGAACGAACACATGTTATCGCATCCGCGCATAATCGTTACGAAAGCGGCAATTCCACCTTGATCCAAACGAACGGGGGAAATATCTGCATACGTTTCATCTCGTGATAATAATACATTGACTGCTTTTTGTCCTGTTCCTACTTCTTCAATTAAATTTGGTAAGTCTCGGTAAGCATCAGGACCAGCAACGAGGTCTACCAGTTTTTCTTCCTCCAATAAGTTCTTTTTAAGTCGCTCAGCCATGCAACCAAGTATACCAA
Organism: Crocinitomicaceae bacterium; assembly: GCA_044372485.1. Taxonomy (GTDB): domain Bacteria; phylum Bacteroidota; class Bacteroidia; order Flavobacteriales_D; family Crocinitomicaceae; genus UBA952. The sequence continues at coordinate 4,337 of JBILRU010000005.1, forward strand.
CGACTAATTCTGGATTATTTTCTTTTTTGATTTTGAATTCAGTCAAGCGGTTACGCACACGTTGCTCGGCATTTTCACGAATAGAACACGTGTTTAAAAGTATAACATCTGCTTCATCCATGTTACGTGTTGTTACAAAGCCATCTTGTGCTAAAATGGAAGCAACGACCTCACTATCAGAAAAATTCATCTGACAACCATAACTTTCTAGGTATAGTTTTTTCTTTCCTTCTCCTCCTTGATTTTGTAATTCGATGGCAGTTCCCTGCTTTGATTCATCAATCACTTTATTTTCAAATTCCATTGCTTACGTTTATTTCTAGGGACACAAATTTACGACAAATAAAAACGCATGACAAATTGACATACAAATTTCATTGAATAAGTTTTTTTAATATGATTTTTTTTCTTAACCATAGGTTAAAGGAAAATGGTTAGAAAATTTTGCAGTGAACAACTTGCTATTTGCCGTGTTTTCCATATACATTTGTCCCAAAATTCTTCTTATGTCAAAAAATCTCGTCATCGTTGAGTCCCCTGCAAAGGCAAAAACCATCGAATCATATCTTGGAAAAGACTTTATTGTAAAGTCTAGCTTCGGACATGTTCGAGATTTGACTAAAAAAGGACTGGCCATCGAAATTGACAATCATTTCAATCCCTTGTATGAGGTCAGTGCCGACAAGAAACAAGTCGTTGCTGAATTGAAAAAATTAGCAAAAGCAGCAGAAGTTGTTTGGCTCGCTACCGATGAGGACCGCGAGGGAGAAGCAATATCATGGCATTTATTTGAGACGCTAGATTTAGCAAAGAAGGAAACGCACCGCATTACCTTCAATGAAATCACAAAAACAGCGGTTTTAAAAGCGATTGAGCATCCACGCAAGATTAACAAAGAATTAGTTGATGCACAGCAAGCGCGTCGCGTTTTGGACCGTATCGTTGGATTTGAACTTTCTCCGGTTCTTTGGAAAAAAGTTCGTCCAAGTTTATCAGCTGGACGCGTTCAATCCGTTGCGGTTCGCCTAATTGTCGATCGCGAACGTGAAATTCAAGCATTCAACGTCAATCCATTCTTTCGTGTTAACGGAACTTTCGGTGCAAACAATGGTGTTTTAAAAGCAGAGTTAAATCGTCATTTGAATGGAGAAAAAGAAGCGCAAGAATTTTTAGAGCTGTGCAGAAATACATCCTTTGTTGTCGACGAGGTGCAACAAAAACCAAGCACAAAGTCGCCTTCAGCACCTTTTACGACCTCAACTTTACAACAGGAAGCCAGCTTAAAACTTGGATTCTCCGTAACAAAAACCATGAGTGTTGCGCAACGTTTATACGAATCTGGACATATCACCTACATGAGAACCGATTCCGTGAATCTTTCCGAAACAGCAGTAAACGGAGCCCAAGCAGCAATTGAAGAATTTTACGGTAACGTTTATTCGAAACCAACAAAATACACTACGAAAAGTTCTGGTGCACAAGAAGCACATGAGGCAATTCGTCCAACAGATTTTGGTAAAACAAGCATTGATTCCGAACGTGACGAAACGAGACTATACGATTTGATTTGGAAAAGATCAATTGCAAGTCAAATGGCTCATGCAAAATTGGAGCGAACAACGGTAAAAATTGGTGGATTACCCACAACGGATTATTTTACAGCAAAAGGTGAAGTGATTGTATTCGATGGATTCCTAAAAGTATACATGGAATCAAGTTTGGAGGAAGAACAAGATGAGGAGGATGAAGGTTTGTTGCCAAAAGTAAATGCGAATGAGTCATTGGACTTGTCCATCTGTACGGCAGTAGAGCGTTTTACGCGTCCACCTTCTCGATACGTAGAAGCATCATTGGTGAAGAAATTAGAAGAACTTGGTATCGGTCGTCCGTCTACCTATGCACCAACCATTTCGACCATCCAAAAGCGCACCTATGTTGAAAAACAAGAACGCGAAGGAGAAATCAGAAATTATTGTTTGTTAACACTTACGAAGGGAGAAATTTCGAAGGAGGAGAAATCCGAAACGACAGGGAAAGACCGCAATAAACTGTTCCCTACAGACATCGGAATTGTAGTCACAGATTACCTGAAAGAGCATTTTGAGCAAATCATGGATTACCAATTTACTGCGAAAGTTGAAGCGGAATTCGATGAGATTGCACAGGGACGTTTGGAATGGACCAACATGATGGAAACCTTTTACAAGCCTTTCCATACCGTTGTTGAAAATACCTTAGAACATAGTGAAAGAGCGACAGGAGAACGCGAATTGGGTGTTCATCCTGAAAATGGTAGAAGAATCATCGTTAGAATTGGCAAGTTTGGACCAATGGTTCAGGTTGGAGATGAAAAAGTCGATGGTGAAAAAGCATTATTTGCATCCTTACAGCCAAATCAATCTATTGGTAATATATCTCTTGAAGATGCCTTAAAATTGTTTCAATTACCAAGAGTTGTTGGACAATACGAGGAACAAGACATGAAAGTGAATAATGGTCGCTTTGGACCATATGTTCAAGTTGGAAAGATTTTCGCATCGATTCCGAAAGGAGAAGATCCAATGTCCATTACCTACGAAAGATCGTTAGAGATTTATCTTGAAAAGTTACAAGTTGAAGCAAATCGTTTGATAAAAAGCTTCGATGAAAATCCAGATGTTCAATTGCTTAATGGACGTTATGGTCCATATTTGAAAATCGGAAAAGACAACTTTAAATTACCAAAAGGAACCGAAGCAGAAAAGTTAAGTTTGGAAGAATGCATCGAGATTTCCAAAACAGATGCAGCTAAACCAGCGAAAAAACGCTCGTTTAAAAAAAAATAAGTATTATTGATACCGTAAACCTTTAGTTTTGTCCAACATGAATGGAAGTGTCAATAAAGTAATTTTAATTGGAAACTTGGGTAAAGACCCCGAAGTTCGTCGTCTTGAAAATGGATCTGTTGTCGCGACATTTCCTCTCGCTACATCGGAAATCTATAATGATAAGCAAACAGGCGAGCGTAAGGAAATTACAGACTGGCACGACATCGTTTTGTGGCGTGGACTAGCTGAAATTGCTGAAAAGTATATTAGAAAAGGATCCAAAGTTTACATCGAGGGAAAATTAAAAAAACGTTCTTGGCAAGACAAAGAAGGTAACACACGTTATGCTACAGAGGTAGTTGGTGATGATTTAACCATATTAACGCGCAGCGATCAATCCGAAAGAAATAACGCTCCATATTCAGCGGAAGGAAAGCCCGCTAATCCGTCTCCAATGAGCGGTTTAGAAAATAACATTGAAGATTCTTTACCCTTTTAATCATGAGCCCAATCGAGCCTCCCAGTTTTATCAGTTTATCGAAATCCCTACCAAGTGGATTTGATTCTACGACAGTAATTTACATCGTTTGTATTGCAATTTTACTTTTTATTTCGGCGTTGATGTCAGGCTCGGAAAGTGCATTTTTCTCACTGCGTCCGTCGGATAATGAGGATCTCAGAAAAGAAAATAGCTCCCGTTCCAAGCTCATTTTGAATTTGCTCGGGAAACCCAAAGAACTGCTAGCGACAATCTTGATTACGAATAACTTCGTTAACGTCGGGATTGTTATTCTTTCCACGTTTATTTTGAATGACGTTTATCCACCAATACCCGGTGGAGAATTGAAACGATTTTTGTTAGAAGTAGTTGGTATCACCTTTTTAATTCTATTATTGGGCGAGGTAGTACCGAAAATATTTGCTGCCCGAAATACCATGAGTGTCGTTCGATGGATGTCCTACCCACTCTATTTTCTGGGTTCAATTCCTCCAGTTTCCTGGTTGAAATCAGCATTGGTTTATGGAACAAGTTTCATTCAAAAACGCACGAAATCCTCAGTAAGAGTAAACCAAGATGAACTAGAGCAAGCACTTGCATTGACTCGTGAAGATTCAAGTTCGGAAGAGGATCATAAGATTCTAGAAGGTATTGTGAAATTTGGTAAGACGGATGCAAGTCAAATCATGTCCCCGAGAATAGAAGTTGAAGCTATTGACGCAGAGTCTAGTTTTGAAGAAGTCATGCAAACAGTTCTTGAAGCTGGATATTCGCGCATGCCTATTTTCGAAGAATCACCGGACAATATCGTGGGAATTTTGTACATCAAAGACTTATTACCTCATTTAAATGCAGGTGTCGACTTCGATTGGAAAACTGTGCTGCGGAAACCGTTTTTCATTCCGGAAAATAAAAAAATCAACGATTTACTACAAGAGTTCAGAAGCATGCGCATGCACATGGCGATTGTGGTGGACGAATATGGAGGTGCAAGCGGAATTGTGACATTGGAGGATATTCTTGAAGAAATTGTAGGAGACATCACGGATGAATTTGATGACAATGAGATAGCTTACACAAAATTAGATGAGCAAACCTTTATTTTTGAAGGGAGAACTTCACTCAACGACTTTTACAAAGTAATTGGCGAAGAATACCAAGATGCGTTTGAAGAGGTGAAAGGAGAAGCAGAAACAATTGGTGGACTTGTATTAGAACAAGCTGGTAGAATATTGAAAAACAATGAGTTTATCTTTATTGACAAGGTAAAATTCATCGTGGAATCTTCCGATAAAAAAAGAATGAAAACCATCAAAATCAAACTCCCATGAATCCTCGATTGATTTTTCAGGTACTCTGTTTCATTTTCGTTTTAACTGCCTGTTCAGATGATAATCCAGTTCCTAAACCATCGACGTATTTACGGATGAATTTACCCGAGCATAGCTATAGAATCTTCAAAAGCGATTGTCCATACTCGATGAAATTATCGAATTTATACTTCCCCTCTGCAGCAGAACAACCACAGTCCAATTATTGTGTGCAAGAAATAGATTTAGGCCCGCTAAACGGGAAATTATTCTTGTATTATTTGCGCTTGCCAAGTAAGGACTCACTGGCTGAAATCATCAATTTCGCCAACGACAAAGTAGATGAACACAAAATCAAGGCAGATAAAATCAATTTTGAACAAATTGTTCAACCCAAAAAAAATGTGTTTGGAACATTTTTCGAGTTAAAAGGAAACGTCGCAACCAATTTTCAATTTTACCTTACGGACTCCAGTACAAATTTTGTCCGTGGTGAGGTATTACTAAACTGTCGTCCCAACTACGACTCACTTCGTCCCACTCTCGAGTATTTGAAAAAAGACCTTTTAGAATTAGTTCGTCATTTCGAATGGAAAAAGTAGTGCTCAACCGAACGCTTATTTCGTTGGGTTCCAATTTAGGGGACAAATCAGCATACATACAGCAAGCGATTCACGCCATTCAAGACTTGATTGGGGAAATTGAATTTATTTCTTCCTTTCACGAGTCCGCACCTTGGGGATACGATTCTGAAAACCAGTTTTTAAATGCCTGCATAACGTGCTATACTTTTCTTTCGCCAATCGAACTACTTGCCAAACTGAAAGAAATTGAGCAAAACATGGGACGCATAAAATCAATAAATGGATACGAAGACCGTTGTATTGATTTAGACATTGTTTTTTTCAATAACGAGAAAATCAAAACAGCAGAACTAATCATCCCACATCCGCATTTTCAAGACAGGGAATTCGTCATGATTCCACTTTCAGAGATTATTCAAGAAACGGATGTATTTCACTCATTTATTCGCGTGTAATTCAGTGATTTTCGATTTACTAAAATCTTTTATACATTTGTAAAAAATAAAAAACCAGATATGAAATTATTTCGTTCAAGCAATTTGCTCTTCTTAGGTTCAAGCATCATGTTTTTGGCATCATGTGATTTAGTAAAGGACGTGACTTATTCCGTTAGTCCTAACCCACTTGAAATGCATGCTGACAGTGTAAAAATCGCGATCACAGTGAATGTTCCTGAAAAAGGAATTAAGAAAAAAGCGAAAGCTGAAATTACACCAAAATTAGGTTCCTATGCTATTGGTACTTGGTATGTTAATGGTGAGAAGGTAACGGAAAATGGAACAACCATCAACTTTAAAAATGGCGGAACAGCAACGTTTGAACAAACCATTCCTTATTTGCCAGAAATGGAAGCAGCCGATTTGATAATCACCGGTAAAATTTATAAGCAAACAAAGGAGAAAGATGCTTTGCCAGAAACGAAAATAGCCGACGCAACGATTATTACGCCTTATTTGGTTAATAAAACATTTAAAGTTTTATACGAAGAAGCTGCATTAGTTCGTCAGTTTGAAAAATCATCTGATGCAACTTTTAATTTTGAAAAAGGAAAATCAGACGTTCGTGCTACAGAGTTGAAAGATGCGGATATCAGCTCATTGGTTTCTTGGATTCAAGCAGCACAGTCAAATCCGAAGATTAAAATTAACGCGATTGAAATCAATGGTTATGCTTCACCAGATGGAGAAGTTTCGAAAAACGATAACCTTTCGTACGATCGTACAGCCTCCACTCGAACGGCAATCATTTCGCTGATGAAGAAGGCAAATTTAACTGCTTTTACAGATACGAACATGTACAAACTCAACAAATATGGTGAGGATTTTGATGGATTTAAAGCACAATTAGCTGCCTCTACAACGATCGCTGAAGCAGACAAAAACTTGTTCATCCGCATCTTAGAAATGACTAAAGACTTAGACCAACGAGAAAAAGAAATGATAAATCTTGGCAAGTCTTACAGCGAGTTAGAGAAAGATGTATTCCCTAAAATTCGTCGTGCAATGATTGTTGTTAAATACACGGAATTTGGTTTAACGGACGATGAATTAAAAGCTGCAGCGAGTAACAATCCTAACTCACTTTCAGTTGAAGAGTTATTGTTCACAGCGAATAAATTGACAACTGATTTAAATGAAAAAGCAAGAATCTACAAAGTAGCGGCAACAAATTTCGGATCTGACTACCGCACGCATACAAACTTGGGTGCAGCATCTTTCCAATTAAACAAAACGGATGAAGCGAAAAGTTCATTCGAAAAAGCAGCTTCATTGAAAGACAACGGGATTTCTAAAAACAACCTAGCAGCAACAACGATTTTAGATGGTAATCGTACGAATACAAAAAAATTGATTGCTCAGGCGAAAACAGCTTTTGATGCAAAAGGTGATGCTAGTCAAAAAACAGCAGCAAACTACAATCAAGGTATTTTAAACATCATGGATGCAAAATACAGCGCTGCAGATGCAAGTTTCTCTGAAAACAGTTACAACAAAGCATTAGCTCAGGTATTGTCAGGAAAAGCAGACGCTGCAAAGAAAACATTATCCGGATTAACAGAAACGGCTGAAACAGCTTACTTGAAAGCAATTATTGCTGCTCGATCTAACGAAGGAGTTGACGCAGTAGTTTCACACTTAAAAGTGGCGATTTCTAAGAATGCTTCATTGAAAGATAAAGCAGCTAAAGACCGTGAATTCTTGAAAATTTCATCAGAAGCAACCTTCACAAACATTGTGAAATAATCTGTTTAAGATACTTTTTAAAATCCCGAGAAATCGGGATTTTTTTTTGCCTTATTATTTCATTCTTACTTCACGAATTTCCGTAACTTTGTATTCTAAAAATCAAAAAATGGACAGTAACGAATTTCGCAAATACGCGACAAAACATATCGGACTCAACAGTATGGTAGTAGACCATTACATCGAGTCCTCATTAACACCATACATCATTGAAGAACGTCCGATGAACATGACGCAAATGGACGTATTCTCTCGTTTAATGATGGATAGAATCATTTTCCTTGGAACTGGAATCAACGATCAAGTCGCAAATATTATCAATGCGCAACTTTTATTTTTAGAATCTGTTGATGCGAAGAAGGATATTCAAATTTATTTAAATTCACCGGGTGGGTCAGTATACGCCGGACTAGGTATTTACGACACCATGCAATATATTCGTCCAGATGTAGCAACAATCTGTACAGGAATGGCTGCATCTATGGGGGCTGTGCTTCTTTGTGCTGGAGCAGAAGGAAAAAGAAGTGCGCTGAAACATTCACGTGTAATGATACACCAACCACTAGGTGGAGCACAAGGACAAGCATCTGATATCGAAATCACTGCAAGAGAAATTCAAAAGTTAAAGAAGGAATTGTACGACATTATCGCTCGTCATTCCAAACAAGACTATGAAAAAGTTTGGGCTGATTCTGACCGTGACTATTGGATGACATCTGAAGAAGCGAAAGCTTACGGAATGGTGGATGAGGTTTTGCTTCGTAATCCAAAATAAACATGGCTAAAAAAGATGCAGTATGTTCCTTTTGTGGTTCTGAAAGAGCCGCAGTAGGAATCCTTATCGCTGGAATATCCGGCCATATATGCGATAACTGTGCGTCCCAAGCAAATAAAATTGTACAAGAAGAACTATCCGAAAAAGTAAAAGAGGATCAGTTAGAGCTTGTAAAAGTTAATTTGTTGAAACCACATGAAATCAAAGCTCATTTAGATCAATACGTAATTGGACAAAACGAAGCGAAGAAATTCCTTTCTGTTGCTGTTTACAATCACTTCAAACGACTTGGATATAAGTCTACAAACGATGATGTAGACATTGAGAAATCCAACGTTATTTTAGTTGGAAGAACGGGTACAGGAAAAACCTTGCTAGCGAAATCCATTGCGAAATTATTGAATGTCCCTTTTTGTATTGCTGACGCAACGGTATTAACAGAAGCTGGATACGTTGGTGAAGATGTTGAAAGCATCCTTTCTCGCTTGCTTCAAGCGGCTGATTACAATGTAGAAAGTGCACAAATGGGAATTGTATTTATTGATGAAATTGATAAAGTTGCGCGAAAAAACGACAATCCATCCATCACTCGAGATGTTTCAGGAGAAGGAGTTCAACAAGCCTTACTGAAACTTTTGGAAGGCGCAGTAGTGAATGTTCCACCTCAAGGAGGAAGAAAACATCCGGAGCAAAAGATGATTCAAATCGACACGAAAAATATTTTGTTTATTTGTGGTGGAGCATTTGACGGAATTGAAAAGTTAATTGCCAATCGCGTGAATCGTCAGACTATTGGATTCTCCTCAGATTCGGAAGAAACGATTGAAAAGGATTCACTGTTGAAATACATCTCCCCTAGCGATGTTCGTTCATTTGGATTAATTCCTGAGCTCATTGGACGCTTTCCGGTTTTAACTTATCTAGAGCCTTTATCAGACGCGGACTTGAAACGAATTCTTACAGAACCGAAAAATGCTTTGATCAAACAATACAAACGCTTATTCGAATTGGATGGTGTTAAATTGAGTATTGATAACGAAGTGTTAGACTTCATGGTGAAAAAAGCCAACGAATTTCAACTTGGAGCGAGAGGTCTAAGGTCCATTTGTGAAGCAATACTTACCGATGCAATGTTTGATATTCCGTCCTCCAATGTAAAAACGCTGGACGTAAATATTCATTACGCGGAAGAGAAATTCTCCAAATCTAAAATCGCCTCATTAAAAGTGGCCTAAAATAACGCACGAATTCGCTTGTTTTTATACTTTTGCAATTCGAAATTTTTGAACTATGAAAACATTACAATTTAGAGAAGCCTTAAGAGAAGCAATGTCTGAAGAAATGCGTCGCGATGAGCGTGTATTTTTACTTGGAGAGGAAGTCGCTGAATATAATGGCGCTTACAAAGTTTCTCAAGGGATGCTGGATGAATTTGGTCCAAAAAGAGTAATCGATACACCCATTGCTGAATTAGGTTATACTGGTATTGCTGTTGGAGCTTCCATGAATGGACTACGTCCAATTGTGGAATTCATGACGTGGAACTTTGCGATTCTTGCAGCGGATCAAATCATTAACTCTGCAGCGAAGATGTTGCAAATGTCTGGCGGACAATATTCTTGTCCAATCGTTTTCCGTGGAGGAAATGGTACAGCTGGACAATTAGCAGCAACGCATTCACAAAGTTTCGAAGCCTTTTATGCACACGTACCAGGACTAAAAGTTCTTACACCTTCGAATCCTGCAGATGCAAAAGGACTATTGAAAGCAGCTATTAGAGATAATGATCCAGTTGTTTTCTTGGAGTCAGAAAAAATGTATGGAGACAAAGGAGAAGTTCCTGAAGGAGAATACATCATACCAATTGGAGTGGCAAACGTAGTGCGCAAAGGTACAGACGTAACCATCGTTACTTTTGGTAAAATCATTAAAGTAGCTGAAGAAGCTGCTGAAATATTAGCTAAAGACAATATTAACGTTGAAATCATCGATTTACGCACAATCCGTCCATTAGATTATGGAACGGTTGTTGAATCTATTAAGAAAACGAATCGATGTGTTGTTTTAGAAGAATCTTGGCCGTTAGCATCCATATCATCTGAAATTGCTTATCACTTACAGCGTTATGCATTTGATTACTTAGACGCACCCGTTCAACGCGTGACGCAAACAGATACACCATTCGCGTTCTCACCTACCTTGATTGATGAAGCACTACCAAATGTTGAGCGTTTAATTAAAGCAGTGAAGGCTACGCTTTATCGTTAATATGACGATTGAAAATAATTAAAAAGCATCTCTTGATGCTTTTTTTTATTTCCACTAAATCGATTGCTCAGAACAAGTTACATCCCAGATGTGTTTTAACACACATTAATTTGTTAAAAAACTTCATCTTTTTTAAATAAGCTCTTGGAATTTAAAAATAAATAGGTATCTTTGCACCCCTCAAAGTACGTTTGGGGGTTATTATTTATTTTAAAACAAGAGTATTTTATGCCAACTATTCAACAGTTAGTTCGCAAAGGAAGAACTGCGGTGGTGAAGAAGAGTAAGTCCGCTGCGCTTGATTCATGTCCACAACGTAAAGGTGTGTGTGTTCGTGTTTACACGACTACACCTAAGAAGCCGAATTCGGCTATGCGTAAAGTGGCGCGTGTTCGCTTAACGAACGGAAAAGAAGTCAACGCTTACATCGGTGGTGAAGGCCACAATCTTCAAGAACACTCATTAGTACTTGTGCGAGGAGGAAGGGTTAAAGACCTTCCAGGGGTACGTTACCACATTGTTCGTGGTGCAGAGGATACAGCCGGAGTTCAAGGCCGTAGCCAAAGAAGATCCAAATATGGTACTAAACGTCCTAAGCAGAAATAATTAAAAGCTTTACAAAATGAGAAGAAGAAAAGCCAAGAAAATTGCGATTCTACCAGATCCGAAATTTAACGATCAAGTAGTAACAAAATTTGTAAACAATTTAATGCTAGATGGTAAGAAAAGTTTAGCATTCCGTTTATTTTACGATGCAATTGAAATCGTAGATAAAAAGATAGAAGAAACAGAAGGATTAGACGTTTGGAGAAAAGCATTAGAAAATGTTACTCCAGCTGTTGAGGTTAGAAGTCGCCGTGTAGGTGGAGCTACTTTCCAAATCCCTACTCCCGTTCGTGAAGAGCGTAAAGCATCCCTAGCCATGAAGTGGTTAATTGGATACGCACGTAAACGTAACGAAAAGACAATGTCTCAAAGACTTGCTTCTGAAATCATCGCTGCTTCAAAAGAAGAAGGTGCTGCATTTAAGAAGAAAGAAGATACAATGCGTATGGCGGAAGCAAACAAAGCATTTTCACATTTCAGATTCTAAGACATGGCTAGAGACTTAAAATACACAAGAAACATCGGTATTGCTGCTCACATTGATGCAGGGAAAACGACAACGACTGAGCGTATCTTATTTTACGGAGGTGTTAGTCACAAAATTGGAGAAGTGCATGATGGTGCTGCTACAATGGACTGGATGGAGCAAGAGCAAGAGCGTGGAATCACGATTACTTCTGCTGCAACTACATTAGACTGGAAATACAGAGGCCAAGATTATCACGTAAACATTATTGATACACCAGGACACGTTGACTTTACAGTTGAAGTGAACCGTTCTTTACGTGTGTTAGATGGATTGGTATTCTTGTTCTCAGCGGTTGATGGTGTTGAGCCTCAATCTGAGACAAACTGGAGATTAGCAAACAACTACAACGTTCCACGTATTGGATTCGTAAATAAAATGGACCGTCAAGGTGCAGATTTCTTAAATGTTTGTCGCCAAGTAAAAACAATGTTAGGTAGTCATGCATTACCATTACAAATTAATATTGGTGAAGAAGACAACTTCAAAGGAGTTGTTGATTTGATCAACTTTAAAGGTATTACGTGGAATGAGGAAGATTTCGGAATGACATTCCAAGAAATCGAAATTCCTGCCGACATTATCGACGAAGCACGTCAATTACGTAGTGAGTTGTTAGAAGCGGTTGCTGAATTTGATGAGTCATTGATGGAGAAATTCTTCGAGGACGAAAATTCTTTAACAGAACGTGAAATTTTGAACGCATTACGTGAAGCAACTATCTCAGGAAAAGTTGTTCCAATGATGTGTGGTTCTTCGTTTAAAAATAAAGGAGTTCAAGCGATGTTGGACATGGTAATGGAAATTCTTCCATCTCCAATGGACATCGAAGGTGTTATTGGTACAAATCCAAAGACGGATAAAGAAGAGTTACGTAAGCCATCTTACGACGAACCTTTTGCAGGATTGGCATTTAAAATTGCAACTGACCCTTTTGTTGGACGTTTATGTTTCGTTCGTGCATACTCAGGTAAACTTGAAGCAGGATCTTATGTTTTGAACACACGTTCAGACAATAAAGAGCGTATTTCTCGTATCTTCCAAATGCACGCTAACAAGCAAAATCAAATTAGTGTATTAGGCGCTGGAGATATCGGTGCGGTTGTTGGATTTAAAGACATCAAGACAGGAGATACATTGTGTGCTGAAAATGCACCAATTGTTCTTGAATCTATGGTGTTCCCTGATCCAGTTATCGGATTGGCAATTGAACCTAAAACACAAGCAGATACTGACCGTTTATCTATCGGTTTATCAAAACTTTCTGAAGAAGATCCAACATTCCGTGTAAACACAGACGAGGAGTCAGGACAAACGATTATCTCAGGAATGGGTGAGCTTCACTTAGAGATCATCATTGACCGTTTGAAAAGAGAGTTTAAAGTAGAAGTAAATCAAGGAGCTCCTCAAGTTACCTACCGTGAAGCCATTACAGGTCAAACAAACCATAGAGAAGTTTACAAAAAACAATCTGGTGGACGTGGTAAATTTGCTGACATCTTGGTTAAAATTTCTGCTCAAGACAACGAAGAGAAAACAGGTCTTGAATTCATCAATAGCATCAAAGGTGGTAACATTCCTCGTGAATTTGTTCCTTCCATTGAGAAAGGATTTAAAGATTCCATGAAAAATGGAGTTCTTGCTGGATACCCTATTGAAGCAATGAAAGTTGAATTGATAGATGGATCTTTCCACGCTGTCGATTCAGATTCTTTATCCTTTGAACTTTGTGCACGTATGGCGTACAAATCAGCCCTTAAAGGATGTAGCCCAATTTTACTAGAGCCAATCATGAAATTAGAAGTGGTTACTCCGGAAGAAAACATGGGTGATGTTGTAGGTGACTTGAACAGAAGACGTGGTATGATGCGTGGAATGGATGATCGTGCCGGTTCAAAAGTATTGAAAGCGGACGTTCCTCTTTCTGAAATGTTTGGATATGTAACTCAGTTACGTACGATTACTTCAGGACGTGCTAGTTCTTCTATGGAATTCTCGCATTACTCAGAGGCTCCTAAAAACGTTGCTGAGGATGTAGTAGCAAAAGCAAATGGTAAAGTCACAGCTTAAAAGAAAAATCAGATGAGCCAAAAAATTAGAATTAAATTAAAATCGTACGATCACAACCTCCTTGATAAATCAGCGGAGAAAATCGTAAAAACAGTTAAATCTACCGGTGCTGTAGTTAGTGGACCAATTCCACTCCCAACACACAAAAGAATCTATACTGTATTGCGTTCACCACACGTTAACAAAAAAGCGCGTGAGCAATTTGAGTTGTGTGCGTACAAAAGATTGATGGACATTTACAGTAGTTCATCAAAAACAGTAGATGCGTTGATGAAATTGGAACTTCCAAGTGGAGTTGACGTAGAAATTAAAGTGTAATTTTTAACAACTAGTATATGCCAGGAATTATTGGACGTAAAATCGGGATGACTAGCATCTATAGTGCCGAGGGTAAATCTTTACCATGCACGGTTATTGAAGCTGGTCCTTGTGTTGTGACCCAAATAAAAACACAAGACAGAGATGGTTACGAAGCAGTTCAGTTAGGGTTCGGAGAGAAGAAAGAAAAAAACACTCCGAATGCATTGAAAGGCCATTTCAAAAAAGCGAACACTTCTCCAAAAGCGAAGTTGGTTGAATTCAAAGGATTCGATCAAGCAAACTTAGGAGATACTGTTTTAGTCGACATTTTCGAAGAAGGAGAATTTGTTGATGTAATTGGAACCTCAAAAGGAAAAGGATTCCAAGGGGTAGTTAGAAGGCATGGATTTGCTGGGGTTGGTCAAGCGACTCACGGTCAGCATAACAGACTTCGCGCACCAGGTTCAATCGGAGCTTGTTCTTATCCAGCTCGTGTATTTAAAGGTATGCGAATGGCTGGACAAATGGGAAACAAAAGAAGATTGGCTTCAAACCTTCAAGTGTTAAAGGTAATTGCAGAAAAGAATTTAGTGATCATTAAAGGGTCGATTCCAGGTGCAAAAGGTTCAACTGTAACAATTAACAAGTAATGAAACTGAAAATATACGATTCAAAAGGAGTAGCTACTGCGAAGTCAGTAACACTTTCAGAGGAGGTTTTTGGAATCGAACCAAATAACCATGCCATTTACTTGGATGTTAAGCAACACTTGGCGAACCGTCGTCAAGGAACGCACAAATCTAAAGAACGCGCCGAGATTGCTGGATCAACTAGAAAGTTGAAAAAACAAAAAGGTACGGGTGGTGCACGTGCGGGTAGCGCAAAATCAGGTACTCGTGTAGGAGGTGGTCGAATTTTCGGTCCTCGTCCAAGAAACTACCACTTCAAATTAAACGTGAAATTGAAACGTCTTGCGCGTAAATCAGCTTTCTCGTTCAAAGCGAAGAATGATGGATTAATGATTATTGAAGATTTGACTTTGAATGCAAAAACAAAAGACTTCAAAACGTTATTAACTTCATTGAACTTGGAAAACCAAAAAGTATTGCTGATTCTTGGAGAGAAAACAGACAACGTTTACTTGGCGGCACGTAACCTTGGAAGAGTGAAAGTCGTAACAGCAGACTCGTTTAATACATTCGATGTATTGAATGCAGGGACAGTTGTCTTGGCTGCAAGCTCAATAGATAAAATTCAAACTATTCTTAACTAAACGTTATGCATACAATTATTAGAAAGCCGATCATTACAGAGAAAGCAACTTTACAAAGTGAGCGAATGAATCGTTTTACTTTTGAAGTGACTCGCACGGCTAATAAAATTGAGATTAAAAACGCCATCGAGAAGGTGTATGGAGTACATGTCACAGATGTTCATACATTAAATTATGGTGGTGGTAAATCCTCTGTGAAGTACACCAATAAAGGCATTGTTGAACAAAAAAGTAAACAATGGAAAAAGGCTGTCGTAACCGTAGCAGATGGTGAAACCATTGATTTATTTAACAATTATTAATGTTCAACCATGAGTCTTAAAAAATTCAAACCAACAACACCAGGTCAACGTCACAAAGTGGCTATGGAGTTCGCTGAAATTACAGCATCTTCACCTGAAAAAAGCTTGGTTTCAAGTATGAAGAAAAGCGGTGGTCGTAATAACGACGGTCGTATGACAATGCGCTACTTAGGTGGTGGTCATAAACAAAAATATCGTATCATCGATTTCAAACGTAATAAGTTTGATATCCCTGCAACGGTTAAAACAATTGAATACGATCCAAACAGAACTGCAAATATTGCACTTTTGTTTTATGCAGATGGAGAGAAACGATACATCATCGCTCCAACTGGATTGAAAGTTGGAGATCAGATTTTATCCGGAAAAAGCGCTACGCCTAATGTTGGTCATGCGATGTTCTTATCCGATGTGCCTTTAGGGACAGTGATTCACAACATCGAATTGAAACCAGGAGCTGGTGGAGTTATTGCAAGAGGAGCTGGAACGTACGCACAATTGAATGCACGCGATGGTAAATATGCAATCATCAAAATGCCTTCAGGTGAAACTCGAATGATCTTAACTACTTGTCTAGCTACAATTGGTTCAGTGTCTAACTCTGAACACAACTTAGTCGTATCTGGAAAAGCTGGTCGCTCAAGATGGTTAGGCCGTCGTCCACGTGTTCGTGGTGTGGTTATGAACCCTGTTGATCACCCGATGGGTGGTGGTGAAGGAAGAAATTCTGGAGGACACCCAAGATCGAGAAATGGTATGCCTGCAAAAGGATTTAAAACAAGATCTAAAAGCAAGTATTCTGATAAGTTTATTGTAGAAAGAAGAAAAAAATAGGATATGAGTCGTTCATTAAAGAAACCGCCATTCGTTCATTATAAATTAATGAAAAGAGTTGACGATGCTCAAGCTGCTAGTAGCAAGGCTGTAATTAAAACTTGGTCTCGAGCGTCTACAATTACACCTGAATTTGTTGGATTAACCTTCGCAGTTCATAACGGGAATAAATTTATTCCAGTATTCGCAACGGAGAACATGGTTGGTCACAAATTAGGAGAGTTCTCCCCTACCCGCAATTTCCGTGGGCATGGAGGTAATAAAAAAGATAAGAAACGTTAAGATTTAAAGCAGTCATGGGAGCCAGAAAACGCTTAAGAGCTGAACAGCTTAAAGAAAACAAGAAGTCAATTGCGATTGCGCATTTGAATAATTCGGGAATATCTCCTCGTAAGATGAGATTAGTTGCTGATTTAATTCGCGGAGTTGAAGTTAACAAAGCATTGAACATTTTACAATTCAATGGTAAAGTTGCTTCGACAAGTCTAGGAAAGTTATTGCGTTCTGCAATTGCTAACTGGGAAACTAAAAACGAAGGTTCTGACATCAGTCAAGAAAAGTTAGTTGTTAGCCGAGTTGAAGTTGGTGGAGGTACAATGTTGAAGAGAATTCAACCAGCACCTCAAGGAAGAGCACACAGAATTAGAAAAAGATCGAACCACGTTACGATCGTAGTTGACGGTACTAAATAAGTTTAAGAAATGGGACAAAAGACAAATCCAATTGGAAATAGACTAGGTTACATCACCGGATGGGAGTCGAATTGGTATGGAGGAAAGGACTACAAAGATAAAATTGTAGAGGATCACCAAATCCGTAAATATTTGAGCGCACGATTGGCGAAAGCAAGCATTGCTAAAATCATCATCGAACGCACCTTGAAGTTAGTAACTGTTACCATCAACACCGCTCGTCCAGGAGTAATCATTGGAAAAGGTGGTCAAGAGGTTGACAAACTAAAAGAAGAGTTAAAGAAATTGACGAAAAAAGAAATTCAGATCAATATCTTTGAGGTTAAACGTCCTGAATTGGACGCTCGATTGGTAGCTGATGGAGTTGCTCGTCAACTTGAAGCACGTATCTCTTTCCGTCGCGCTATTAAAATGGCAATCGCTGGAACAATGAGAATGGGTGCAGAAGGAATTAAAATCAAGATTTCTGGACGTTTGAATGGTGCGGAGATGGCACGTTCTGAAATGTATAAAGATGGTAGAACACCTCTACATACATTTAGAGCTGACATCGATTATGCATTATCTGAAGCACATACGACTTATGGTCGTTTGGGTATCAAAGTTTGGATTTGCCGTGGTGAAGTTTATGGTAAGCGTGACTTATCTCCTAACATCGGTGTAGCAACTGGTAGTGGAAACAACAACAATGGTGGCGATCGCAAACCTGCATCGTTCAAGAGAAAGAAAAAGTAATTAGAGACAGTTAAATTAACAGGAAATGTTACAGCCTAAGAGAACAAAATTTAGAAGAGTACAGAAAGGAAGAAATCGTGGATTGGCGCACAGAGGTTCGACAATTGCGTTTGGTTCTTTCGGATTAAAGGCTTTGGAACCAGGATGGATTACTTCACGTCAAATTGAAGCTTCCCGTATCGCCGTTACTCGATACATGAAGCGTGAAGGAAAAGTTTGGATCCGAATATTCCCAGACAAGCCGGTGACCTCTAAGCCAGCAGAAGTACGTATGGGTAAAGGTAAGGGAGCTCCTAGTCACTGGGTTGCGGTGATTAAACCGGGTTGCATCATGTTTGAAGCAGACGGAGTACCTTATGAAATCGCAAAAGAAGCTATGCGTTTAGCTGCACAGAAGTTACCTGTGAAGTGTAAATTCATTGTTCGAAACGATTATGTTTTACCAATTTAAGATTGAAACATGAAACAAGAAGAAATCAATAAACTATCGATTGAGGATTTGAAAAATCGTCTAGTTGAGGTCAAAGGACAATTGTCTAATTTGAAATTAACTCACCGCATGACGCCAATTGAAAATCCATTACGCATTACAGCAATGCGCAAAACGGTTGCAAGATTGAGTACAGAATTAACAAAACGTTCAAATCAAGCTTAGGCTTGAACTAAAAAAATGAACATGGAAGAAAATCGAAATTTAAGAAAAGAAAGAATTGGTGTAGTTACAAGTAACAAAATGGAGAAATCTATCGTAGTTGCTGTGGAGCGTAAAGTGAAGCACCCGAAGTACGGGAAATTCGTGAAAATGACCACTAAATTCGTTGCACATGATGAAACAAACGATTGCCACATTGGTGATGTTGTGAAAATCATGGAAACACGTCCTTTGAGTAAATCAAAGAACTGGAGATTAGTAGAAATTGTTGAAAGAGCTAAATAACCGGAGAGATGATACAAACAGAATCCAGACTATCAGTTGCAGACAATTCAGGAGCCAAAGAAGTACTTTGCATCCGAGTTTTAGGCGGGACAAGAAGACGTTATGCTTCCGTAGGTGACAAAATCGTAGTTACTGTAAAAAGTGCTATGCCTAACGGAGCAGTGAAAAAAGGTTCCGTTGCGAAAGCAGTAGTTGTTCGCACAAAAAAAGAAATTCGTCGTGCTGACGGATCTTACATCCGTTTCGATGATAACGCTTGTGTGATCTTAAACCAAGGTGGTGAAATGAGAGGTACACGTATTTTCGGACCAGTTGCTCGCGAATTAAGAGAGAATAACTACATGAAAATTGTTTCATTAGCACCTGAGGTGTTATAATTATTGAAAAATGCAGAAGAAACTACACATTAAAGTTGGTGACACCGTGAAAGTAATTTCAGGTGAGTCCAAAGGTCAAGAAGGGAAAATCTCTTCCATTGACCGCGAGAAAATGCGTGCTACTGTATCAGGTGTAAACATGATTAAAAAGCACAACAAACCAAGTGCATCTAACCCTCAAGGTGGTATTGAAGAGAAAGAAGGAACACTTCACATCTCTAACCTTATGGTGGTTGCAGGAGGAATTGCTACACGCATCGGTCGTAAAGACGAGAAAGGAAAATTAGTTCGTTATTCAAAGAAATCAGGGGAGGTGATTAAATAATGAGTTACACACCAAGATTAAAAGAAAAGTATAGAGGCGAGATTATGCAAACGCTTCAGGAACGTTTCGGATACAAATCCGTTATGAGTGTTCCTAAATTAGAGAAAATCGTTTTAAGCCAAGGTATGGGTGATGCGGTAGCTGATAAGAAATTAATCGATAGCGCTGCTGCCGATTTATCTCGAATCGCTGGTCAGAAAGCCATTACTACTTTGTCGAAAAAAGATATCTCCAACTTCAAACTTCGTAAAGGAATGCCAATTGGTACGAAAGTTACCTTGCGTGGAGATAGAATGTATGACTTTTTAGATCGTCTGCTTTCTGTTGCTCTACCAAGAACTCGTGACTTCCGTGGTATTAATCCAAAAGGATTTGATGGACGCGGTAACTTCAACTTAGGAGTGAAAGAACACATCATCTTTCCAGAGATTGATATCGACAAAGTAAACCGTATTTTAGGTATGGATATCACTTTTGTTACATCAGCAGCTAGTGATGAAGAAGCGAAAGCATTATTAGATGCATTTGGATTTCCATTTATTAAAAAATAAGAAGAAATGGCAAAGGAATCAATGAAAGCGCGTGAGCGCAAAAGAGAAAGGTTAGTTGCTCGATACGAAAAGAAACGTGCTGAATTAACAAAAGTATTGAAATCGACAGATTCGTCTGAAGAGGTTCAATCAGCTAAATGGGATGCAATGATGCAATTGCAAAAATTACCTGCAAACTCTTCTAAAATCAGAATGCACAATCGTTGTGGATTAACTGGTCGTCCAAGAGGGTACATGCGTCAATTCGGTATCTCAAGGGTAACTTTTAGAGAAATGGCTTTGGCCGGAAAAATCCCAGGAGTTAAAAAGGGAAGTTGGTAATTAAAGAAAAAACACAAAAGAAATGAATACAGATCCGATAGCAGATTTTCTCACACGCATCCGTAATGCGAGTGCTGCAGGTTTGAAAATGGTGGAAATTCCTGGATCAAACATTAAACGTGCAATGGCGCAAATTTTGTTTGACCAAGGATATATCCTCAACTACAAATTTGAAGATGATAACAAGCAAGGAACGATTAAAATTGCATTGAAATACAATCAATCTACTCGTGTTCCTGCCATCACTAAATTACAACGCGCATCTCGTCCAGGACTACGTAAATACAGTGGATCCGTTGATATGCCACGCGTATTAAACGGTTTGGGTATTGCCATTGTCTCTACTTCAAGAGGAGTAATCACAGACAAGGAAGCACGCAAATTGAATGTAGGTGGAGAAGTCCTTTGTTACGTTTATTAAAAAGTTAAGAAATGTCAAGAATTGGAAAAGCACCGGTAACTATCTTAAGTGGCGTTGAAGTCACTTTCAAAGATTCAGTTATTACGGTTAAGGGGAAAAAAGGTGAATTATCACAAGCAATTGATAGTTGTGTTGGTGTAACCATCGAAGACAATGTTATTACATTCTCTCGTCAATCTGATGCTCCAAACGATCGGTCAAAACACGGACTTTACCGTGCATTGGTTTTTAACATGATCGCAGGGGTTTCTGAAGGATGGAAAAAAGAAATGGAAATCATTGGAGTTGGATACCGCGCTACAGCAACTGGTCAACAATTGGAACTAGCTTTAGGTTTCTCTCACGCAATTATTATGGAAATTCCTAGTGAAGTGAAAGTTACTACAACTACTGAAAAAGGAAAGGCTCCAGTTGTATCACTTGAATCATTTGACAAACAATTGTTAGGTCAAGTTGCAGCTAAAATTCGTTCAATGAGAAAACCTGAACCATACAAAGGAAAAGGTATTCGTTTCGTTGGTGAAGAAATTCGTAGAAAAGCTGGTAAGTCAGCAGGTAAAAAATAATAGGTAGATTATGGCACTAAATAAAGTATTAAGAAGAGCTAAAATTAAGCGAAGAATTCGTAAGAAAGTTTTCGGAACAACAGCGATTCCAAGATTAACAGTTTTTAGAAGCAACAAGCAAATATATGCTCAGTTGGTTGATGACATCTCTGGAAAAACTTTGGCATCAGCAGGTTCTTTGAAAATGGATGATGCTCAAAAAACAAACAAGGTAAACCAAGCTTCTATTGTAGGTAAGAAAATTGCCGAAGTAGCTGCGCAAGCAGGAATTGAAAAGGTGGTTTTTGACCGTAATGGTTACTTGTACCATGGTAGAATTAAATCTTTAGCCGATTCAGCTAGAGAAGGAGGACTTAAATTTTAATAAGAAATGGCAGCTCAAACAGTAAATAGAGTAAAATCAGCAGATATCGAATTAAAAGATAAACTGGTTTCTGTAAACCGAGTAACGAAAGTTACGAAAGGTGGACGTACATTCAGTTTTTCAGCAATCGTAGTTGTTGGTGATGAACACGGTGTTGTTGGTCATGGTCTTGGAAAAGCAAAAGAGGTTACAGAAGCGATTACGAAAGGAATCGACGATGCAAAAAAGAACTTGATCAAAGTTCCAATCCTTAGAGGAACTGTTCCTCACGCTCAAAAAGGTAAATTTGGTGGTGCGGAAGTGTTTTTGAAACCTGCAACTGAAGGTACAGGAGTTATCGCAGGTGGTGCGATGCGTGCAGTATTGGAAAGTGTTGGTATCCATAACGTACTTGCTAAATCACAAGGTTCTTCTAACCCGCACAACGTTGTGAAAGCAACAATTGATGCATTAGCGCACATGCGTGACGCTGTAGCGGTTGCTCGTCAAAGAGGAATTTCATTAGATAAAGTATTCAACGGTTAATCTTTAGGAAATGGACACGATTAAAATAAAACAAGTAAGAAGTGCGATTAAACGTCCAGCTGATCAAAAAGCAACGATTAAAGCACTAGGATTTCGCCGCTTGAACCAAGTTGTAGAAAAAGAGGCAACTCCTCAAATTATGGGAATGGTGAATAAGGTGAAACACCTCATTCAAGTAGTGGATTAATATTCAGTCGAAGAAAAATGGAATTACATAAATTAACACCTGCTTCAGGTTCAGTAAAAAAAGTTAAACGTATCGCTCGTGGTCAGGGTTCTGGTCATGGTGGAACGGCAACACGTGGACACAAAGGAGCAAAGTCTCGTTCAGGTTACAAAACTAAAATTGGTTTTGAAGGTGGACAAATGCCTTTGCAACGTCGTGTTCCTAAATTCGGTTTCAAAAACATTAACCGAGTAGAGTATAAAGCAATCAATTTGGATATTATCGAGAATTTAGCAACTGTCAAAGGTATCGTTGAAATTACTCCAGAAGTATTGAAAGCTAATGGTCTACTTTCTAACAATGAGCTTGTTAAAGTTCTTGGTAGAGGTGAGTTAAAATCGAAAGTAAGCATCTCCGCTAATGGGTTTTCAACAACTGCAATTGCAGCAATCGAAGCTCAGGGTGGTACATGTAACAAAATCTAACTATCTTTGCACGCTCTTAAATGAAACGATTTATACAAAATATTCAAAACATTTGGAAGGTTGAAGAACTACGCAAGCGTATTATCTTGACCTTAGGACTGATACTTGTTTACAGAATCGGGTCATTTGTCATCATTCCTGGTGTCAACTACGAGGCTTTAACAACGAAAAGTAGCGACCAAAACTTGTTAGAAACATTGTTATCGGTTTTCTCTGGTGGTGGATTTACACACGCTTCTATTATGGCGTTAGGAATCATGCCTTACATCAGTGCTTCCATTATTATGCAACTACTCGGTATGGCTGTTCCAGCTGTTCAGAAAATGCAAAATGAAGGTGAGTCCGGAAGAAAACAAATCAACAACTACACAAGAATTCTAACGATTATCATTTGTGCTCTTCAAGCTCCAAGTTATTTATCACTATACGTAGATCAAAAGCAAGCAATGCCTGCTGATGCTTCAACGTTTTGGTGGACTCAAACAATCCTCATTCTTATCGCAGGATCAATGTTTGCTGTTTGGTTGGGCGAAAGAATTACAGAAAAAGGAATTGGTAATGGTGTTTCCTTGTTGATCACAGTTGGAATCCTTTCCAGATTACCAGGAGCGTTCTTCGCTGAGTTTGGTAAGTCTGTCGAGGCTGGAAACCTTATTCGTTTGGTATTGGAAGTAGTGTTCTTTATGTTAATCATTCTTGTAACGATTCTTATTGTTCAAGGTGTGCGACGTATTCCTCTCAATACTGCTAAACGAATAGCTGGTGCTCGCGCAGCAGAAGACATCAACGGAGCTAGAAACTATTTACCTATTAAAGTAAATGCTAGTGGTGTAATGCCGATCATCTTCGCTCAAGCGATTATGACTATTCCAATGATGATCTATTCTAGCGCATCTGGTGGTAAGGGTGAAGGTGGATTCCTTCAACAGACACTTGGTGATCCGTATGGATTTAGCTACAACCTATTACTTTGTACCTTAATCATTGTCTTCACGTATTTCTATACGGCAATCATGATTAACCCTAGTAAAATTGCGGACGACTTGAAAAAGAGCGGCGGATTTGTACCGGGTGTGCGTCCAGGTGAAGAAACAGCTGAACACATTGATTCTGTAGTATCTCGTATTACATTCCCAGGGTCGTTATTCCTTGCCTTAATAGCAGTACTTCCAGCAGTTGCAAAACTTGCCGGAGTGAACGATGGTTTCGCAATGTTCTTCGGTGGTACTTCCATCCTTATCATGGTTGGAGTAGTCTTAGATACATTACAACAAATTGAAACATACCAATTGAATAGAAATATGGATAGCCTTATGGACGGAACAAGAGTTAGAGGTCGTAGAGGTGCAAACGAATTTTCCGGAATGTAATATTATGGCTAAACAATCATCAATAGAACAAGATGGAACAATTCTCGAAGCATTGCCAAATGCAATGTTTAGAGTTGAGTTAGAAAATGGGCACGTCATTACGGCACACATTTCAGGGAAAATGAGAATGTTTTACATTAAAATTCTACCTGGAGATCGCGTGAAAGTAGAAATGTCTCCATACGATTTATCAAAAGGAAGAATATCATTTAGATACAAATAATAAATTCAAGAAATGAAAGTCAGAGCATCAGTAAAAAAGAGAACTGCAGATTGCAAGATTGTTAAACGTAAAGGTAGAGTTTACGTAATTAACAAAAAGAATCCGAAATTAAAACAACGTCAAGGTTAATTAGTAGAATATGGCACGTATTGCAGGTATAGATTTACCAAAAAACAAAAGAGGAGTAATCGGACTAACGTACATCTACGGAATTGGTAGAAGTACTTCCCAAAAAATCCTTCAGGACAATAGTATCGATGAGAACATCAAAGTTCAAGATTGGAACGATGATCAACTTTCTGCTATTAGAAATGCGATTAATGAGATCAAAACGGAAGGACAATTACGTTCTGAGGTTCAATTGAACATTAAACGTCTTATGGATATCGGTTGTACACGCGGTATTCGTCACAGAGCTGGTTTGCCATTACGTGGTCAACGAACGAAAAACAACTCTAGAACGAGAAAAGGTAAGAGAAAGACAGTTGCAAACAAGAAAAAAGCAACTAAATAATAAATAGGTATCATGGCAAAAACGAATCAAAAAAAGAAGAAGAACGTTAAAGTTGATGCTGCAGGTGAAGCACATATCCAAGCGAGCTTCAACAATGTAATCATCTCTTTAACGAACAATGCTGGACAAGTGATCTCATGGTCATCGGCTGGTAAAATGGGCTTCAAAGGTTCTAAAAAGAACACTCCTTACGCTGCGCAAATCGCAGGTGAGGATGCATCTAAAGAAGCACACGACTTCGGACTACGTAGAGTGAAAGTTTATGTGAAAGGCCCAGGAGCAGGACGTGAGTCAGCTATCAGAGCGATTCATAACTCAGGTATTGAAGTAACAGAAATCGTTGACGTTACTCCACTTCCTCACAACGGTTGTAGACCTCCGAAAAGAAGAAGAGTATAATAGAATTATTAACCAACGCGGGAAGAAAATCATCGAAGGAATGCCTTAATTCATGATTCCCGTCTAAACAAAACAGATATGGCAAGATACACAGGTCCTAAATCCAAAATTGCGCGTCGTTTTCGCGATCCAATTTTTGGCCCAGACAAATCATTGGACAGAAGAAATTACGGTCCAGGACAACACGGTCCATCCAAAAGAAGAGGTGGCAAACAATCTGAATACGCAATTCAGTTAGGTGAAAAACAAAAAGCGAAATATACTTACGGTATTCTAGAGCGTCAATTCGCGAACATGTTCGACAAAGCGTCTCGCATGAAAGGAATTACCGGTGAAAACTTACTTCAATTATGTGAAGCTCGTTTAGACAATATGGTATATCGTTTTGGGATCTCCCCTACTCGTCGTGGTGCACGTCAGTTGGTTTCTCACAAACACATCACAGTTAACGGAGAAGTAGTTAATATTCCCTCTTACACTGTACGTCCAGGTGACGTAGTTAGCGTTAGAGAGAAATCTAAATCATTAGAGGCTATTAACGATTCATTAACTGCAAGTAATAAAAAATACGATTGGTTAGATTGGAATAACTCCTCAATGGCTGGAAAAGTTCTTAGTCTACCGGCTCGTGAAATGATCCCTGAGAACATTAAAGAGCAGTTGATCGTCGAATTATACTCTAAATAAACCTAAGCGATAGAAAATGGCAATATTGGATTTTCAAAAACCAGATAAGGTTATCATGCTCAACTCCGATGAATTCAACGGAGAGTTCGAATTTCGTCCACTTGAACCTGGATACGGAATAACTGTAGGTAACTCCTTAAGAAGAATTTTACTTTCTTCGCTCGAAGGATTTGCTATTTCTTCTGTAAAAATTCAGGGTGCAGACCACGAATTTTCTACGTTGAAAGGTGTAGTTGAGGATATTACCGAGATCGTTTTGAACTTGAAACAAGTTCGTTTCAAACGTCAAATAGAAGGAACCGATTCAGAAACAGTGATTGTTTCTATAGGTGGACAAAATCAGTTAACCGCTGGTGACATCGGTAAATTTACAAGTGCTTTCCAAGTGTTGAATCCAGATCTAGTGATTTGCAACATGGAATCGTCTGTAAAGATTGAAATGGAATTAACAATCATCAAAGGACGTGGTTACGTTCCTGCAGAGGAAAACAAAACAGCTAACGCTTCTTTTGGTACAATCTCGATTGACTCCATTTTCACTCCAATTGTTAATGTTCAGTACACAATCGAAAATTACCGTGTAG
This sequence comes from Crocinitomicaceae bacterium, assembly GCA_044372485.1. GTDB lineage: Bacteria > Bacteroidota > Bacteroidia > Flavobacteriales_D > Crocinitomicaceae > UBA952. The sequence goes on from JBILRU010000005.1 coordinate 30,976, forward strand.
AACAAAAAACAGATTACGAGAAATTGGTTTTTAACATTAAAACTGATGGATCTATTCATCCGAAAGAAGCATTGAAAGAAGCTGCTAAGATTTTAATTCACCACTTTATGTTGTTCTCTGATGAGCGCATCACTTTAGACAGTGAAATAAAAGCTGAATCAGAAGAATTTGACGAGACTTCACTTCACATGCGTCAGTTATTGAAAACAAAATTGGTCGATATGGATTTATCCGTTCGCGCCTTGAATTGTTTGAAAGCTGCAGATGTTGAAACGTTAGGTGACCTAGTTTCTTATGCGAAATCAGACTTGTTGAAATTCAGAAACTTCGGTAAGAAGTCTTTAACTGAATTGGAAGACTTAGTGGATAGCAAAGGATTAACTTTCGGGATGAACGTTGCGAAATATAAATTAGACAAAGATTAGAAATTTTAGTCATGAGACACGGAAATAAAATAAATCACTTAGGAAGAAAAACAAGCCACCGCAAAGCAATGCTGCAAAATATGGCTTGTTCATTAATCGAACACAAGCGTATTAACACAACTATCGCTAAAGCTAAAACGTTACGCGTTTTTGTTGAACCGATTTTAACGAAAGCAAAAACAGATTCTACTCACTCACGTCGTGTTGTATTCTCTTACCTTCAAAATAAAGAAATGGTAACTGAATTATTCCGTGAAGTAGCACCGAAAATTGCCAATCGTGCTGGTGGATATACACGCATTATTCGTACTGGTTACCGTTTAGGTGATAACGCGGAAATGTGTATGATCGAATTAGTTGATTACAACGAATTGTACAACAACGATAACGCTAAGAAAACAACACGTCGTTCTCGTCGTGGTGGTGCGAAAAAAGAAGATGATGGAGCTGTAGAAGCAACAGAATCTACTGAGTCCGCTACTGAAGAAACTGTTGTTGTAGAAAATGTTGCTGATGAAGTACCAGTTGAAGAAGTAGTTGTTGAAGCTGTTGCTGAAGATGCACCAGTTGAAGAAGAAGTTGCTGAAGTTGTTGCTGAAGAAGCACCAGTTGAAGAAGTTGTTGTTGAAGCTGTTGCTGAAGAGACAACAGAAAATGCTACATCTGAAGAAGCTCAGGCAGCTGACGACTCTGAAAGCAGCGAAGAAAAAGCATAAATTGACACATTGTTAATAAAAAAAGGCGGATTTTATCCGCCTTTTTTCGTTTAACGTGAGCTCATTTGGGCTAGAGTTTCTAATTTTGAACAAAATTTATTCATGCAACAAAATCAAACAGCAATTTTACTCCTTGAAGATGGAACAGTCTTCGAAGGGATTGCCATCGGGAAAATAGGAACCACAGGTGGAGAAATCGCTTTTAATACCGGTATGACTGGTTATCAGGAAGTATTTACAGATCCATCTTATGTTGGACAGTTACTCATCATGACGACAGCTCACATTGGAAATTATGGTGTGCATGAAAATGAAATAGAATCTGACTCAATAAAAATTGCCGGACTCGTAACGAAAAAGTTTTCCAATGGTTATTCGAGGTCGTCAGCTAATGAATCGCTACAAGATTTAATGGAAAGAAATGGTACAGTGGGTATCTCTGATATCGATACGCGTGCACTCGTTCGACATATCCGAAATAAAGGAGCCATGAATGCCATCATTTCATCTGATGAGATGGACATCAACATCTTAAAACAAAAGCTTACTGAAGTCCCTTCTATGGAAGGATTGGAGTTGTCTTCAAGCGTTACAACGAAAGAAGCATTTGAAGTAAAACCCGAAAATCCAACTAACCGCGTTTCCTTGATTGACTTTGGGGTAAAGAAAAACATCATTCGTTGTCTAGTCGAAAGAGGGTGTCACGTAAAAGTATTTCCATTGAACTCGACCAAAGAAGAAATGGACGCTTTCCAACCAGATGGATATATGTTGTCTAATGGACCCGGTGATCCTTCGGTTATGACTAGCTCTATTGACCTTGTAAAAGAATTAGCCGAATCGGGTAAACCTGTTTTTGGTATTTGTTTAGGTCATCAGATTTTGGGACTTAGTCAAGGACTACAAACGGAAAAAATGTTTAACGGACACCGCGGAATCAATCATCCGATTAAAAACCTGAAAACAGGTAAAGGTGAGATTACCAGTCAAAACCATGGATTTGTGATTTCAAAAGAAAGCATCGAAGCGCAACATAAAGTACAAGTGACTCATGTACATTTAAATGACCATACGATTGCTGGAATTGAATTGTCAGGAAAACCCGTATTTTCCGTACAATACCATCCGGAAGCATCCGCAGGACCACACGATTCTAGATACCTATTTGATCAGTTTATTGATAACATGAATACCTATAAATCATAATATGAGCTATATCACGGACATTTTCGCAAGACAAATTCTTGACTCAAGAGGAAATCCTACCATCGAAGTAGATGTATTTACGAGCAACGGAATTCTTGGACGTGCAGCAGTTCCTTCAGGAGCTTCTACCGGGATTCATGAGGCAATGGAATTACGTGATGGTGATAAGTCTCGTTACCTCGGTAAAGGAGTGCTTAAAGCGGTGGAAAATGTCAATACCATCATAAACGAAGCGTTACAAGGTGAAGATGTTTTTGATCAAAAAAGACTGGACCGTATCATGATCGATTTAGATGGGACACCAAATAAATCAAAATTAGGAGCAAATGCCATACTTGGAACGTCGTTAGCCATAGCTCGCGCAGCAGCCCAAGAAGCAGGACTAAGCCTTTATAAATACATTGGTGGGGTCGGAGCAGTAACCATGCCTGTACCCATGATGAACATTCTGAATGGTGGATCGCATGCTGATAACCTCATCGATATTCAGGAATTTATGGTGATGCCATTTGGCGCAAGTTCTTTTTCGGAAGGACTTCGTTGGGGAACTGAAGTTTTTCATCACCTTAAAAGTGTGTTGAAGGAAAAAGGAATGTCCACCAATGTTGGTGACGAAGGTGGATTCGCTCCAAGCCTAGGGTCCAACGAAGAAGCGATTCAAGTGGTAATTGAGGCCATTGAAAAAGCTGGATTCAAACCGGGCGTTGATATGCACATCGCTTTAGATGCCGCTTCTTCTGAGTTTTACAACGCAGAAAAAGGAATTTATCATTTCGAATCTACGAATACAGATATGACTTCTGAGCAAATGGTTGACTATTGGGTAAATTGGTGCGAAAAATACCCCATCATTTCTATTGAGGATGGCTTAGCTGAAGACGACTGGACAGGATGGAAATTAGCAACGGAAAAATTAGGACACAAAGTTCAATTAGTAGGTGATGACTTGTTTGTTACAAATACTCAGCGTTTATCCCGCGGAATTGAGGAAGGAATTGCGAACTCAATTTTAGTGAAAGTTAATCAAATCGGAACCTTAACAGAAACTATTGAGGCAGTTCAAATGGCGACTAGAAATGGATATACATCTGTTATGAGCCACCGTAGCGGAGAAACAGAGGACAATACTATCGCTGATCTCGCAGTTGCTTTGAATACAGGTCAAATCAAAACAGGTTCCGCATCTCGCAGTGATCGCATGTCGAAATACAACCAATTACTGCGCATCGAAGAAGAATTAGGAGATTCAGCCGTTTACATCGGAAAGAACTTTAAATTTTTAAAATAAGTCTTGGCGCATCGTTTTAATCTACGTGTCTACGCATTGATTATCGATGAACAAAATCGCATCCTGCTTTCAGATGAGTTCCGCTTTGGACATTTCTTTACAAAATTCCCTGGTGGAGGTGTAGAAGCAAATGAAGGAATCATCGATGCTTTGAAAAGAGAATTACAAGAGGAGTTATCTGCAGAAATGTTGGACTCCTCTTTTTTTTATTTTAATGAATTCGAACAAGTATCCGCTTTTGATGCATCTCAACAACTTGTCGCATTTTATTATCTCGTAGGGCTGAAGGATCCAGAAAAAATTGGAAATCAGGCCTACGATATTCCATTTCAGGAAGAAACAGAAAAACAAAGATGGGTGAACATTCATGATCTCAATGAACAGGATTTCACCTTTCCAATTGATCAAATCGTACTCGTGAAATTAAAGGAAACCCTTATTTCTTGAAGTTAGGAGCAACAACGAGCTCTTTGGTTCCATGTGTCCATGAATAAAAACCTTCGCCTGATTTCACTCCTTTTTTACCTGCCATAACCATGTTCACTAGCAATGGACACGGTGCATACTTCGGATTTCCAAATCCATCGTGTAATACTTCTAAGATGGCTAAACAAACATCTAAACCAATAAAATCTGCTAATTGTAATGGACCCATTGGATGAGCCATTCCCAATTTCATAACGGTGTCAATTTCTTCAACTCCCGCAACACCTTCGAACAAGGTATAGATTGCTTCATTGATCATCGGCATCAAAATTCGGTTGGCAACGAATCCTGGATAGTCATTTACTTCAACTGGAACTTTATTCAACTGGCGTGACGTTTCCATAATAAGATTTGTCACCTCATCTGAAGTGGAATACCCTCGGATAATCTCCACCAATTTCATTACTGGAACCGGATTCATGAAGTGCATGCCAATTACTTTGTCAGCACGATTAGTTACCGAAGCAATTTTTGTAATAGAAATGGATGATGTATTGGTTGCCAAAATTACTTCCGGAGCTGTTACTTCATCTAATTCTCTAAATATTTTAAGTTTTAAATCGATGTTTTCTGTCGCTGCTTCCACAACTAATTCAACACCTTTAACTCCTTCTGCAATGCTCGTAAATGTTTTTAAATTATTCAACGTTGCTTCTTTCTCAGCTATGGTGATGGCTTCTTTGGCTACTTGACGATCCAAGTTCTTCCCTATCGTAGCGATGGCTTTATCCAATGCCGTTTGAGAAACATCAATTAAATGAACATGGTGATTGAATTGAGCAAAGACATGCGCAATTCCATTTCCCATTGTACCAGCACCAATAACAGCAACTTTTTTCATAAAAATCAATTTAGTTCACAAATATAATCATTGTATCTTTGTCCTGAATGGCTATTGAACGAATTCGTCAACTACTCGGATCTGATTTCTCAAAATCGTTGAGTGTCTTACTATCCGGAACAATCATTGCTCAAGCAGTTGGGTACTTGATTGCACCGATTTTAACACGTCTCTACACGACAGCTGAAATGGGTGAATTGGGATTCTACATGCGTTTAACTGGATTTATTTCCGCCATCGCCACCCTGCGTTATGAAGCGGCATTGCCTTTGCCAAAACTCGACGGACATTCCTTTTTGTTGTATCGTTTATCCTACCGAATTTCATTCTTTGTCTTAATCCTCGCGAGCATCGTATTTTTAATCCTTTATTATCAAGGATTGGATGAGAAGTTTAGTTGGTGGTTTTTTCCATTAACCATCATGAGTGCTGCATGTATCATAGTGGTCAACATAGGTACTAGCTGGTCAGTACGCATAGGTAAATACGGAATTATTTCACGTCAAAAAATTACGAATTCTTCGGTATCGAACGGATTAAAATGGGCATTCGCTTACTTTCACATGAGTACATTCGGACTCATTCTAGCAACTTTCATCGCTTCACTTGTATCATCGTTGGAATTCGCTTTTAATTTTGGGAGAATTCATCAAAAATTCAAACACTTTATTTCTAAAAGAAAAACGGCTGCTTTAATGCGTCAGCACAAAGAATTCCCGACCTTAAACCTTCCGCATGTTTTTGTCGATAATGGAAGAGATATGCTCATCGCTACTTTTATTTTTGCCTATTATTCTGAATCCGTTTATGGATCATTTAACCATTCCTATACCATGCTTAGACTTCCACTCATGTTGATTGGTGTTTCCTTAGGGCAATTATTTTACAACAGAGCATCTGAATTATACAAGCAAGGCAAATCAATGGTTCCTTTACTGAATAAAATGTTACTTTTCCTCACCGCACTTTCCATTGTTCCATTCACTATTCTATTCTTTTATGGAGAATTCTTGTTTGCATTTGTTTTTGGGAAGGATTGGGCCTTATCTGGTTCTTATTCAGAAACAATGTCTATTTGGTTAATGATCAATTTTATTTTATCGCCAATTACCGCGTTGCCTTTGATTTTAAGTAAACAGAAAGTTTTCTTTATAATGGGGATTGTTAGCTCATTCATACAGGTAATTCCACTATGGATTTTACCAATGAAACTAGGGAAAACACAAGAAGTTTTTCACCTGAGCCTGCAAATAATCTCGTATACGCAAGCCGCTTGGTTACTCATTACCATTGGCGTGTTTTATTATTTTGCATTAAAAGCTGCTCCAGCAAAAATAGCATCATAAATAGCTGAGAATTTTTTTCGATTCGAATTTTTAGTTGCCTTTTCATCAATGATTACTTTATTCCGCTCTTGTAGAGTTGGTGCATCCAAGTTTAATAAGCGCTCCACATCTTTACTCAAATCTCCCGAAGAAATGATTCCGTTGACTCCGTCTTCGATCCATTCTCTATTCGCCGGTAAGTCGGAAACAATGGGCAAACAGCCATATGCGAGAGCTTCTAATAAACTAATCGATGTACCGTCCGTAGTTGGAATGGAAACATAAATCTTTGAACTTAAGTAATTTTGTTGATTATCTTTTCCCGCTTGAAACCCTACAAACTGGAAACTTCCTTTGGGCAATTTTTCATCGGCTAGTTGCTGTAGTT
>JBILRU010000072.1:0-10979 GCA_044372485.1 Crocinitomicaceae bacterium
CTAAAGACAAAGACCGAACAATCTATTGTGTGTCTGCAGCGGATTTAGCGGTAAGTAGAAAAGAATACGAAAAAGCAGTGATTTATTATGATTCAGCGCTGGTTGTAGCGCCGGCAGATCCAGGAATTATTCAAAAGAAAAAATCGGTTGAAACCATTATCGAAATCAATCAAAACGAAGCAAAACGCAAAAAAGAATTTGACAAATTAAAAGGTGAGGGAGATGCTGCTTATGCATCAAGTAATTGGACGCTGGCAGAACAAAAATACAAATTAGCAGACCAACAAATCCCAAAGGACGTTTACATCATTGGGCGCTTAGCCAAAATCACAGAGAATGTCAATACAGATAAACAAAACGCTGCCAACAAAGTGCAATACGACAAAGCAATGACTGCCGCGAATACCCTATTTACAGCGAAAAAATACGATGAAGCGATTGCGAAATACACGGAAGCGCAGAAATTACAGCCGAACCAAAAGGATATAGTTTTAAGAGAGATTTCAAAAATTCAAGAAATTAAACAAGATAATGCCAATGAACTAGAAGTCAAGAAACAGCTAAAGTCAGCGAATGATTTGTATGTTCAAAAGAAATATGACTTGTCGATTGACATGTACAAAAAAACGGAATTGAACATTGCGAAATTCAAAAAGCAAACACTGATCGATCAGTATTCCAAGGAATTACAAAATGGCATGAAGAAAGTAACAGATTGGAAAAATTCCCAAGAGCAAATTTACAAAGACCAACTTGCAAAGGCCAATGAAAACTTTTTGAAAGGACTCCAATTTTATCCAGTAGCGAAGAATATTTTGAATTCAGACCCGATGAAAAGTCGTCAAAATGAACCTTCTGTAATTGAGTTAAAAGAAAAAATCATCAAGATGGAAGCGTATTATGTTCAACGCAAAGCGGCTTATGCTACGGCTAAAGCTAAAAATAATCCACAGGCATTGAAGGAATTGAAGGCTGTTCAGGTTATAGCGACAACGAATGCTCGTTCATTGCCTGTAACGGAATTAACGCAATTGCAAAAAAGCATTGATTCCTTGATAACCATTGCCACGCCTGTAGCGGTCAAAACGGCACCAAGTGTGAGGGAGGATGTGATTGTCGGGACTCAGTTGAAAGCACCTGGTGAGCGCACAACCGGGACACCGGAACAAGCATTTAATGACTTGAATAAAACGTCTCAACAGAGGGCAGAACGTCCACAGGAGCAACTTCAAGAAATTAAAAATGTCTTCGATTACCAAAACCATTTCAATGAGACCATGAGCGCTGTTCAACAGGAATCTACGGATCAAAACATGGAGTCTTTTAAATCGGAGCAGACAATGATTGATCGTAAAAATCAAGTTGCCGCTGATCAAAGACAAGGTGATTTACAGAATGAACTTCAAAAAAATGAAGTGGCTGTAAGCACACGAAACAAAACGCAAGAGGAGAAACAAAATCAAAATGCGGAAAATATCAGTGCTTGGAAGGATGCAAAAGATGTTTCCAATGCAAATCAACAAAAGGCATCCGATAATTTACAGGAGTCCGAATTATCCCGATCTAATCGTTTATCGAACGAAGAGTCTGTTCGAGCTGAAAAACTCAAAAACCAAGAACAAAAAGATTTGTCCGCTCAGGAGAAAATGAAAACAAATTACGAGGTCTCTGTTTTTAAAAGAGAGGTCGACAATGCAACGAATCAGGACCAACAATACGAGCAAATTGAAAAAATGGCGGAGTCAAAAGTGGAATTGACGAATGCGCCGAATAACTTGAAGGACGAAGACGGTGTCTTGTTTCCGAAAAACGCAATGACGGAACGCACCTACACGGTGAAGAATGCACAGGGATTTGTTACCACGGTCATCGTTCGACGCGTTGTGGTGGATAAAAATGGATACGGAGTTGTCTTCGAACAAACGACGAAAGAAGATGGTGTCAATAATTTTACCCGAAACGATCAAATCATCACTGATTATATTTGGTTCAATGAGTCTACTGGTGCCAATGTGATTGAAAAGTAAATTCATAGTCCATTGTCAGTAACTATTCAGTTACCCTTCTCATTCAGTTTCCCTTTCTTGTACTTTCGTTAAAATTCATTTCATGAGAGTACATTTTATTGCCATAGGTGGAAGTGCCATGCACAATTTAGCCATCGCCCTGAATCGAAAGGGGATTCAAGTTAGCGGTTCGGATGATGAGATTTTTGAGCCATCTAGAACGCGTTTGGATAGAGAAGGTATTTTACCAGCGAACATAGGTTGGGATATTGCCAATATTCATACTGAATTAGATGCGGTGATTCTTGGAATGCATGCGCGCGAGGACAATCCCGAATTGTTGAAAGCCAAGGAGCTTCAAATCCCAATTTTCTCTTATCCTGAATACTTGTACGAGCAAAGCAAGGACAAAATGCGCATTGTCATAGGCGGAAGTCATGGCAAAACAACGATTACCTCCATGTTGTTGCATGCCATCAATAAACTAGGATTGAATGTTGATTACATGGTCGGTGCGCAATTGGAAGGGTACGATTGCATGGTAAAATTGACAAACGACGCCAAATACATGATCCTTGAAGGGGACGAATACTTGAGTTCACCAATTGACCGTCGTCCGAAATTCCATTTGTATCATCCAAACGTAGCGCTCATTAGCGGTATTGCTTGGGACCACATCAATGTATTTCCAACTTTTGAAAATTACACCAATCAATTCGAAATCTTCTGTGATTTAATCGAGCCGAACGGAACCTTAATTTACAACTCGGAGGATCATGAAGTTCGTAAACTTGGCGAACAAGTGCGTGAAGGAATCACTTCCATCGCTTATCAAACGCCAACATTTGAACCGACGGAGGCCGGTACTCTTCTTCACTTCGAAGAACAATCTTATCCCTTATTGGTTTTTGGACCACATAACCTTCAAAATTTAATGGGCGCGATGAATTTGGCGAAGTCCATTGGAATTGATCATGCTTCGTTTCTTCAGTCCATGTCGGATTTCACAGGTGCGGGAAAACGCTTGCAAAAAGTGGTAGAGCGTCCGGACTTTGTCATGTTTAAGGATTTTGCCCATTCCCCATCCAAATTAAAAGCAACAACTGCTGCGGTGAAACACCAATATCCCAATCGAAAAGTCGTAGCGTGCATGGAATTACATACCTTTTCCTCTTTGAAAAAGGAATTCTTGCCACATTATGAAGGTGCGATGATTGCTGCGGATGAGGCCTTGGTGTATTTTAATCCGGAGGTTGTTCATCACAAAAAATTAGAAGCAATTTCCATTCAGCAAGTGTCCGAAGGATTCGGTGGTTCTGTGGAAGTTAAAGATAATACGGAGGATGTATTGTCTTTCATCCGTTCTCAGAAATGGAACAATGCCGTACTTTTAATGATGTCCTCTGGTAACTTTGACGGAATCGATTACGATCAATTAGGAGAAGAATTATGCGCAACATTGTAAGTATTCTTGTCTTATTGCTTGTCATTGCAAGTTGTGGATTGCCGAAATTCCAGGTCGAAAAAGCCGTTTCATTAGACTTGAAAAAGGAAGAAAGTACATTTTATTCCTTTTCGGTGGTTATTTACGATTTGAAAACCAAACAGTATTTTTACTACAATGATAGCATGGTAAATCTGCCTTTTACTCCTGCTTCGACATTCAAAATCCCGAATACACTTATTGGATTAGAGAGTAAAATTCTAAAAGATTCAACGACAAAATTGAATTTAGGATCTTTGGATGATCCAACATTGAAATTCGCTTTTCAGCATTCTATTGTTCCGTATTACCAAGAACTCGCCAAACAAATAGGGGAGAAGAACATGCAGTCTTATTTGAAACGGTTTCACTACGGCAATGCATTAGCAACACCGGAGTTGACAACGTTTTGGTTAAAGGGTGATTTGCGGATTAGCGCAATGGAGCAAATCGAATTTTTGAATAAAATCGAAACGCGTCAATTGGGACTACGTTCAGAATCCTATGAAACGTTGATGGGGATTTTTGAGGAACGTCGCGAAGGAAACGTTAGGCTTTATGGGAAAACAGGATGGGGAGTACAAGATGGACAAGACATCGGATGGTTTGTAGGATTCGCAAAAAATCAATCCGATCGTTATCTATTTGCTACTGTGATGACTTCACCGGAAGAGGCGTATGGTAAATTTGACTTTGGAACGAAACGTATTTCACTGACTTATGCTGCTTTTCAACAACTGATCAATCGCTAATTTCTAAAGACAATTCTTCTGAAAACGAGTGAAATCAATAAGCAATTTATTGTTGTGTAGAAAAGTAAAGCCAGTAGAGAAATCATCATCGTGAACTGAGGGTCCAGTTTGTTCTTCCAGTCATTTATGGCTAATTTTTTGATTTCAATATCACTTTTATTCTCCAACTCTGGTTGGTTTTGACGAATGGCATCCAATTCCTTTTTCGTATCTATGCGCACATAAACTTCGTTCATTTTCTTTTCTCGGAATTCTGGGAATATTTGTCCATAGTAAAAAAACAAAAACACGCTAACAACAACGGTATAAGGAACTCCAGCCAGCATGCCATTTTTAATGTCGACTAACAAGTTGCTTTCGGTTTGCGTTCGCTTGTGTTTATAGATGCTCCAAGTAATCACAAAAGTGAGGAGGAACATATTTAATAGTCCGAAGTATTTAATGTCATACAACGAAATACTAAGCGCTAATGCGCCCATTTTGATGGCGATCCAAACGAGACTAGCGATGAGTCCGTATTTTACGGCTTTGTTCATTATTTATTCATTGAAATCAAAAATTCTTCATTCGACATGGTGTTTTCCATGTGCGATTTCAAGAATTCCATTGCTTCCACTGGATTCATGTCAGCTATGAACTTACGGATTAACCAAACGCGTTGAAGAATATCTTTTTTCACCAATAAATCCTCGCGACGTGTACCTGAAGCGGTAATGTCGATTGCTGGATAAATACGACGATTCGAAATTTTACGGTCCAACTGTAATTCCATGTTTCCTGTTCCTTTGAACTCTTCAAAGATGACCTCGTCCATTTTAGAACCTGTTTCTGTTAACGCAGTTGCGATGATAGACAATGACCCACCATTTTCGATCTTACGAGCTGATCCAAAGAAACGTTTTGGTTTGTGAAGTGCGTTTGCATCGACACCACCAGAAAGTACTTTTCCAGATGCTGGAGAAACGGTATTGTATGCACGAGCTAAACGTGTAATCGAATCGAGAAGGATACATACGTCGTGTCCACACTCTACCAAACGTTTTGCTTTTTCAAGCACCATGTTCGCCACTTTTACGTGTCGTTCTGCTGGCTCATCGAAGGTAGAAGCAATAACTTCTGCTTTAACGCTTCTTGCCATGTCGGTTACCTCTTCTGGGCGTTCGTCAATTAAAAGAACAATCAGGTATGTTTCCGGATGATTCGCAGCAATCGCATTGGCTACGTCCTTCAACAACATCGTTTTACCCGTTTTAGGCTGCGCAACGATCATTCCACGTTGTCCTTTACCAATTGGAGCAAAAAGATCCATGACACGCGTTGAAAGTGTCTCTTGTGCGTGTCCAGTTAATTTGAATTTCTCGGATGGAAATAATGGCGTCAAGTACTGGAATGGTACTCTGTCGCGAATGTATGATGGATGACGCCCGTTGATTGATTCAACTTTTACCAATGGAAAGAATTTCTCCCCTTCTTTTGGTGGACGAATACTTCCTTTGACAGTGTCTCCTGTTTTCAAACCAAACAATTTAATTTGATTCTGAGAAACATAAATATCATCAGGAGATGGTAAATAGTTGTAATCCGAGGAACGCAAGAAACCAAATCCTTCTTGAATCACTTCCAATACACCTTCAGCTGAAACGATTCCAACTAAATCGTAGTTCGAATCATCTGGTTTTTCCGTGGACTCAACATGCGTATTACGTTGGTGTTGTGGTCGTGGATGTTGTTGATTAGGGTTTTGATTGGGATTCTGATTTGGGTTCTGATTCTGATTCGGGTTTTGTTGACGGTTGTTGTCACGTCTGTTTTGTTGATTTGACGAACCTTCGTTTGGTGTATTCGTTCTTTCCACACGTTCATGACGGTGTACAGGCTTTTTCGCCTCAGATGGAACTTCAGTTATTGTTTCTGTTGTGGATTCCGTAGTGTTATTTTCAACTTTTGCATTCGGAGTTACAGGTGCTTCAACGATTTGACGTATTCTCGGCTTGCGTTCATTTTTCACTGTTCCTTCCGAATCAATGATTTTAGCAGATCTAGCAGGACGAGCGCTTCTCTCTTCCTTCGCCACAATAGGTTCAGTTATTTTTGTTTCCTCGGTTGGAGTTGATTCATTTCCAGCGATGCTGTTGATGAGTTCTGGTTTTTTCAATGATTCACTATTTTCTATTCCCAGGGTTTGTGCAATAGTACGAAGTTCTGAGATTTTCTTTGTCTCTAATGTTTTACGATCCATTAATGATTGTCTATGTAAATAACGTGTGATTTTGGAGAAGCTTGAACCGATGGTTCTAAAGAATTCACCGCAAGTTTACTAAAAAATGTTTATTCACGCACTATTTTGTGAAAAAACTATGTTTTTCTTTTTTTCTTTTTCGCTGCAGGAAAGAGTATGTTGTTTAGTATCAGACGGTAACCAGGGGAATTAGGATGTAAACTCAAATCTGTAAATGGATCTCCCACGTAATGTTGGTAGTCTTCTGGATCGTGTCCGCCGTAAAATGTCCAGGTGCCTTGACCCATTTCACCGTGAATGTAGCGCGCCGTATTCGCTGCTTTGTTTTCACCGAGAATCAGTACATTCGATTTGATGAGTTCTTTTCTAAAATCGGTTGTTTGACCCATAAATCCGTTTACTACATCTACATGACATTGCGTTAACATGGTTGGTACGACATCCCATTTCGCCGAAAAATCAAACAAGGTAAACTGATCCATTTTTTGAGTGATTTGTCCTTTGATACGCATGTCACTCGCATCGATATCGCTGTATTCGTAAACCATTGGATCTTGAATCAGGTGAAAGTCTTGAAATGCAAATGTTTGGTTGAAATTTAGTTTGTCTTGTGCCCTAGGGTCAGCTGGATCGCCATCGAATACGGAGGCACATATGTCCACACCTTGCGCAGCCAAGCCAATATCGAAACTATCTGTCCCGCTGCACATGGTAAACAAGAATCCACCGCCAATCACAAAATTCTTTAGGTTTTGGGCGACCGCTAATTTCAACTCAGAAACCTTAATGAATCCGAGCATTTTTGCATTTTTCTCTGCCACAGCAACTTGTTCTTGATACCACGTTTGGTAACGTGCATTCGCATAAAACTTACCATATTGACCAGTGAAATCCTCGTGGTGTAAATGCAACCAATCATATTTGGGTAGAAGTCCCATAACAATTGCAGAGTCATAAATCTTGTCATAAGGAATCTCCGCGTACTCCAAAACCAAGGTTACGGCATCATCCCAAGGTTGTTTATTTGGTGGTGTGTAAACAGCGATTTTCGGCGCTTTTTCCAGTTGGACAATCTCCATGTTTACTTCTGGATTCGCAATCTCTACCTTAATTTGATTCACTTGTCCTTCAGCTAACACCTGGTAACGTACGTTCCGTATAATCAATTCTTCTTCCAAAGTTTTCAAATGGGGAACAAGAAAGGATCCTCCTCGGTAATTTAGCAGCCATTCTACCGTAACGTTATGCTCGAGGCAATAGAAAGCGATGCCATAAGCCTTCAAATGATCCGTTTGTGTTTCATCCATCGGAATGAGTAACTGAGTACTCCGTCCAGAGAAGGAAAGCAGGAAACAAAAAGAGAGGAGAAGTAAACGCATGTTAGAAAGGATTGTCGTCGGCACCACTATTGTCAAATATATCTGAATCTTCTCCTTCATCCATCTTACTTTTAATAGTGTAAGTGTTCATGTCCTGATTGAAAGAATTCATACTTGCATTGTTATTCCCGCTAGCAATATCCAGCTCCGGAACTTCGTGTAAATTCTCAAATCGCGCATATTCAGGTACGAAACGCAACTGAACAGAGTCTAACGCACCATTTCGATGTTTTGCAATGATAATTTCTCCAATTCCATGCAATGAATTCCCATCATCGTCTTGAGTGATGTTGTAGTATTCTGGACGGTAAATAAACGATACGATATCTGCATCCTGCTCTATTGCTCCGGACTCACGTAAGTCGGAAAGCATGGGTTTTTTATCACCTCCGCGTGTTTCTACGGAACGACTCAACTGTGATAAGGCAATAATTGGAACGTTCAATTCCTTGGCGATTTCCTTGATGGATCGAGAAATGGTAGAAATCTCTTGCTCTCTGTTTCCGCCACCTTTTCCGTCTTTTGCGGACATCAATTGCAAGTAATCAATAATGATCATCTCGATGTTGTGCTGCGCTTTTAAACGACGACACTTCGCTCTAAAATCGAAAATACTGATTCCCGCTGTGTCATCAATAAAAATAGGAGCAGTTGCCAATTTTGTGATGCGTGAATGTAATTGTTGGAATTCGTGTTCTTTTAAATCTCCTTTTCGTAGTTTTTCGGCAGGAAGTCGCGTTTCACTGGCAATTAAACGTTTCACTAATTGAACTGCAGACATCTCCAAGGAGAATATGGCAACTCCCATATTGTAATCAACTGCTGAATTTCTAGCCATGGAAAGAACAAAGGCTGTTTTTCCCATACCTGGACGTGCAGCTAGCACAATCATGTCAGAACGCTGCCATCCGGAAGTTATTTTATCTAATCCATGGAATCCGGTAGGTACTCCAGATACTCCATCCGTATTTTGAGCAGCTTTTTCAATTTCTTGAATGGCTTCACGCACAACGGATTGCATGGAACTAACTTGCTTACTCATATTGTTCTCGGCAATCTGGAACAAATCCGATTCTGCCGCATTTAATAAATCAAATACATCTCGAGTTTCATCGTAGGCATCGCGAATGATTTCACTGCTCACACGGATTAACTCACGTTTGATATATTTCTCCGAAATGATGCGGGCGTGATGTTGAATATGGGCAGAGGAAGCCACGCGATTGGTTAATCCAGCAATGTAAGCGGCACCCCCCGCTGCCTCTAATTCCCCATTTTTTTGAAGTCGTGAGGTAACAGTAACGAGGTCCACTGGATTTGTTGTTGCAAACAATTCGTGAATCGCCTTGTAGATAAATTGATGCTTTGGATCGTAAAAACTATTTTGATTCAAGATATCAATCGTGTCGTTCACCGCATTTTTCTCCAACATCATTGCGCCAAGCACAACTTGTTCAATGTCAACTGCTTGAGGAGGTATTCTCCCAAGTTCGTTGATCAATTGACCTTGTGTTTTTAAGCGTGTGATTGGTTTTCGAATGTTATCAGGATTGTCCATGTAACAAATATACGGATTCGAAAATCATCCTTCCATTGTCCGATTCAATTTCTTATGAAAAAGATGTGAAAGGTACTTATCAACAATTGTTAATATCACTTTAGCTCCAATAAGGCTTTCTTGGTTCCGATGTGCACGGTGATGTAATCGATCTCTTTTTTTGGACTTCTCGCTGGAGAATGTGAACGACCGTAAAAGATAATTTGAAGGTGAAGTTTGTTCCATGATTCTATGGGGAACAACTTTTTCGCATCTTTTTCTGTTTGGACAACGTTTTTACCTGAGGTTAATCCCCAACGAATGAGTAGTCGGTGAATATGTGTATCTACCGGAAAAGCAGGATGTCCAAAAGCTTGTGACATCACGACTGATGCTGTTTTGTGTCCCACCCCAGGCAGTTCCTCTAATTTCTCAAAGGAAACTGGTACTTCTCCACCATGTTCGTCTAAAATCATGTTGGACAAGGTCCAAATAGCATAGGCTTTTTTCGGGGAGAGTCCACACGGACGAATGATCGCTTGAATTTCTTCGATGCTGAGTTTGATCATGTCGGTTGGATTCGAAGCTTTCGCGAATAAAAGTGGGGTGATTTTATTCACCCGTTCGTCGGTACATTGAGCGGAAAGTAAAACAGCAATCAACAGTGTGTAGGCATCCTTATGATCTAATGGAATCGGTGTTTCGGGATAAATTTTGTTCAATTCCGTCAATACATAGTTCGCTTTTTCTTTTTTTGTCATATTAATAGAATCCAAGTGTGAGTAAATGATACCAGCGGTCCTGACTGATTAGAAAATACAGCAATAAACTGCCGCTTGCGTAACGGGTGAAATAGGAACCCATGATGAAATAGGCGTCCTTTTTTCGATAGATGAGAAATATAACAGGAACAAGGAACAAGGGAAATAACAGAATTTGTGCCCAGTAAAAGCTAAAGTGAATAGGGATTTCTTGCAAAAATTCGTTGCTGTGGGAAAGGACAGAAATAGATTGATGGAAAATAGCTGTTTTCTTGATTTCTATAAATGGATTTATGTCGAAAAATCGATTGGAAAAAGCATTCAGAAAAAAGCTTTCCCCTTGATTTGTTTTCGCCAAACTAACGAGATTTCCGTTCATGCTCTGGTAGACGTCTGTAGAGTAGGAGGTGATCACCGCCGAAACGCGTTGATTTGGTAAAATGAGGTCCAGGCATAAGATCAATAATACAAGGAGACTAACGAGCGCAATGCAACGGTGCAACAAATAAACGGGACCAGTCTGTAAACGCGTGTAGAGTTTTTCAAGTTCCTCAGTTTCTTTTTTCTTTCGTGCTTGGAATTGTTCTCGTGCATATTCCCGATATGCTGTGTACTCGTCTTGGAAGGTAGGTTCAGATGGATGATTGATGTCCAATTGTTCCTCGGGTTCTTGCATTAATTCCTCGTAGGCCGCTTGAATTTCGATAAACTTTTTTTCCGCATGTGCATCCTTGTTCACATCTGGATGGAACTTTTTTACTAATTCCCGGTATCGTTTGCGGATTTCTTCCTCACTCGCCCCTGGATTTAAACCAAATACCT
>JBILRU010000074.1:0-10952 GCA_044372485.1 Crocinitomicaceae bacterium
CTTTCCAACGACGTGGAATCATCTCAAATGGATTCTCTCCGGCCTTGTAATAGTGATCTAAGTCGATGTAATGGCATTGTGCTTCGCCTTCCATGGCATAACGACGTTTGTCCGGATCTACAGCATGATCGGTTAGAAATTCAATGTGTTCTTTGTAAAAGCCAAACATCGGTGCGGGTAAGGTAAATACAGCGATGCGATTAATCCGTTTGTGTCCAAAAAATCCCCAGGTCAGTTTGTCTGATTTCTTTGTGCTACTTTGAAGTAGTCCGCCTAAAAGCAGAACAATGAACGCTGTTTTATAATTGAACCAATTTACCATCCTTTAGAATCGGAATAACATTCGTTTGATTAGGCGTCAGGCAATATTTGATGTCCTCATTTAAATTTAAGTTCTTCAATCGGCGACGGTGTGAACTTGATTTTAAGTAACCTAAATAATTATCCTTTGCAGATAAATATAAGTATTTTGCTGCAATACTGGAATCTTCCTCCGAAGTAAATTTCCCGGATGTAATCAAGTAGTCTGAAATCGCGCCAGCACAAATGGTATCCTCTAAATTGAATTTATCTTGCCATCCAGAACATAAGCAAAGAATATTTTTTTCTTGTTTAACGAGCCATTCACTCAAGTATTGGAGGTTTAAGAAAGATCCAACGACAACGATATCGGCATCTTTCGCCACATCAAGTGACTTTGTTCCATTTGTTGTTGTTAATACCACATCTTGCCCTTTAAAGTCTTCACGCATGTAGGAAAACGGCGAATTTCCAAAGTCAAATCCTTCCACAATTTGTCCTTTTCGCTCTGCTCCAGCCAGGTATCCTTTTTTCTTGTATTCCCATGCTTCCTCAACGGTTGGAACAGGAATAATCGAGTTGATTCCGTTCGCAAATGCAGCGCAAATAGCTGATGTTGCGCGTAATACGTCGATAACCACTACAATCTCGTATTCTCCCTTGAAATATTCGTATTCTCCTGGTGTGAAGCAAACTTCTATGCGATTTCTTTCTTTCATAACACAGGCAAAGGTAAGAATTGTTTTTATTATGCATAAAAAAAGGGGGCCGAAGCCCCCTTAAACATATTTCAATTTTGGATATTAAAATCTCCAACCAATACGAACTGAACCATGTGCAGCTCCAATGTTTGTGTAAGATTCTTTGTATGCAGGCTCATATCCAGCAACTGTACCTCCAACTGTTACAACTCCCGCATCATTACTTACATTTGATTTAGAAAGATTCATTTCCAAACCAACATATAAATTCTCTGCAATGTAATAGTCGAATCCAGCACCAAGACTTACTCCGAAAGTTGAATATCCACCTGTAACTGTAGCATTCAATCCATTTACATAAGATTCGCCATCTGAGTTAGTCCATGTTTCCTCATAACTTCCTCCACCTAAGTTTATACCTAAGGCAAAGTATGGTGACATTTTCTCTGTTCCGCCTAAGTGGTATTCTCCACCTAATTGAAGATTGTACGCTCCTCTTTTGATTTCTTGCGTACCAGAAGCACCTGTACCATTTGCATTTTCAAAGTAAGTGTAAGACTCAGTACTTGGGACTCCAGCAACAGATGATCCATCTCCACCAAAACCAAATTGAATACGCGCTGCAATGTTGTCATTCACAAAGTAACGTAAACGAAGGGAAGGTGCTGTCCAGCTCATACCATTAGAGGTATTCAAGTTAGCTAATCCTTCTAACGAAAAATGCGCGTCATCACTCGCAGTTTTTTGTGCGAACATTGTTCCTGACAACGTTAATGCACTTACAAAAATCATAAACTTTTTCATAGTTGTTTGTTTTAAAGTTTGAGCTAACTTACGGGGAAAATCAATTAGATGTTTCAAAAAAAGATAAACAAATACCTGTTAATAAGTACAAGGTCTGTTGTGTTTTTTCAATTTTCCTCTTGTTGCAGCTGTTGTTCGTGCATCTCGTAGTAGGTGCCTTTTTCGCTAATTAAGGATTCATGATTTCCACTTTCAATGACCTCGCCATCGCTGATGACAATGATTTTTGTTGCATTTCGAATGGTGGAGATTCGGTGACTAATGATGATTGTAGTCCTGTATTCTTTCCCTTTTTCCAGGTTGCTTAAAATGATTTCCTCCGTTTCGGTATCCACGGCGGACAAACAGTCATCTAAAATCAACAACTTCGGTTTTTTCAACAATGCACGGGCAATGCTAATGCGCTGTTTTTGTCCACCACTTAAATTGACACCACGTTCACCAAGCAAGGTGTCGAATCCATCTGGGAATCCCTGGATATTATGGTAAACATGAGACATTTCACAGGCTTTAATGAGCTCTTCTTCTGTGCATTGTCGATCATTGATCCCGAATTGTACGTTTTCCCGTATCGTATCAGAAAACAAAAACACATCTTGTGGCACAATTCCGGTTTGATCGCGAAATGCCTGTAGATTGATTTCTGTTAGGGGATGTCCATCAATGAATATTTTTCCTTCTTGTGGATCGTATTGTCGCATCAATAATGCACTAATCGTCGACTTCCCACTGCCCGTATGTCCCACAATAGCAAGTGTCTCTCCTTTTTCAACCCGGAAGGAAACATGTGACACTGCCTTAATATTCGTTATGGGATATTGAAAAGTAAGGTCTTTAAATTCAATGGTACCCTGAAAATCGAAGGGACTAGTGACCGTATTCTCAATTGTTGGCTTCGTTAATAAAAATTCGTTGATGCGTTTTTGTGATGCAGATGCACGCTGAACTATACTAGAAACCCAGCCCAAGCTGGCAAATGGCCAGGAAAGGTTATTGACAAACATGATAAAAGCAACGATGCTTCCAATGGAAATGCGTTCTGCTTTGGGTCCAGTGAAAGATAAAATTCCTCCATAATAAACGGCAATCAAAATGCTGACACCAATTAAAAACATAATGGTTGGAATGAAAAAGGAATTAACCAAAACCAAGCGCATGCTTTGTTTTTTGTAATTCTCTGCACTTTGACCTAACTTTTCTTCGGTCTCTTTTTCACGGTTGTAGGCTTTGATAATGCGTATTCCTGAGAATGTTTCTTGCGCAAGAGTGGATAGAAGCGATTGTTCTTTTTGCACCAATGCACTCATGGCGTTCATACGCGAAGAAACGCGGTAAATCAAAACAGACATGATCGGAAGTGGAATCAGTACATAGAGTGTTAACGATGGACTAATTCGAATCATCTGAGTGACGATTAAGGTGAAGGCAATGATCAAATTGATGATGTACATGATTCCCGGACCAAGGTACATGCGCACCAATCCGACATCCTCTGAAATACGATTCATTAAATCCCCTGTCGCATTACGTTTAAAGAATCCTTGATCCAGTGTTTGGTAATGTGTATATATTTCGTTTTTCAGGTCGAATTCAATGTATCTTGACATAACGATAATCGTTTGCCGCATCAAAAACAAGAAGAATCCTTTTGCTAGTGACAATAACATGTAGAATCCTCCCAATTGAAAGGCTAGCCAAAGAAAATCATTGGGTTGAGCATCCGTTATATTCGATTGAAATTGATCGATGGCATTCTTAAAGTAAATAGGCATTTGAACCCCGTAATAATTACTCACAACGGTGAAAATAATTCCCAATAGCAAGCGCCATTTATATTTTAGGAAATATTTATTTAAGTATTGAAGGGACTTCATGTTTTATTTTCTAATTTTGCCAGCGTTGAATAGCGTTACAAAAGTAACCATTCATCTGATTAGTTAACGAACTCAAGCAAAAACATGTCTGATTTGACAGTTACTTCCTTAACAGATTTGAATTCAAATCCAGTTATCCAACAGATGTCCACTTTGGGACACGAACAAATCCTTTTTTGTAATGATCACGCTACTGGATTAAAAGCTATTATCGCTGTACACAACACTGTTTTGGGCCCAGCATTAGGTGGAACTCGCATGTGGATGTACAACAATGAAATGGAAGCCTTGAACGACGTATTGCGTCTATCAAGAGGAATGACCTACAAAAATGCGATTTCAGGTTTAAACCTTGGTGGAGGGAAAGCAGTGATTATCGGGGATTCCAAAACCCAAAAATCTGAAGCGCTTTTCCGTCGTTTTGGTCAATTTGTCAACGGACTAGCTGGAAAATATATCACGGCAGAAGATGTGGGAATTTCTCCATCGGACATGCAGTGGGTAAGTGAAGAGACAAACTACGTTGTTGGTTTACCTGGAAAAAGTGGTGATCCATCTCCTGTAACTGCCTTCGGTGTGTACATGGGAATGAAAGCTGCTGCGAAAATCCAATATGGTAGCGATGACCTGAGTGGAAAAACAATTGCAGTACAAGGTGTTGGTCACGTAGGTGAATACCTTGTGTCTCATTTGACGAAAGAAAATGCGAATGTATTTATTACCGATATCAATCAAGAGGCATTGAAAAACGTTTCGGAGAAATATGGTGCGACCATCATTGAACCGGACGCTATTTATGATGTAAAAATGGACATTTACGCTCCTTGTGCGCTTGGTGCAACAGTGAACGATGATACTTTAGCTCGTTTGACTTGTTCAGTTATTGCCGGTGCAGCGAATAATCAGTTAAAGGACGAGAAAATTCATGGATTAGAAGTGATGAAACGAGGAATCGTTTATGCTCCTGATTTCGCCATCAACGCTGGTGGTGTGATTAACTGTTTCTCTGAAGTGGAAGGATTATCCCTTGATTGGGCACATCAAAAAGCAGAAGAAATTTATGGAACAATCTACAATATTGTGAAACGTTCACAAGACGAAGGTGTTCCAACGTATCAGATTGCGAATAAAATGGCTGAAGAACGTGTTCAGTCCAAAGGAAGTTTGAATCTGTAAAAACCCAGAATGCTTAATAGAAGACACTTACGAATTAAAGTACTCCAAATTCTTTACGCTTTCTTTCAAAGCGAAGAGGAAAGTATCCTCAAAGCTGAAAAAGAATTGCTTTCAGCAGTGGAGCGAATGTATGACATGTACTTATTCATGTTGATGACGCTCCCAGAGTTGAAACGGGCTGGACAAAATCGCATGGACGATAATAAAAAGAAAATGCGACCTTCGGAAGAGGACTTAAATCCGAACCTAAAGTTTGTCAATAATAAGTTGATTGAAGCAATCGAAAACTCTTACGAACTGACCAAACTGAGCGAAATACGCAAAGTCAATTGGCTGGGGGCAGAGAGTCAAGAAATCTTCAGAAAATTATATCTTACGATCCTAGAATCTGAGGTGTTCTTCGAACACATGAATAACGATTCAGAAGGAATAGAGGAGGACATGGCGTTTGCTTTGCAGTTGTTCAAAGCAGAAATCGCTAATTCTGATTTGATCCAATATTTCTTTGATGAGAAAAGTATTTATTGGGCAGATGATTTAGATCTTTGTTGCTCCATGGCGATGAAAACCATGAAGTCTTGGAAGGAAGGCAAGTCTTTTGAAGTGCTTCCACTTTACAAGGAAAACGACGATGAAAAAGAGTTTATCGTGAATCTTTTGCGCAAAACCATTCAAATGAACGAGGAAAACGAAGCCCTAATTGCTGAGTTTGCTCAAAACTGGGAATTGGACAGAATTGCAAAAATGGACATCCTTCTTTTAAAAATGGGCTTGACCGAATTGCAGACGTGCAGCAGTATTCCAACGAAGGTGACCTTGAATGAATACATTGAGATTTCTAAATTTTACAGTACGCCGAAAAGTAACTTGTTTATCAACGGTGTCTTGGATAAAGCCATTGTTCAATTGACAAAGGACAAGAAAATTGTGAAAATTGGACGAGGATTAATTACGTAATACCTAACACATGAAAAAGATTATTTTATTTATTGGAATTGGATTTTTATTCTCTTGTGGTGGCGATGAAACCTTACAAGTTGGACAAAAAACAACGATGGAAGTCGAAACGGTTTTCGATGCGGGAACAGTGGTGAAAGGTGAAGTAATCAATGCTAAGTTTAAGGTGACAAATACGGGTGAATATCCACTTGTTATTGGTGATGTAACTCCATCTTGTTCATGTACCGTGGCAGAAGAGCCTGAGGATCCAATCCAACCAGGAGAATCAAGTGAAATTATTGCTCAAGTGAAAACAGATAACTTGAGTTCGAAAAAAATCCAAAAAATGATTACCGTGATGGCAAATACAGAACCATCGGTAACCGTTTTGGAGATAAAAGGTAAAATACGTTAATAAATAAAAAACAAAAATTATGGGAGGCGGACAAGGAATGCAAAGTATATTGATGCTTGGACTTATGGTCTTGGTATTCTATTTTTTCATGATCAGACCACAAATGAAAAAACAAAAGGATTTGAAAAAATTCCGTGAAGGATTGAAAGTTGGAGATAAAATCGTTTCGATCGGTGGAATCCACGGTAAAATCCTTGAAGTTTCGGACTCAACCGTATTGGTTCAATCTGAAGGAACGAAATTACGTTTGGAAAAATCTGCGGTATCTCAAGCAATGGAAGATACACTTCAAGCGAAATAAAATCAACTTGAAACACATGGAAAGGAGGGCAGTTGTCCTCCTTTTTTTTATTCTATTAATTTCATTTTGAGCACTTTCCCTTTTACACCAGAAACGTACAAGTACTTTTTGTCAGTGCACATGGACAAGCCATTTTCAGTGGAAACCGTTAGCCAATTTTGTCCGTGATCAGTTGAGTAATCGATGCCATTTGTTCCACAGGCGTAATACACTCCGTTTGCATAAATGACGGACGAACGATATCCCGATGGTGGATTCTTGGATGCTTGCCAGTTTTGACCGCCATCTAACGAATAAAAGCAGGTGTTCATTGATTCGTTCGGTCTGGTATAATCGCCACCAACTGCCACCAATTCTTTGCGGTTTTTGTACGCGAGTGAATACGCTCCACACGTTTTGCAAGACTCGAATGGGATTTTCGTTGACTGCCAAGAGTCGCCTAAATTGGAACTCCAAATAAAACGTGTCGTTTCGCCACCACTGATAAACACAAAATCGCCATCAATGATGTGATTCGTCGTGCCACTTGCTGCGTACGCTGCTTCGTTTGCTTGGCTTAAGACTGTTCCGGGACAAGCTTCCCAGGATTCGCCGAAGTTTTGTGTTCGATATAAAGCAAAGTCTCCATCAACCGGATCGCCCATCAAAAAGCCTAAGTTGTCTTGAAGGGAGATACCATCCAAGAAAACGGATTTGCCGTGGTGTAAAAAGTTCAGTAAACTGTCCTCTTTTCCGTCCCATTTTTCACGAAGTAGATGCGATTCATCGTTGCTCTGCATGAAAAACAAGTACTGTTCATTTTTGTCAGCATCGCGAATTTCCTTTATGGTATGGAACGTAGTTGGAAGATACATGCTGACTGGTTTTTTCGCATTTTTTGAAATAAGCACGTATTTCCCCATATTAGTACCGAGAAGAAGTTCATTTTTTGAAAAATTCTGAATGCTTCTTGCGTGAACACTCGCGCTTGAATAGGTGAGGACTTCAAATTTTGGTGGACGTGCAAAGCAAATCACCAAGAAAAGTGTGCAAAGGATTTTCATAGCTAATTAGCGGAATTTATCTTCAAATTTGGACTTCTGCGAGGCTTTTAATGCGTCCAAGTCAGCGGGCACCTCTCGTTTCCATCTCTTATGGGACCAAAGCCAATTGCATGGTTGTTCGATGATACTTTCCTCCAACAATTGCACATGTTTTTTCGTTAACACACCATATGGAAGACTTTTTGGATCATCCGTTAGCACTTGGAATTCTATCGAATACTGTCCACGTTTGATTTTATTCATGGTAAAATACACGACGGTCAAATCAAATTCATTCGCCATCTGTTCTACGCCAAATAGAATAGGAGTGGATTGATGTAAGAATTCCATCCAATAACTTTTTCGTGCGTCCGCTGGAGCTTGGTCACTTAATACAAGAACAGAAACCGGTCTATCTTGTTGAAAAATCGCTTTGTAATTCTTTGCGTGAATAACGTTTAATCCAAATCGTTGGCGTCGCTCAGTGAGTTTTTTATCCCAAAAGCCATTACTCAATGGCATTCCAATTCCGTAGGATTCAAAAGGTACGAGCATTGCTTGAGAAGTAATAAACCATTCCCAATTATTGAAGTGTCCAGAAACAAATAAAACGGATTTGCCTTTTTTCTCGAGCTCTTGTAGGACTTCCGGATTGATTACGTTCATTCGGCGCAGTAATTCCTCTTTTGAAATACTCAGGTTCTTGATGCTTTCAATCAGTAAATCGGAGAAATGACGGTAAAATCCGCGTACTAAAACCGCTTGATCCTTCGGACTCAAATCAGGGAAGGACTTTTTAATATTCCCTTGAACCACTTTTTTGCGGTAGGGGATGATGCTCATGAATAGGAGAAATAATAGGTCGCTTAGTCGATATAGTATCCACAAAGGTAGAAGGGACAATGGATAAACCACACAATAATATAGAATGGCTGACATCATTTTTGGTATTTATCCTTCCATAACGCGGAAATCGTTTGTGCAATTTCCTGTTCTTTGGAACTACTTCCCGCTTGAAAGAAATTCGTTCCCTTTATTTCGTTTGGTAAAAATTCTTGTTCCGCGAAATTACCTGGAAAGTCATGACTGTACAAGTAGTTTTCGCCGTATCCAAGTTGTTTCATTAATGCAGTTGGTGCATTGCGCAAGGGGAGAGGAATGTCCAAATTCCCCGTTTGCTGAACCAATTGTTGCGCCTTGTTTATCGCCATATAGGCTCCGTTTCCCTTCGGAGAGGAGGCTAAGTAAATGGTGCATTCCGCCAAGATGATTCTCGATTCTGGCCATCCCACACTTTCCACTGCTTGAAAACACGCGTTCGCCAACAACAGGGCATTTGGATTAGCGAGTCCAATGTCCTCCGTTGCTGAAATCAATAACCTGCGCGCAATGAATTTTGGATCCTCGCCACCTTCCACCATGCGCGCAAGCCAATATATCGCTGCATTCGGATCGCTTCCACGGATTGATTTTATAAACGCAGAGATGATATCGTAATGTTGTTCACCGTCCTTGTCGTATCTCGAAAGACTCTGCTGTGCATTTTGCATGACAATGTCATCCGTGATTTCAATTTCGGTTTGGCCTTGAAACGTTCCGATGATGATCTCGAATACATTTAACAGTTTTCGTGCGTCTCCACCTGAAATGGCTAACAAACTATTCGTTTCCCTTAAGGTAATCTTTTTCTTATTTAAAACCGAATCCTGACTGATGGCACGATCCAAGAGGTGTAATAAGTCTTCTTTCGTGTGGTCTTTTAGAACATACGTCTGACAACGACTGAGTAATGCAGAAATAACTTCAAAGGATGGATTTTCTGTTGTCGCTCCGATAAGTGTAATCGTTCCTTTTTCAACGGCTCCAAGTAAGGAGTCCTGTTGCGCTTTACTAAAGCGGTGAATCTCATCAATAAACAAAATCGTTCCCTTGGCTTGAAACATCCCGCCGTTTTCTACACGTGTAATGACTTCGCGCACATCCTTCACGCCAGATGAAATTGCGGAAAGTGTATGAATGGGACGATTTAAGTGTTTTGCGATTAATTGTGCCAATGTCGTTTTTCCGACACCGGGTGGACCCCAGAAAATCATGGATGGAATGACTCCCGCATCTAATGCACGCCTGAGTGCAGCGCCTTCAGCGAGTAAATGTGCCTGTCCAATGTACTCATCGAGTGTTGTAGGTCGCATTCGTTCCGCAAGTGGCGCATTGATCATCTTTCAAAGTTAAGGTATTCTTCACAAATATGCTAGGCTTTGTCATCAAAGAAACTCTATCTGGACAAGTGAAGTATGAAACAAATCGCTTAACTTTGTTCCATGTTAAACGGAAAGAAAATCTGTATCGTTCTGCCAGCATATAATGCGGCTGAAACATTGGAAATGACGTATGCTGAAATCCCTTTTGATATTGTGGATGAAGTCGTTTTAGTTGATGACGCGAGCAAGGACAATACCAGCGATGTCGGACGTAAACTAGGAATTCAACACATTGTTCGTCACGAGCAGAATCGCGGTTACGGTGGAAATCAAAAGTCTTGTTACGATAAAGCCTTAAGTTTAGGTTCGGACATCATCATCATGCTACACCCAGATTATCAATACACACCAAAATTGATCCATGCCATTTCCGGAATCATCGCATTCGATGTTTATCCGGTTGTGCTGGGATCACGCATCCTTGGAAAAGGTGCTTTGAAAGGTGGAATGCCGATGTACAAATACATTGCCAATCGCTTTTTAACCTTGTTTCAAAACATTTTGATGTCACAGAAGCTATCCGAATACCACTCTGGTTACCGTGCTTTCTCGAAGGAGATTTTTACGAAAATCAACATTGAAGCGAATTCAGATGACTTCATTTTTGACAATCAAATGTTGGCGCAAATCTTTTATGCAGGATTCGAAATAGGGGAAGTGACTTGTCCGACGAAATATTTTGAAGAAGCTTCGTCTATTAATTTTGCGCGTTCAACGACCTACGGACTAGGGGTACTTTGGACATCTGTGAAATACCGTTTGGCGAAATGGAAAATCTATATAGCAATCGAATTCAAACAGAAGTAGTCGAATTCAGTTTGTGAGGAATTTATATCTTTGATTAAAATAAAAAATATGGGATTACTAGCTAATAAAATTGTGTTAATTACAGGAGCTTCTCGTGGAATAGGGAAAGCAATTGCAGAAGAATGTGTTCGTCAAGGTGCAACAGTTGCCTTTACTTATTTGTCGTCAGAAGAAAAAGCACGCGCTTTGGAAGCTGAATTGACAGCAAACGGAGGGAAAGCAAAAGGATTCCGTTCGGATGCTTCTAATTTTGATCAAGCACAACAATTAGTAGATGACGTCGTGGCTGAATTCGGAACAGTAGACGTGTTGGTAAACAACGCAGGAATTACACGTGACACTTTGTTAATGC
>JBILRU010000139.1:0-4419 GCA_044372485.1 Crocinitomicaceae bacterium
CTGCATATAACATCGCTTGGTATACTTCGTATTGATGTGGCGAATAATCCTTTCCAAAGGACATGTTGATTACCTGTGCTCCATTATCCACAGCGTAACGAATCGCTAGCGCAACATCTTTATCCTGTTCGTCTCCATTTGGAACCGTGCGCACAGACATAATTTTCGCGTTATCTGCAACTCCGTCTCCACCTTTTCCATTACCGCGAATCGCAGCGATAATTCCTGAAACGTGAGTACCGTGCAATGCCTCTGGACCTTCCACATCGTTGTTTCCGTAATGTGTGTCCGAAAAATCATGTGGATTATCTCCAATTAAACTACGGTCATCATAGTAGATATTTAAGTTATAATTTAATTGATCTTCAATGTATTTTTTTGTCTCTGCATCGAATTGTCCATTTGCCAATCCTTCTTTATATTGAGCCAAGTTTTCAAGTTCACTTTCTACTTCAGCTTCTGCATTGGCATACATAAAATATTCCGTATCATCGAGCAAGGTTGCTGGATCAACACCGTCGTATTTATCCTTTAATTTGGCATAAATGCGGGTTTTTTCCAATCGGGCGTTCTCTTGATTCTCGCCATTTGCATTGCCTAAGAAATTCCACCCGTGAACGTCATCCACGTATCCGTTTTTGTCGTCGTCTATTTTGTTTCCTGGAATTTCTTTTGGATTCACCCAAATTTTCCCTTGCAAATCCTCGTGTTCGATATCCACACCTGAATCAATAACCGCAACAACAACAGCTTGTGACTTTTTATTTTTCAGCATTTTGTATGCCTGGTCCGTGTACATTCCTTGTCCATCGCCGTTATACCAGTTAAGGGTTCCCGGAATAGCTTGTGCGAACAACTGTGGAATCGAAAATCCAAAAACGATCAAAAGGTATTTTGCTGTATTCATGTTCTTTTTTTTCAAATTTAAAAATTAAACGTCAAGGATTTCATTTGGCATCAGGAAAATCTCATAATTCATCCAAGGCAAAGACCATTTTTCCACGGATGAAAGTTCTCCATGCATAGTTTTGCTCGAACGATGAATTGCTTTCAAGGGGTTTATCAAAGATAACGAAGTTTGCTCTTTTTCCTTTTTCTAAACTTCCCAATTCATTTTCTTGAAATGAAGAGAAGGCTGCCCAAATAGTCATTCCGCGGATGACTTCATCCAAACTTAAGGACTCATGAGCTAAAAATCCATTTAAGGGTTGATTGGAAGGGTTTTTACGTTGAACGGCAGCATGTATGGTAAAAAATGGATTGGTGGATTCCACAGGGAAATCCGTTCCAATTGCCAACATTCCATATTGACGCAACAACGTTCTGTAGGCATATGCTCCTTGCAGGCGGTTTTTTCCTAATCTTTTTTCCGCCCAACGCTGATCACTGGTAGCATGAGTTGGTTGAACAGATGGAAATACTGCGTATTCAGAAAATTTTAGAAAGTCAGATGGATCGATTACTTGTGAATGTTCAATTCGAAAACGATGATCTGGATTTCTTTTGAACGCATTTTTATAAATATCCAAAATCAAGGCATTAGCTGAATCTCCAATTCCATGTGTATTCATCTGATAGCCATTCTTTAGACAAAACTGGGCAACATTCCGCATTTCATTGACAGAAGTCAATAATAATCCATGAGATTGATGATCATCTGTATATGGTTTTTTCAACAATGCTCCTCTAGAACCGAGTGAACCGTCCGCGAAAACCTTGAAACTTCGGATGTATAAATTTCGAAAACGATAGGGTCCATTTTTGATGGCAAATGTTCTATTTTCAGGAGAATTCATGAGCATGGCATACAATTCCAATTTCAATTGTCCTCCAGAAATCATGGATTTAAACAGCTGAATGTGTTTAAAATCAATACCCGCTTCATGTGTTCCGGTAATTCCATATTGAAACAATTCTTCTTGTATTTCAGAAATGGCCTTCTTTACTTGACTTAACGGATAAGCAGGTAATAGTTTTGTAATGAAATTCATGGCATTGTCTAGGAGTAGTCCTGTCGGGATACCATTTACTATTTTCACTTCTCCACCATCGACGTTTTTTGCTTGAATCTTAGCTTTTTTAAACAGAAACTGGTTAACGAGCGCCGCGTGTCCATCCACTCGATACAAGCAAACCGGTATGTTTTTAAAGACTTCCGAAAGCTTTTTATTGTTTGGCATGGAATCATTCCCCCAAAGTGATTGGTCCCAGCCGCCGCCAATGATAAACTTGTTGCTTGACTTTGCAAAATACTTTTCACAGCGATAAATTACTTCATCCATGGATTTAGCACCGGTTAAATCGACACCAAGTTTCTGATTGGCGTACATCAGTAAATGTCCATGTGCGTCTGTCAATCCTGGATAAACGTCTTTGCCAAGTGCATCGATGTCTTCGTCCGATCTGTATTTATTCAAAATTTGACGTTCCGGTCCAACTTCGATGATTTTTCCATCTCGAATGGCCATTGCTTCATGAACCGAACCAGCATCATCCATCACATGGATATTGGCATTATGAATAATTAAATCCACCTTTTGTCCCTTCATACAGGAAAATAAAAAAGAAGAAAGCGCGAGAAATAAGAATCCGTATTTAAACATGCGAAAAGGATTTAGAATGGATAACCGATACCGAAGTTCAAGTAATTCGGAAGAAAGGGTTTGGGCATTATTTTCTTCACTTGATCCAAGCTCATATTAAATTTATTCATTCCTTCTTGATAATAGGTCTCTCGTGTTCCCATTTCCTGAAATACCCATTTCGCACCTTTAGCAAAAGCTGGGTCGTAAATTGGGAAACCGACATCTAAGCGAATGATGAAAAATTCTAAATCCATTCGGAGCCCAATTCCCGATGAAATAGCGATTTGTGGAACAAATGTATTCCAATGAAACTGACTACCAACTCTACTGGCATCCTCTCTAAAGGTCCAAATATTTCCGAAGTCCGTAAAAAGTGCACCTTTGAACGTTGATCCTAAACTGAAACGATATTCCAATGATCCCGCAAAGCGAATATCCGCAATTTGAGTAGCCAAACGATTAGTGTCCAAGTGATATTTGTAAGCTCCTGGACCTAATGCTCTTGCTCTCCATCCCCGGTTGTCATTCGAACCACCACCAAAGAAACTGTAATCGTATGGCATTCCTGTTTGAGAGTTTTTATAAGGAATCCCAGCTCCGGCATTAAGTTTTAGATGGAGGGACGATTCTGATAACACGCGCTTACTCATGATGAATTGATTATCCAAACGGACAAACTGAGAATAGGGTTGATTTCTCAGCAAATACTGTCCACCTAGGGTATCTTGTCTGGCTCTAAACTGGTACAGTAAGTTTCCAGCTGCATCGAATGTTGAATTGAAATAAATGGAGGTATTCAATGCGTTTTTTCGCTCCTTCCCTTCTTTTAAATCCTTTTCTTTATTGTTATATTCATAGGAAAACTTAAAGTCCTGCCAGATAAATTGATTGTTATAGGTCGCGTTCAAAAAAACATCGTTGATTTGATTCAACTGCTCTTGAAACGCAGCGCTTTTCTTTATGGACACATATTTGATTACGGAGGCACCCGGAAGTCCCATTTGAAAAACTTGGGTCTTACCAACCAAGAATTTCCACATGTAATTTAGCTGAAAAACACTGCGATCAAAAATGCTTCGTTTCTCAATGTTATATGCCGTTGTTAATACTGTTCTTGGTTTTTGACGTTTCCCTAACATCGTTACAGGCGTTGGGAATAATCCTGGTAAATCGAACTTCAAACTTGGACCGAATTCGAAGGTGTTGAATGTACGTCCTTTACCAGTCCCAACCGTTTGACTCGATTGGTCTTGAAAGACCAAAGGCTGAGACTCGAATCCACCTCCAAATGAAAAAGTCATTTTTCCAGCTCCTTTACGAATGTTTTTATTCGTGTAGTTAAAAGATGCATTTGCCCCAAGTAAACCAGTTGAAGAGGTAAATTTGGGATCAAAGCCATAGGTTTGTTTTTTTGCAGGTTCAAGAAAATAATGTACCGCTAATTTATTACCAGGCTGTTCAACGATGATGGGTTTGACTGAGCTAAAAACCCCAAGTTGAACAATGGAACGATAACTTCTATCCAAATAATACTCCTTGTATTTGTTATCACTCTCCAAATAATTCTGAAGTTCCAGAATGGATGGTTTGATCCAAGGTGTGTCTCCGTTGTAAGTAACGGTAATTTTACGAAATGGATTTGTAGTGCCAGCCGGAATGTGTTTCTCTTTCAATTGCTTTTTTGAGTAAAGAATTTCGTCGTAAACGAAAGAATTAGTCGTTCTCAGGAATTGTGGGGCGATAGGATCATACAAACTCAATTGTTGATCCTTCATGAGCTGAGCAAAACTCGCATCCATATTCGTGGTGTCCGATAGATGGAAATACACATTCG
>JBILRU010000117.1:0-5844 GCA_044372485.1 Crocinitomicaceae bacterium
ATCCTTTTTAATTTCTGAAGGAACATAACGATCATCAAATTGAACCACTAATCGAACCTTCATCGTTTGACGATTCGTATCCGCAGCAAAAGAAATACTGCTGGAGGAGAACTTGTACACTTGGTCATCTCTTAAATACTTCGCTACTAGCTCACGGTAATCATTCAAATAATCCGTATCGAAAGGCATTCCAAGGAGCGGATGCTCACCTGTTTTTTCGATGTGTTTTCTCACATATGCAGCGTGCTTATCACGAAGTAGTTTTGCACCAAGGTATTGAACAGAATCAATAAAATACTGAGGTCCAGCTTGAATAATGTAACTTGGATAGGCAAAACGTTTTTTTTCGTTTAGTACCAATCCACCTGTTACATTTCCATAGTAATGACCTTTTTTACGTAAATAAAATCCAAGTTGCTCAATACTCTTTTGATATAATATCGTGTCAAAAACAATGGGTTTTTGTCCAAATTTATATTTGACTTTTTCCTTCCACAAAACCTTAGTAAAGGAAGCTTGATGGAATTCTTTTGGGAAAAATGTGGAGTCACCATGTGTAAAAGCTTTTTCATTTCGCTTCTCATTGACCCTATCCACTTTTTCTTTTTTTCTTTTTTGTTTCTTTTCAAATTTTTGGAATTTCAACTCTCTTTTGTGCGCAACGCGAGCAGAGTCAATGGCATTGTAAATGCGTAGTTTGAAATTGATGTTAAAATTACGTTGATTAGGTTGTTGACGGATAATCAATCCTACGTCATACTTTTCAATCGATGAATTATCCTTAAGTTCAATCGTATTGTCACGAAGAAGGTATTTACCTTTGGGAACATTTCGCGTTAAATCACATGCTGTAAAAACAAACAGAAGGATAATCGCAATATTTAGTAAATTCGCTCGATGATTCATGTCCAAGTACAAAAATAACAATAATCAAGTTGGAAAAAATTTCACTTCAAAAGATAAAATGGATTAAAAGTCTACACCTGAAGAAAAATCGGGACAAAGAAAAACTTGTTGTAGTTGAAGGATTAAAATTGGTCAGCGAATTATGCGTTCAATTTCCAGAGCTCATCCATTCCATTTATACAAGCACAGAAATGGATGCTTCACTTTTGAATCGTGTTGATTGTTATGCATGCACCAAAAACGAAATGGAGCGAATTTCACAATTTAATAGCGCATCAGCGATGATTGGACTTTTTCATGAACCAGTTGAAAAAAAATTCAATCCAAACGAACGAATTCTTGTTCTAGAGGGCATTCAAGATCCGGGGAATCTCGGAACCATTATTCGTACAGCGGATTGGTTTGGCATCAAGCAAATTCTTTGCTCTGTGGACACGGTAAATTGCTTCAATTCCAAAGTCATTCAATCATCGATGGGAAGTGCCTTTCGTATTCCCGTTTTTTATGAAAATTTGTTTGATTTTCTACCAAAATTGAATTCCACTATTCACGGAGCGTTACTTAATGGTAAAAATATGAGTGATGTAGATCCAAATGAAATAAAAATTCTTGTCATGGGGAACGAAGGCAAAGGAATTTCAACAAAGCTTCAAAAACATATCAATCAGGCAGTTACCATCCCAGGATATGGTCAAGCAGAATCCTTAAATGTCTCCATTGCGACAGGTATTTTCCTTTATCATTGGTCTCAATCGAAATCATAGTGTCTTAATTCAAAGAAAAGGCTGTATTTTTGCAAATCCCAACTGCGAAAATGATTGATTTCGATTTATACGAAGCAAAGAAGCTTTACCCTTTTCAGGAACAAACCGTCAACCAAGTTTTAGAAGAACTTCGTAAAAACGGCACGAATTTTAATTTGCTTTACCAACTTCCTACTGGAGGTGGTAAGACGGTTATTTTCTCTGAAATTGCTCGTCGATTTATTGAACAATGGGGAAAAAAAGTACTGATTCTAACGCACAGAATTGAGTTATCCGTGCAAACATCTCAACAGCTTTCTGCTATCAAGGTTGCTAATAAGGTCATTAATTCAGAAGTGAAGCATTTGGATGATCAGGACGATTATCAATGCTTTATCGCAATGGTGGAAACCTTAAATAATCGTTTAAATGAAAACGACAACTTTATTGCTGATGTTGGATTGGTCATTGTCGATGAGGCGCATTATAACAGTTTTAGAAAAATCTTCCAGTTTTACGAAGACGCAAATATCCTTGGCGTAACCGCGACACCTTTAAGTTCGAATCGTAATTTACCACTGAAAGATAACTACAATAAACTATTGGTGGGAGAATCCATTTCGAATCTTATTGAAGGTGCATATCTATCCAATGCGGAAACATACCAGTACGATGTGAATCTCCACGGATTGAAAATTGGAACAAACGGCGATTTTACCGTGAGCAGTTCTGATTTACTTTACAGCAATTTCTTTATGCAGGAAAAATTGATTTTTGCCTATGAAGAAGTTAGCTTAAACAAAAAAACACTGATATTCAATGCCGGAATCGAAACTTCACGTCGTGTGGAAGATTCATTCAAGAAATTGAAATACAACATCCGACACCTAGATTCTACCTTTAGTGACAAGGACAGAAAAGACGTGATTCATTGGTTTAAAGTGACTCCGGGAGCTATTTTGACATCTGTAGGAATCTTGACAACGGGATTTGATGAGCCAACAGTTGAATCCATTATCATCAACCGTGCAACGCGCTCATTGACGCTGTATCATCAGATGATTGGACGCGGTTCTAGAAAACTACCGAACAAAAGTGAATTCCAAATCATCGATTTAGGAAACAACGTGCGTCGATTCGGTTATTGGCAAGATTACATCAATTGGCAAGATGCCTTCAAATTTCCAGATCGATTTTTGGAGTCCCGTATCTCGGAATTGGAGGACATGGAATTCGAAGTGGAATTTGAGTTTCCAAAAGGATTTGACAAATACATGCCATCCGCCATTTTGGAAGAATTCAACATCAAGGATTGTTACTACGAATGTTTAGATCGTGGTGAGAAAGGAAAAGTTGCGATCGAAATGTCAATTGAAAACCATTTTAAAGCGATTGAATCTGCAGCAAACAACCTTGACCATGCACTTGATTTAATGCAAGTTATACAGGATCATATCGAGCATAGATTGAAGCATTATACGAAATGTATTTCTAAAAGTACGGACAACTATTTCAAGTACCTTTTAGAAACGTATAATCGTCAATTAGCACAAAAAATAAGATTGAATATCGAAGATTGACGCTTTTTCTGTAATTTTAAATGCACATGAAAAAAATCATTCTAATCTGTTTTTGTCTTTTACAAAGCCTCTCCTTTGCACAAGGAGCAAAATTAAAGACCTACCTCGACACAAAGCAATTTTATGCTCCCAATATTGGGAATTACCTAGAAATATACATGCAATTCGTATCCTATTCTGTCGTATATAAAAACGAAGGGAATGGATTGAGAGCGAAAGTCCTGATTTCCGTTGAAATCGCTGATAGTTCTAAAACAGTTTTTACCGATCGGTATGTACTGGAATCTCCGGAAGCTATTGACAGTGTGCAAGATGATTTTTACGAAATCCTTCGTGTTCAGTTAAATCCTGGTAAGTATTCTTTGAAAATCAATTTACTGGATGTCAACAAAGAAGGATCTGAGATTTCGGGAGTCCTGCCTATTTCTATTGAAGATTTCTCTGCAAAAACGAAAATCTCTGATGTACTTGTTGCGGAATATGCCTATCCAAGTGATCAACAAACCAATTTTGACAAATCAGGCTACCATATTATCCCCATGCTATCCAGTTTTTATGGTACGGATTCAAAAACATTACCGGTTTACTTAGAATTATATGGGACGGAGAATATAACCGATAGTACTTTTCTCTTATCTCATCGCATCATCAACATGAAGGATGCAAGTGAAATGATTGGATTTACGCGCACTAGCACCTTACATAAATCAAGTGTTGTTCCTGTTTTTGAAACTATTAACATCGAAGAATTGAATTCA
This sequence comes from Crocinitomicaceae bacterium, assembly GCA_044372485.1. GTDB lineage: Bacteria > Bacteroidota > Bacteroidia > Flavobacteriales_D > Crocinitomicaceae > UBA952. The sequence goes on from JBILRU010000117.1 coordinate 3,988, forward strand.
GGAAACTATCAAATCGAATACCGTTTGAACACTAACTCAAATGAAATACTTTCGATTCAAACCTATGATTTCGAACGAAGCAATGAAAATAATTACATGTTCACCATGGAAAATATGATGCTAGACCCATCCTTTCAATCATCCATACCATCAGATTCTGTTTTGTATTTCTTAGAAAGTTTAATTCCGATTTCAAAACCTGCGGAGATTAAAAACATCATCGAAACCCTGAAGTCAAAAAACATCGATGAAGCACGTAAACACATCCAAGGATATTGGGCCGTTTCAACACCAACTAATCCATACGAATCTTGGTTGAAATACAAAGCACAAGTTATCTTCGTACAAAAAATCTACGGAAATAACTTTCAAGAAGGGTTTGAAACCGACCGCGGACGTGTTTACTTAAAATATGGTGCGCCAAATCAAGTGAACGCTAGAGAATCTTCTCCAACTGAATATCCTTACGAGATTTGGACGTATAATAAAATTGGTGTTTATAGCAACAAGAGATTTGTGTTTTACAATCCTGACCTTGTAAACAATGCCTATCGCCTTCTTCATTCAGACATGATTGGAGAATTAAAGAATCCAGCTTGGCCACAAATCCTTGCGCAACGCAACACCTACAATGGAAATGTCGATAATCCTAACCAAAACAATGTGAGACATTGGGGAGGTGACAGCAACGATTTATTTCGTCAATACTAACAAATGGATACTTCTTTAGCAATAGTCATCCTCAATTTCAATGGAAAACATCACCTTGAAACGTATTTACCAAGTGTAGTAGCCTATTCAAAAGAAATACCTGTTTTTATTGCAGATAATGCCAGTACGGACGATTCCGTTACGTTTATTCAAGTTCAATTCCCACAAGTTCACCTACTCCAACAAAATCGAAATTTTGGATTTGCTGGTGGATACAATGTCGCATTAGAACAAATCAAAGGTCAATTCGATTATTACCTTCTGCTCAATAGCGATGTGGAAGTTTGCGAAAATTGGATCGAACCATTGAAAGAATTCATGGATACACATGAAAACACAGCGGCTTGCCAACCTAAAATCATGTCCTGGCGAAACAAACATACGTTTGAACATGCGGGTGCAGCAGGTGGATTTGTCGATCTACATTATTTTCCCTTTTGCCGGGGACGTATCTTTGAATCATTGGAAAAAGATGAACAACAGTATGACTATGACGTTCCGGTAACCTGGACATCAGGGGCGGCGATGCTCATTCGTTCAAACTTGTTTCATCAAGTGAAGGGATTTGACTCCGATTTCTTTGCGCATATGGAAGAAATTGATCTGTGCATTAGGCTAGGAAACCTTGGTTTTGACTTTCATTGTGTTCCAGAAAGTACCGTATATCATTTAGGTGGTGGAACACTTGATTATGATTCGCCAAAAAAAGTTTATTTAAATTTCCGAAACAGTCTTTTCATGTTAATGAAAAACCACGCCGGACTTTTATTTCCCAGTTTATTTATACGGATGTGTTTAGATGGAATTGCGGGTGTTAAATTTCTACTTTCCGGTAAATTCCAATTGACATGGATGGTGTTTTTAGCACACATGAATGTGTATGCTCAATTCGGAAGATTTTATAAAAAACGTCGTCAAATCAATAATAAAACTAGAAAATTCTACCGCTACAATGGCCGAATTATTTGGGAATATTACTTTTTGAAAAACACCGTTTATTCTAAATTAAACAAACGAAAATTCAACTAATGAAAACGATATTCAGTACCCTTTTCTGCACACTCGGTTTCCTTTCCTTCACACAAGTGACAACTGTGATGGAGGCAAGTGACAAAGCGCAAAAGTTAGTTGGAAAACCAGCGGAAA
>JBILRU010000076.1:0-10649 GCA_044372485.1 Crocinitomicaceae bacterium
GTAATAATGAAAGAGCCTTTGAGGTTCTTCTTAAACGCTATAAAAATCAAGTATACAAATTCATTTATTTGAAAGTGAAAGATGTCGATTTGGCAAATGACATTTTTCAAGAGTCCTTTATTAAAGTCGTTCAAAATATCAAAGCAGGTAAGTACAATGAGGAGGGTAAATTTCTTCCATGGGCGACACGAATCGCACAAAACTTAGTGATCGATTATTACCGCAAGCACAGAAAGGTTCAAATTTTCTCTGAACGAAATTCATTTAATGAGGATTTTGGTATTTTCCAACGCATTGCATGTGAGGATAAAAATTACCTTCAAAATAAATCCACTCAAGAACTAGAAGAGCAATTAGTTGAACTATTAAACCACCTTCCAAAAGTTCAACGTGAAATAGTACAACTGCGCATATTTCATGACCTATCCTTTAAAGAAATCGCTGAATCCGAAAAGATTAGCATCAATACAGCACTTGGGCGCATGCGTTATGCGCTGATAAATCTGCGTAAGCTGTTGGAGGAAAACGAAATAGTTACTCATTTTGCTTAGTTGATTTCGAATTCTTTTTCGAGTATCAACCGGACTTTTCATTCCATTTTGGCTATCTTTGTTCCTTAATATTACTGGATTACTATGTTTGAAAATTTAACGGATAAGTTTGAGCGCGCGTTTAAAGTCTTAAAGGGACAAGGACAAATTACAGAGATTAACGTTGCAGAAACGCTGAAGGAGGTTCGTCGCGCATTACTTGACGCCGATGTGAACTTTAATACGGCAAAGCAATTCACCAATACGGTTAAAGAAAAAGCCTTAGGACGCGATGTGTTAAATGCCGTTTCCCCTGGTCAATTAATGATTAAAATCTGCCACGAAGAATTGGTGGAATTGATGGGTGGAAATGAATCTGAAATTAACCTGAAAGGAAATCCATCCGTTATTTTAATGTCCGGATTACAAGGTTCTGGTAAAACGACATTCTCAGGAAAATTAGGTTCTTACCTCAAAAATAAAAAAGGAAAAAATGTTTTGTTAGTCGCATGTGATGTCTATCGTCCAGCGGCAATTGACCAATTACATGTTCTTGGAGAACAACTAGGAATCGAAGTTTTCTCCAATCGAGAGGAGAAGAATCCAGTTGCCATTTCTCAAGCAGCCGTTCAATATGCAAAAAGCAAATCGTTTAATGTCGTTATTATCGATACAGCTGGACGCCTAGCTGTAGATGAGCAGATGATGAATGAAATTGCTCAGGTTAAAGAAGCTGTTCAGCCAAATGAAACGTTGTTTGTGGTGGATTCCATGACAGGACAAGATGCAGTAAATACAGCAAAAGCATTTAATGACCGAATCAATTTCGACGGAGTTGTTTTAACAAAATTAGATGGTGATACTCGTGGTGGAGCAGCATTGTCGATCAAAGAAATTGTCAATAAACCGATTAAATTCGTCGGGACAGGTGAGAAAATGGATGCCTTGGACATCTTTTATCCATCTCGTATGGCAGACCGCATACTTGGTATGGGAGATGTTGTTTCCTTGGTAGAACGTGCTCAAGAGCAATTCGACGAAGAAGAAGCAAGAAAATTGCAGAAGAAAATCATGAAGGATCAGTTCGACTTCAACGATTTTTTAGCGCAGTTACAACAAATAAAAAAAATGGGGAATGTCAAAGACCTCATGGGAATGATTCCTGGAATGGGGAAAGCCATGAAGGATGTAGATGTTCCTGATGACGCCTTCAAAGGTGTTGAGGCAATTATCTTGTCCATGACTCCTAAAGAAAGAGCGAATCCCGCTTTACTGAATAATCCAAGAAAAGCGCGCATTGCTAAAGGAAGCGGTACAACCTTGCAGGATGTCAATAAACTCATGAAACAGTTTGAGGATATGCGAAAAATGATGAAAATGATGAGCAATCCGCGTAACATGATGGGAATGATGAACAAAATGAAAGGTATGGGCGGAATGCCTGGCATGTAATATGGAGGAATTTGATTTGTATCCGCAAAAACCATTGATTGAGAAAGTAAAAATCGAAAGCAATTGGGGATTGACTTTTTTTTCATTAGTACTTTTTGTTGGAACCTTTCTTTTCCTATTTAAGGATCAAATACGCTTCGTTTTATTTCTTATTTTGGTTTTGTTTATCCATGAGATTGGTCATTTTGTATTCATGAAATTTTTCAAATACGAAAATGTTCGCATGTTATTCATCCCATTAATGGGCGCTTTTGTTCAAGGAAGCAAGGAAAAGTATTCTCAAAAAGAAAGTTTTTATGTGATAGCTGCCGGACCCTTTCCTGGAATATGGATTGGTTCAATATTGTTGGTATTTGCCTCGGTTTATCAACAGGAATGGATGTTGGAGCTCAGTTTTCTGTTCTTGTTTCTTAACGTCATTAATTTATTCCCCATCGATCCGTTAGATGGTGGACAATTATTCAAGCTATACGTAAACAAGAAACGTGATTTATTTCTCATGATGTTTGCTTTGTTTTCGTCCATGCTCATGATTTTTGTAGGTTGGATGATTGATAGCTACATCATTTTAGCTTTTGGGTTTTTAATGGGATTTAAAGTGCGTGGATTTCAGCGCAATCATCATTTGAGAAAGATTTTGGATGAAAAACAAATTCCGTATGAATCTACGTATGATGAATTAAGTAATGAGCATTACGCCAAAATAAAAGAGGTACTTATTGAGGAAACTCCTGCTTTGAAGAAGTTTTTGAATGTTAGTGAGGAGAATAACGATGAATTTATGGCTTCACATGTCAATTCTGCACTTTTGGCTCCTGTATCAAAGGATGCTGGAAAGGGATTAAAGATTATGATTCTTTGTCTTTGGTTACTTTCATTGAGTTTCCCCGTCTATCTATTGGCTAGCGATGTATTGGATTTTAGTTGGTACTTTGAAAAACTCTGATGATGTCAATGAAAAACATTTTTTTCGGTTTATTATTTTTTTTTACTTCATTCTCCTTGTTGAGTCAATGTGATAAAGTGTTTGTTTCGGGAAAAGTGGTAGATACCATGAACAGAGATATGTTCTATAATTTAATGGTGATCAATAAATCCACAGGAAGAGGAGTTTTTGGTCAGCCAAATGGTTATTTTTCTGTTTACGTCAATCCAGGAGATAAAATTGCACTTTCAACTAAGGGTTATCCGGTATACGAATTTATCGCTTCAGCAGATGGCGATTGTCAAAATCATATTCTTGCTTACATTGAACGAATTCCGCAAGAAATTGAACAAGTCGTTGTGCGTCCATTGAAATCCTTGGAACAAATTAAGGAGGAGCGTCAAGCATTATCTCAGCGTGAAACGCGTTTAGTAACTGGAATCAATGTACTTGAAAGTCCAATTACTGCCTTGTATCAAGCTTTTTCTAAGAAAGAACAGAACAAGCGTTGGATTTCAGAACAACAATACAAAGATGATCAACGTCGCGTGGTGAAGGAATTGCTTCGTTTGTATGTTGCTTTTGACATCATTGATCTTCCAGAAGCGACTTTTGACGATTTCATTACTTTTTTAAATATCGATGAGAATTTCATCAAAACAGCATCCGAGATGGAACTCGTATTGTTTATTAAAGACAAATACGATCATTTTAACCGTTTGAAGCGCTGATTTATTGAAGTCGCTTCGTTGGCTCCCAAATACTCGATTTAATACCACCAAGGAATTTAAAAAAACCAAGGAACAAAGCAATGTTCATCGAGGTGAAGTGTACGATATAACGTAGCCATTTGAAATGCACACCAATTTTTTTTCCAAGATAGTCTGGAATATATAGTCCTAATGGAAGGATAAACAAAGCGTTTACGATAGAATAAACGACGTGTTCACGACTCAAAAAGATTGATGCTATGAAAATGAATAACATGAAAAATGGTAAAATCCATCGGAGGAATTTGTGGGAGAAAAAGGCATAGGAAATGCCATCAAATCGGAGAAGCATCGGCCAAAATCGTTGTAGATTCTGGAAATTACCTGCTGAAATTCGAATCTTTCTCTTGAATTCTATCCAAGATTCATTCGACACATCTTCGTAAACACGCGCATTCTGCTCGTTAATGCATTGATAACCTTGTTGAAGAATGAGCATGTTTAAATAAAAGTCATCAACTAAAAAATGTGTTGGAATCGGCTCGAAACACGTTTTGCGAAACGCGAAACAACCCCCGAATGGACCCATCATGGCACCCCAAATTTTTCCTTCTGCAAACTTTGTTTGTACTTCATTTGAAATATATCCATTTTCAGCTTGGGAAATTCCGGTCTCCTTAATCCCGAAATGCTCCATTCGGCTATCCACAAGTCCAATTTCAGGGTTTTTAAAATGCTTAACTAACTCGCTTAGTGTATGTGTGTCGAACAGAACGTTTGCATCCGTCATGACAATAATTTCATGCCTTGCTTCCTTAACTAATTTATTGACGATATTGATTTTTCCTTGTCTTTCTGAAAATTCAAAAAGCGTCATATTTGGAAACTTATCCTTGTAGGATTGAATGATAGCAGATGTTTTATCTTGACAATTGTCAGCACCAATGAGTAATTCTATGCGGTTTAAGGGGAAATTTGTTTGGAGTAACGTTTCCAATTTTTGACCAATTACTTTTTCTTCATTGTGCGCAGGAATAATAATGGTAATAGGAGGGAGTTCATCGGAATAAACGAGAAGGTTGGTTTTTCGGTATTTAGAAAAATACTGAATCATTTTAGGATAAATCACATAGCTGTGAAGAATCAATCCGATACCTAGCCATAAAATGATTTCAATGAATAACATGTGTAATGTATGCTTGTGTTACAATATTAAACATTATTTACTGATTGGTTTTATAAATCAAACAGATGGTGGAAATTGTTCTTCCAGTATTTCAAGAACTAATTTCGATGAGAAATTAGCTTGAATATAGTGCTTGCCGAGTTGACCTCTTTGGATACATTTCTCTTTGTTATTTAGTAATTCTTGAATGTCTGAAATAAAGGAATCTTTGTTTATATGAATGGGTATAATGGATTCAATGGAAAGTCCTTCAGCGGCCTTTGTGGTAAGGACGCATGGTGCTCCAATACTCATCGCTTCTAAAATTTTCATTTTTATTCCTGAGCCAGATTGAAGTCCTGCCACGAAAAGGCCATTCTCTGCGATAAATTGTAGTGGATCCTCCACGAAACCATGAATAACGACATTTTTTTTTCGATATTCCGCCGGGATTTTAGTGCTTTTTCTTCCTGCTACATGAAACTCAAGAGCTGGATTTTCTGCCAGTAAAATAGGGAAAATGGAGTCAATGAACCATTTGACCGCTTCTACATTCGGTTCCCAATCAAACGCACCTAGAAAGCAAACGCGGTTTTCTGTCCAAACGACTTCCTTGCTATTCTTTGGCATAGATGAAGGTAAATAGTGGACTTTTTTCCCGGTAGATTGTTGAATAATCTCCTTATCGCCCTTAGAAATAGGAAGGATTACATCTACTTGATTCCATATCGTTCTTTCTTCTTTTTCTAATGATTTAGCCAATTGATTTACATACCAAGCTTTCAATGGATTCCGCTCATTTTTAGCTAAATCTTCCCAAATCCGAAATTCTAAGTTGTGAGAACGGTAGCAGATTTTCCCTTTAAATACGGTTCGAATGATCGGTGTGTAAATCGCAGCGTATAAACTTTCAAAAATAACTACGTCGTAGTTGTTCTGAGTCAATTTTTCCAAAAGCAGTTCTGCAACGAGTGGATGAAAGAAGCGCTTTGTATGGTAAGATTTCTGTGTAAGCAAGGAAATGAACGCAGGAATTAATTTGATCTTTGTATCAATCGGAATGCCTTGAAAGGAAACATTGGGAAGGTTTAACTGCTCATAAGCAGAAGCGATGAATCCGTGTTTGTGGGTGCTCAAGGTGAAGTAATCAACTTTTTCGACCCGCGAAAGTACACTTAAGTCCAAGAGGAAGCGACTCATAGCAAGACAACCACCATCTACGATGGGGTAGGGTGGTTTATGACTAAGAACGAGTACGCGCATGACGCTTGGTAAATTTAGTCAGTAAATTGTTCCACATTTCTTTCGAGAAAACCTGCGCATCGTTGGCAGCGGCACGTGTGATAATCCAAGCAACGGGTGTAAAGAAAAATCCAGCAAGCCACATTCCGATAAACGGTGAAACAGTATTGGTTTCCGCTAGGTTTTGTCCAATGCTGTTCAGCATAAAGTAAACCATAAAGGTCAGAGCTGCAACAACTACTGGCGCTCCAAATCCACCTTTTTTAATAATTGCACCGAGCGGACCACCGACAAAGAATAATACTACTACCGCATACGTTAATGCCAGTTTTTTGTGGAATTCAATCCAATACAAATCCGATTCTTTCTCTAGTACATCCATGAATTGATTCTGATTATCGACTGTTTCATTTGTACGCCGCAATCTGGAAATAACAATATTTCTAGCTTGAAGTTTGTCCACCTCCGTCAACTGCTTGAATTGTACTGTTGGTACTTTCTCTGCTTGGGCTAATCCAGAATTTGGATTATTATAAACGATTTTATCGTTGAAACTGACAAACTCCTTGCTGCTGTTTTTAGCAAATGTTTCCAATATTTGTTCTTTCTTTTTTTCTAAGGAGTCCATTGCGGTATGGATTTGAAAGACATTCATCATTTCATATTTATCCGTGAATAAATCCTCATCCGTTCTATTTAAATTGAATCCAGCTATATCCAATTTGTAGGTGCCATGTTCAAAATATGAAACACGTGATGGACGTCCGGAAGGATTTTGTATGCTTCCGTCTGGAAGGAAAAGTGGATTTTGAATTTCCAATTCCTCCAATATTTTTCCATTTTTTAAATCAAAAAACATGAACTGACCGTTCTCGGATTTATAAATACGTGCTTCATTTGCTTTCACCGTTTTCAATTCGCTGGGATGACTGTAATCGTGAATGGTTATCCCGTTATAGACAGAATCGTTGAATGCATCAACTTTGATGGAAAAACCTTCAAAATCTTTGGTGTAGACCCCAGGAGTGAGTATGGATGAAATTTTTGTGTTTTGGATATCGTAAATTAAGGTATGAAATTTCAAGTTAAATACCGGAATCACATAATTAGCAAAGTAAAAGGTACTAATGGAAATCACAACAACGATATACATCAATGGACGCATGATGCGGTAAAGTGATAAGCCACTAGATTTCAATGCTGTTAACTCGTTATTTTCAGCAAAACTCCCAAAGGTCATTAAGGAAGAGAGCAGAATGGCAAGTGGAAGTGCTAAAGGGATTAAATTGGCGGATACATAGAAAAGCAATTCAAGTATGACCCAAATGCTTAATCCTTTTCCCATTAAGTCATCCATGTACACCCAAAAGAACTGTAGAATTAAGATAAACATCGAAATCACCAGGGTCACAATGAAGGGTCCTGCAAATGATCGAATGCTAAATAGGTACAATCTTTTCAACCTTGAAAATTTCGGCAAAGGTAGCTAATAAACGTAGAAAAAGAAGAAGTATTGTGAGTTCTAAGAACCAAGTACTCTTTTTAAATCACTTACTTGTTGATTCCAAAGCATGATGGAACTTTCTTTATCGGAAGGATCAGCAAAATCCGTGATTTGAAGAGAAACAGAAGAAGTCATAGGGTCAACGATATAAGCTATTTCGAAATAAACATCGAGACCATCTTCTTCATCAGAAAGCCATTTCCAACGAATTTTTGTAGTTGGTTTGTTTTGTAATAAACGAGCTTCTTCTTCATTTCCATCCCATTCAAAAGAATAAATATCATCTTTAATATTCACGTCGTCCGCGAACCATTCTGATAATCCATCAGGTGTATTGATTAATTTCTCCAATACACGCGGTGATGTTTTTAACAGGAATTCTAATTCGTATTTTTCTTTCATGGGACTTTCGTAAATAATTCTAATTTTGTTAGGCCTCTGCAATATACTAATTAAATCGGAAATGTCACTCACTAATTCGGTAGAACATATAGGGAATCAACTTTTTAAGTACCGTGGATTTGTTCCTGTTTTTTTTGCGGTTGTTGCTTTTTCTATCCAGTTGAATGACACCCAAGAACGGATGTCCTTCAGTTTGTTTGAGAAAACAGCGCTTTTTTTAGTTGTTTTGGGACATTTGTTACGCGCGTTGACCGTTGGACATCGCAGCATGCAGACTTCTGGACGTAATCGCAGTCATCAAGTTGCTGAAGTGCTAAATACAAAAGGAATGTATTCCATCGTTCGACATCCGTTATATTTGGCCAATATCTTGATATGGATAGGTTGGACAACCCTGCTGAGCATTCCTTGGTTGATTATCTTAGCTACATTTGTTTTTATCACTTACTATTTGTTTATCATTTTTGCTGAAGAGCAATTTCTGCGAAGAAAGTTCGGTAATGATTATGAAAGATGGCATCGACGAACACCTCGTTTGATTCCGAATCCATTTCTTTATACTTCAAGTTCCAATGATTTTTCTTGGAGAATTGTATTGAAAAACGAATATCCTGGTTGGACCGCTAGTATGACCATTGCATTGTGTATTCAAACACTTCTAGTCAATAAGATTTATCCAATTTCACAATATTATCAATCCTACATAGAGGCGTGGTTGCTTTTTGGTGGTGGAATTGCTTTTTTTGGATTAACATTTCGGTTCCTCAAACATCAAACGAAAGTCTTTCACGAGATGGACTAATGTCCACTTTGGAACACCTGACGTTGCTGAAGGGATCGTCCAAGCGTGAGTTCATCTGCGTACTGCAATTCTGATCCAACAGCAATTCCGCGAGAAATCGAAGTGATCAAACATTCGAAGCGTTGAAGTTTTTTGAATAAGTAGAAATTGGTGGTGTCGCCTTCCATGGTCGGACTCAGAGCAAAGATGATCTCTTTGGCCGTTTCTTTTTCCAATTTGAGTAGGAGGGACTCTATGTTTAAATCCGCGGGACCAATTCCGTCCATGGGAGAAATGATTCCACCGAGAACATGATAAATCCCTTGATACGTTGATGTCGATTCAATGGCCATGACATCACGGATGTCCTCTACGATACAGATTGTTCCATGATCGCGTTTGGGATTCGCACAAATCGCACAAATCGGATCATCGGTCATGTTTCCACAACTTTTGCAATGCAGTACTTTTTGTTTGAAATCAATCAGTGCGCTCGTGAAATCAGCAATTTCTACCTCGCTACGTTTGAATAAATCGAGTGCAAGTCGAAGTGCTGAGCGACGTCCGACTCCGGGAAGTGTGGAAAGTTGATCAACTGCTTTTTCGAAATGTTTTGACGGGATATTCACGTGTAAATTTGAATTTCAAATGTACTTAATCTTTTCAAAACAGCGTGGATTCTTTGTAAATACTATCGCTAAGTTATAAGCCCTCGTAACATTTGATTAACTTTGTGACATCATGGCAGTGAAAGAACTTAACATTCGGAACAAGCGTGCTCGATTTGAATACCATCTCGAGGAGGAATTTACTGCTGGGATGGTACTTTCCGGAACGGAAATTAAAAGTATCCGCAACGGAAAAGCGAGCATTTTAGAGGCTTACGGCATCTTTTACAACAATGAAGTTTGGATTCGAAACATGCACGTAACCGAATACGAAAACGGTTCCTTTTACAACCATAAACCACGTGCTGATCGTAAAATACTTTTAAATCGCAAGGAGATTGTCCGTATAGAGAAATTCCTAAAAATAAAAGGAAATACGCTCATTCCCACGAAATTATTTCTGTCCGAAAAGGGTTGGGTGAAAATCCATATTGCGTGTGCAGTTGGTAAAAAACTTCACGACAAACGAAATGACTTGAAAGAGAAAGATGATCGTCGTGAAATGGATCGTGCCTTGAAACGATAATCAGAACCGAAAGAAATTAATCTCTAATTACTGGGTAACCTGGGAATTTCGTTTTATCAAAAACGAATTTTTTATCGTCGATTTCTGGATTAGACGTGAATTTTGTCATTGAATAGGTCATTACCGTTCCGTCTTTCGCTTTCAAAACTGCTTTCTTTAATTCATTTTCTGTTTTTGAAATATACAAGACAATAGTGTGGTACTCAGCTTTAGCTGGAACTTTCGGGAATAGGTCAATCACGTAAACAGCTTCTCCATTCAATTTGTCCTCTCGGTCAAATTTATTCTTAAATCCAGTTTCCCAAATTGTCATGAGTTTCTTCGGATTGAGTCCATCTTCGTCTTCCGCTGCATCAGATTCGTATACTGAGCGTTCTTCTTTAATGACTGTCCACGTTTTTACACCATTGGAAATGATGGTGTTGTCACCGTACGAAGCATAGAATTTATTTCCTTTTACCCAGCCTTTTCCCGTTTCGTTCTCGTTCGCCCCACTAGATGCATTTTTAACCGTTGCATTGAATTCGATGTAGAAGGACTTCATCGTTTTCATTTTAGTAGATAGTTTGTCGAGAATACCTTGCGCTTTTGCGTCTTGAGAAAATACAGTTCCTGAACAAAGGAAAAATACAGTAAATAGGAGGTAAATTAATTTCATGTCTTAAATTTCAGTGCAAATATCAGAAATTATGCCAAGAACTAAAAATATAGTTAGCGAATGATGATTAAAGGTTTATTCAACAA